>JBEKYF010000046.1:0-31465 GCA_049511255.1 Terriglobales bacterium | reverse complement strand
TGGGTCCGCCAGCGCCGCTACGAACGCATCATCTTGCCGCGCACTCTCTCCGCCACTCTTTCCAGTTCCTGGGGAAAGTCGAACATCGTCATGCGGGAGATGAGTCTCGGCGGCGGCATGGGCACGCGCAGCGACAATCTCCGGGTCGGCTCCGAAGCCCACGTTGAAATCTCTCTGGGTGTAAAAAAAATCCGTGGCGAGGTTCTGCTCCGCCGCGCCCGAGTCAATGAAATCGGTTTCGAGTTCGTCAGCATGGACCTCGACAGCCGCTACCGCCTCCGCCGCGTCCTGGTCGAGGCCCTGCAAAAACTTCCCGACAATCGCTCCGCCGACTGGGACGGCCAACGAAAAACGTAGCGATAGCTCGTGTAGGGACGGGCGCCCTCGCCCGTCCAAGCGAGCGCCCTCGGCAGACTGCGTGCAGCCACAACAACTCTAGATTCGCGCTAGGGCGCGCCCTGCGCCACGTTCATGAAAATAATCGTAGAGACGCGGCTTGCCGCGTCTGCCCGCACCCATCACTCGCGCACACCGATGCTGCCGCAAAAGAAAAAGCCCCTGCTGCGCGCAGAGGCCTTTTCACAAACCAAGTTCAAGAAACCGCCAACTCGCTTATACCACCTTCACAAAAACAATTACCAGCACGTACAACACCAGGGACTCGATGAAGGCGAGGCCAAGAATCAGCGCGACCATAATTCCAGGACGCGCCGCCGGATTGCGTCCCAGCGCTTCGCAGGCCGCTCCCGCCACTCTCGCCTGTCCCAGTGCCGCCAGCCCCGCCGCCAGTGCAAGCGCAAAACCGGAAGTCAGCGCCACCCAGTTCGTGGTCGCAACCGCTCCAGTCGTGCCCTGCGCAAACGTCGGCACCGCCATCACCGACGCTATTAACATTACAAACATCAACATCACGAATTTCCGCATTGTGCTTCTCCTTAATATGAATTGCCGCCAGTGGGTGGTTGACGCCGCGCTTCTGAAGCCGACGCCCTCACGCTGAAAGGCAGGTGTCAAACAGGTGTCGGGGACCAGGTCTAAGGTCTCAAGGAAACCCGAATGCCTCTTCCTTGAGACCTGACACCTAGGACCTGAGACCTTCTCTAGTGTTCCTGCCCTGTCGCCTCACCCAAGTATACGCAGGCCAGCAGCACAAAAACATACGTCTGAACGAACGACACGCCGATGTGCAGTCCCTCGAACACCACCGGGATCCCCAACGGTATGAGCGAAAAGAACACCAGCGTGACCATCTCTCCGGCGAACATGTTGGCAAAAAGACGAATCGTCAGCGACATGGCCCGGGCAATATGGCTGAACACCTCAAGCGGGAACATCAGGAAAGGCAAGAACACACGCAGAGCCAGAGGCACTTCGTTATCCCGCGGCCCGATGAAGCGTTTCAAATAGCCGATGGGTCCGTCCGTTCGCACTCCTTGATACTGATAGTAGACCCACGTCAGCAGCGCGCATCCGAGCGGCACAATCGGCACTCCGGTTGGTGATTCCAGTCCCGGCACCAGACCAATCAGATTGCAACTCAGGATGAACATGCCGAGCGCGACCAGGTAGGGAACGTACTTTTGACCATGATGCCCGATCACCTCATCGGCCATGTCAGCGATAAAGCCGTAGATCGCTTCCATCGTGTGCTGCAACCCACCCGGACGCTCCACCGAAAGCCGTGTGCGCACGGCAATGAAAAATATCGTCAGCAACAGCACAACCAGCAGTTCCATCGCGAAGGCGTTCGTGATCGGAGCCGCCGGATACTTCGGATGAATGTGCAGCTTCAGCAGCAACGCCAGCACCGGCGCGCCGAACAGACGATTCAGAAGTGCGGTAAAAGCCAGCTGTTCCATTTTCAGACTTCGGTACCTATAGGACTTGTCAACACCTACTTATGATTTGTCATCCCGAACGAAGCGAGGGACATGTAGTCTGCTGACAATTGAAAGATTGCAGATCCCTCGCTTCGCTCGGGATGACAATCTTTAAGACTTTTCAATAGACCGCCGCAACCGGCGACCCTACCCTCCCCGCCGGAAGGCTGTGTACCCCTCCCATGCCGCCTCGGCCATCAGGGCCGCCACTGGCACGCACAAGCCCCACAGAAAGCCGCGAAACGCCAGGGAAGAACTCCTGAATATAGCATAGGCAGCGGCTCCCACCAACCCGTAGCGCACCAGAAAGCGCAGGATGATCCAGCCGCCTTTCTCCCGGCTGTTCCGGTTGACGATGCGATCGGCAAGTCCTTCGACGCCTCGCGTCAGCGAGCGGAAATTGACGTAGGAAACCGCGGCCCCGAAGGCAAACCCAATCGATCCCGCCCAACGGTAAAACCAGAACGCCGGCCCCAGCAGCAGAACGCTCACCACCAGCATGTTGCGCAGCACGCGCGGAATGATGCGCTCATAGATTGAGAGCTCATCGATCATGCGCTCATGAATTGTGCCCTCATCGAGAGTCTCCCCCGGTGAAGTCTCCGCGGTCCGGTCAAGATGCTCACGCTCATTCATTATTTATCTTTGTAAGCGCCCATGGCCATGCGGATCATCTGCCAAAATCCAACCACCGCGCCAAACAACAGCCCAACCAGATAGAGCCACTTAGTATGCAGCCAGTAATCGGCCAGCTTGCCCAAGAAAAAGCCAAGCAGGATGGCCGCCGGAATAATAAACCCCACCTCGGAATAGCGAGCAAGCGAAACGAGAGGATCTTTCTTCTTCGAACTTGAAGACGTGTCAGACTCGAGGCTAGGCTCTTCGGTCATTCGGAGGAATTCTAACCCAAGCCGTCAGCTTGCAAGCTCAGCAGTCGCACTTTTTATAAACAATTTTATGATTCGTCATTCCGAGCGAAACGAGGGATCTGCAGTTTGCCGGGTTCCCAGAGCTTAAAGCCAAGAGCTAACAGCCAAAAGCTAACAGCCTCACTTCAACACCGCGGCCACGTGCGGCGATTGCGCAATATTCAGCGACCAGTTCACGCCGCGAATAAACGGCTCCGGATAAACTCCGATTACGATCGTCGCCAGCGCTGTCACGCCCACCGCGCAACGCATTCCGAGACTCACCGGCAGTCTTCCGCTCTCCATCGGCGCGCGCATCAGCATGGCGTTCGCAATCTTCAAGTAGTAATAAAGTCCGAACAGCGAGTACACCACGCCGAGCGAGGCCAATCCGTAATGTCCGCTTTCGATCAGGCTCAGAAAGATGTAGTACTTACCCAGGAACCCGGCGGCGGGCGGAATGCCGGCGAGCGAAAGCAGAAATAGCAGCATGAGCGCGGCTTCGACCGGAGCGCGCTTGTAGAGCCCGGCCATATCGTCGAGCTCGTCGCCAATCACGTTGCGCTGCCGCAACGACGTGATTACTGCGAACGCACCCAGATTCATGAACGTGTAGACCAGCAAGTAGATCAGAATTCCCTTGAAGCCGTCCTGAAAGCCAGGGCTGCCGGGCTGCGAAGTTCCGATGGCCACAAACGCCAGCAGCATGTAGCCAACGTGCGCAATTGAGGAGTAGGCAAGCAGCCGTTTGGTGTTCGTCTGCGTCAGCGCCGCGAAGTTGGCGCCGGTCATGGTCGCGATGGCGACAACCACAATCACGGGAGTGTAGATCGAGCGCAGCGGCCACAACCCAAACAGCAGTATGCGCAGCAGCAGCGCCCAAGCCGCCGCTTTCACCGCCACCGACATGAAGCCGGTAATGCTGGTGGGTGCGCCTTCGTAAGCGTCCGGCGCCCATTGATGAAATGGAACGGCGGCAATCTTGAACAGCAATCCGACCATGGTCGTCAGCAGCGCGATCACCATCACCGGATTGTGCGGATTCTGCGCCGAGACCGCGCGCGCAATGACCGCCAGATTGGTGCTGCCGGAAAGTCCGTAGAAGAGCGAAAGCCCATACGCAAAGATGCCCGACGAAAATGCCCCGAGCAGCAGATACTTCAAGGCTGCTTCGTTCGAGCGCCGATCGCGGCGCAAAAAACCAACCAGCACGTAAGTGGAGATCGCCATCAGCTCGAGCCCGATGAAGAGCAGCACGATGTCGATTCCCGCCGCCATGCACATCATGCCCACCACGGAAAGCAGCAGCAAAGCATAGTACTCGCCGTGGTGTTCATCTTCAAGGTCGAGATAGTGCACCGACATCAGGATGGCAATTGCCGCTCCCGCCAGAAACAGATACCAGAAATAGATGGCGAAGTGGTCGACCAACAGCGAGTTATAAAATCCGGCCGCGCCCCTCGGCAGCATCGACTGAATTTGCCATACGCACACGGCCGCAAACACCACGCCGACAAAGGCGCCCACGGCGTTGATCCATTTCCATCCCCGCGGAACCATCAGGTCAATCAGCAGAATGCCGAGCGCGAAAATGGTAAGTTCCACCATCGGCAACATCAACCGGTATTCAGTTGGTGAGAGGCCTCGCACTTAGTTACTCGCTTTCGCTGCGGCGACGTTCTGTCCGACGACGTTCGATCCGACGGCGGCGGCCGCCTGCCGAGCTGGCGCGGGCGCAACCTGCGCGTTCACCGGTGCGTTCGCATTGGTGTTGTTATGAATCGTCTGCACAATCTGATTGACCGGTTGTTCGAGGATCTGGAAAAACGGTTTCGGATAAAGCCCGATCCATAACGCCATAATGATCAGCGGCACGAACGTAAGAATTTCGCGCGGCGTAAGATCGTGCAGCTTTTCGTTCTTGGGATTTGTCACCGTCCCGAAGAAAACGCGCTGATAGAGCCAGAGCAGATAAGCGGCGGCCAGAACCACGCCCGGCGCCGCCCACGCTGCCCACTTCCAGTTCGCGGTGAATGCTCCCTGCAGGATCGTGAACTCGCCGACAAACCCGTTCAGCAGCGGCAACCCCATTGACGAGAGGAACATGATCATCGTGATCGTCGCGTAGAGCGGCATCACGTTCGAGATGCCGCCATACTCCGCGATCTCACGCGTGTGCCGCCGCTCATACAAAATGCCAACAATCAAGAACAGCGCCCCGGTCGAGATGCCGTGATTGACTTGCTGCAGCACCGAGCCACTCAATCCCATCGAATTCAGTGCAAAAATCCCGAGCGTGCAGAAGCCCAGGTGGCTGACCGACGAGTATGCCACCAGCTTTTTCATGTCCTTCTGCATGAGCGAAACCAGCGCGCCATAGATGATGCCAACCAGCGAGATCCCGATCATCCAGCTTTGCACTTTGGGATGCGACACAACCGCGGGAAAGAATGGCAGCGAGAAGCGCACGAATCCGTATGTCCCCATCTTCAGCAGAACGCCCGCCAGAATGACAGAGCCGGCGGTGGGCGCTTCAACGTGCGCATCCGGCAGCCACGTGTGGAACGGAAACATCGGAACTTTGATGGCAAATCCAATAAAGAAAGCAATGAAGAGCCAGATGGCGTAATGGAATGGAATCAGCGGCGCCGTCTTATAAAGCTCTGGAATGCTGAACGTGAAAACGCCAGTAACTGTGTGGTGATGGAAGTACAAGAACAGGATGCCAAGCAACATCAGCACGGAGCCCAGCAGTGTGTACAGGAAGAACTTGATCGCGGCGTAGAGCTTGTTGGGTCCGCCCCAGATGCCGATCAGCAGATACATCGGCACCAGCATCGCTTCCCAGAAAACGAAGAAGAGGAAAAAATCGAGCGCCATGAAGACGCCGAGCATCCCGGTCTGCAACACCAGGAACCAGACGTAATATTCCTTTACCCGGATTTCGATGGCGGTCCACGAAGAGAGAATCGAGACCCATCCCAGCAGCGTGGTCAGCATGATCAGCAGAAACGAGATGCCGTCAATGCCCAGGTTGTAGCCGGCGCCAATCGAGGGGATCCAGTTGTTCGCTGTGCCCTCAAGGAACTTGAACTGCTGCGTCGTGTCGAAACGCAGCGCCCAGAACATCGGCACCAGCGGCAGCGAGATCAGGAACCCGGCGAGCGCGAAGAGGTTCGCAATCCAGCGGATCGCGTCCTTGTTCTCCTTAGGAACAAACAGGAGAACAATCGCGCCCACGAGCGGCGTGAAGAGAATGATGGATAGTATGTGATTCTGCATAAGAAAGCCTTGGCTACGAGCTACCGGCTACGAGCTGCGAGCAACCCAAATCCAGCCTGCCTGCTCAAAGCTCGTGGCTCGTAGCTCGCAGCTCACTTCCACACGTAATAAACGCCAAATCCCAACAGTCCCGCTATCATGACCAGCGCGTACCACTGCACCAGTCCCCATTCGAACAGGCGTGCCGGATAAGACATCATCCGCGCAAGAATGGCCGGGCCGTTCACTCCGAGACCGTCAATGATCCACTTATCCCACCAGGTCGAAAGCGTGGCGACCGCGCGTGTGACCCAACCCACATCGTTCACGGTTCCGTCGATGATCTTGGCGTCAAACCATGATGACGCCTGACCCGCGCCCATGGCGCCCAGCCGGACGTCGCCGATCTTGCGGCGTCCAGTGAAAACATAGTCGTAGGCCTCGTCAACAAAATACTTGTTGTACAGCACGGTGTAGAGCGGCGGCGCGTCGACGGCAATGGGCTCCGGGTAATCTTTGCCGGCCTTCGCATAGTAATGATGGGCCCATCCTCCACCCACGACCGCAGCCCCGACGGAGAGCACCATCAGCGTCCATTCCAGGCCGCGATGCTCTTCGCCAGCCGGCTCCCGCGGCGCGACGGAAGCGGCGACCTCTTGCGCGAATACCGGCTCCAGAAACTTTCCAAAGACGTTCCTCCCACCGAAACTCGCCGGCACACCCAGCCATCCCGCGCAGACCGAGCCGATTGCCAAGACGACCAGCGGGCCCGTCATGGACTTGGGCGATTCATGAACGTGGTGCTCGACTTCATGGCTCATCCGTGGCTGCCCCCAGAAAGTCAGGAAGATGAGCCGGGCCATGTAGAACGCGGTCATCAGCGCGGTGCCAAATCCGATCAGCCAGAGATATGGGAAGCCGCCCTCGGCGGAACGCCACGCCTGCCAGAGGATTTCGTCCTTCGAAAAGAAGCCTGCCAGGGGTGGGATGCCCGCGATCGCCAGCGTCCCGATCAACATCGTCTTGTATGTAGTGGAGATGCGCCCGCGCAGGTCGCCCATGTAGCGCATATCCTGCTCGCCGCTCATGGCGTGAATCACCGAACCCGCGCCGAGGAAGAGCAGCGCCTTGAAAAACGCATGCGTGAACACATGGAAAACGCCCGCCGCAAAGGCGCCGACGCCGAGCGCCAGGAACATGTATCCCAACTGCGAAATGGTGGAGTAGGCAAGCACCCGCTTGATGTCGTTCTGCACTAGCGCGATGGACGCGGCGAACACGGCCGTGAGCGCGCCGATGATGGCCACGGTTTTCATCGCCGTCGGCGCCAGCATGTACACAGCATTCGAACGGGCCACCATATACACGCCCGCCGTCACCATGGTCGCGGCGTGGATCAGCGCGGAAACTGGCGTAGGTCCTTCCATCGCGTCGGGCAGCCAGACATAGAGAGGAATCTGCGCCGACTTACCGCAAGCTCCAACGAACAGCAGCAGCGCGGCGGCCGTCAGCACGGGATCGCCGATCGCGAAGTGTCCACTGTGCGCCAGCGCGTTAATGTCGATGAAGCGAAACGAGCCCAGATACCAGGAGAGCGCAAGCGCGCCAAGAATGAATCCGGCATCGCCGATACGGTTCACGATGAACGCTTTGCTGGCTGCATCGCTGGCCGACTTGCGATGAAAGTAAAAACCAATCAGCAGATACGAGCACAAGCCCACGCCTTCCCATCCCACGAACAACAGCATGTAGTTATTCGCCAGGATGAGCAAAAGCATCGTAAACATGAACAGGTTCATGTATCCGAAGAAGCGGTAGTAGCCCCCTTCGTGCGCCATGTATCCGACAGAGTAAATGTGGATCACCATGCCCACGCCGGTCACGAAAAGCAGCCAGATAGAAGAAAGCGGATCGAGCAGGAATCCCGCGTCGGCGTTGAATGAGGCGAGCCTCCCGTCGCGCTTAACGAAATTCAGATGCCCATCGCCGCTGCCGAGCCACGTGTAAACAATTTTCTCGAAGGGACGTCCCGTGCCATGCGCGAAGTGCGTGTACTCGACGACCGTGAAGCAGGCGAACAGGAACGCGAGGACGACCACGCCGACGCAGACCGCGCTGACCGTGGCCTTCTGCAGTCGCCGGCCGAAAAAAAACATCATCGCGGCCCCGAAGGCCGGGAACAGCGGGATCAGCCAGATGTGGTTAAGAAAGAACATGTCGTTAGTCGTCGGTCGTTAGTCGTTCGCTATTCGCCTTTGCTTGCCAGCAGCCAGTAGCCAGAAGCGCCTGCTCGAAGCTCGCAGCTCGCAGCTCTCTACCATTTCAACAAATCAATCTCATCCACATTGATCGTCTCTTTATTCCGGAAGAAGGAGATCAAAATGCCGAGGCCTACGGCGGCTTCGGCAGCAGCATCCACCGTAATAAAGATCGCGAACACCTGCCCATGCAGGTTTCCCCACATGCGCGAGAACGCCACCAGGTTCAGGTTCACCGCGTTCAGGATCAGCTCGATCGACATCAGCACAATCACCACGTTGCGGCGTGTGAGCACACCGATCACACCCAGCACGAACAGTGCCGCCGCAACGACGAGATAGTGAAGCGTGGTGATTTCAGCCATAATTAAGCCTCTAGCTCCTGGCTACTAGCTGCTAGCAAGAAGCTAGGAGCTAGTAGCCAGCAGCTGGTTTCAAATCTTCTTCTTCGTCATAATTACCGCCCCCAAAATCGCCACCAGCAACAGCAGCGAAGCGATCTCGAAGGCAAACGTATATTGACCCATCTTGCCAGCCTCTCCGTACAGCATGGTGGCGATCTGCTGCGTGTTCGACGACTCGGGCAGCGTTATCATGCGATCCGGAAACAGCGCCTTGCCCTTCGCGATCGCGGACACAAACAACGCCAGCAAAGCGCACGCCGCTGCCAATCCTACCGGCCAGATACGATTGAACTGCCGTTCCTTCGACGAGCGATCGATGTTTACCAGCATGATCACGAACAGGAACAGCACCATGATTCCGCCCGCGTAGACGATAATCTGCACGCCAGCGACGAACGGGGCATACAACATTAAGTAGAGGCCCGCCACCGCGAGCAGGGTCACAATCAGCGCCAGCGCGGAATGCACGGCGTTCCGCCGCGTGATGACCGCTACGCCACTGGCGACGGCCAGTCCCGCCAGCACATAAAAGAACCATGGCGTCCCAACCGGGGCCATGCCTGCATTGATGGCTGAGTTCAAACCGGCGCTCATTCCGGGGTTCATGAAAAAATCACCCCCACGATGGCGGTCACGACCAGCACGCCGAGCGAAATCGGCAGCATCACTTTCCATCCGATCTTCATCAACTGGTCGAAGCGGTAACGCGGCCACGTCGCGCGATACCAGATGAACAGATACATGAAACCGGCGACTTTCAGCACGAACCAATATACGTAGTCGATGCCTTCGCGGAACCTCGCCGCCACACTCGTGTCCGCGGAACGGCCTGCGACCGCAATCACCAGCAGTAGCAGCGCGATGAAGCCGAGCAGCGCTGCAAAAACTGCAAGCCCGATGCGCTGAATCTTGAAGAATGATTGCGTCGGCATCCGAGCCGCTTCAATAAAAGTAATCGCCGCCAGCCCTCCGAATGTGAGTCCGGGGAACAAAGAGAAGATAAAGTCCCAGGCCGGGGCGTGCAGCAGGTTCGGGAACGGACGCATCCATCCGCCGAGCCAGAGCGTGACCGCGATCGAAGAGACGGCGATCATGGCCGCATACTCGGCGAGCATGAATAGTGACCAGCGCAGCCCACTGTACTCGGTGTGATATCCGGCGGTCAGTTCCGATTCTGCTTCGGCCAGGTCAAAGGGCGCGCGGTTGGTCTCAGCGACCATGGCGATGGCGAAAATCACAAACGCGATGAAGCCGAGGGGAAAGAATTTAAAGATGAACCAGACGCCCTGCTGCTGTTGTGCCTGGACGATCCCGATCATGCTCAGCGTGCCCGTGCCGCTTGCGTTCAGGCTGGTCATCAGGATCGCCGAGACCACGGCCAGTCCCATGGCGACTTCATACGATACCATCTGCGCGCTCGACCGCAGCGCGCCGATCAGCGGATAGTGCGAGTTTGAGGCCCATCCAGAGACCACGATGCCGAGCACGCCAAGCGACGAGACACCGAGCATAAATAAGATGCCGATGTTCATGTCGCTCACCGCCTGCGAAGGGCCGAACGGAATCACGGTATAAACCGTGAATGCCGCAAGCAGTCCGATCATCGGCGCGATCCAGAAAACGAACTGGTCGGCTTCGGCGGGAATGATGTCTTCCTTAATCATCAGCTTGACCGCGTCAGCAATGGGCTGCAGCAATCCGTGCGGGCCCACGCGCATGGGGCCAAGGCGAACCTGGAAGTGCGCCAGCGCCTTGCGCTCGATCCAGTTCATGCAAATCACGGCCACCGACACTCCCGCGAAAATGATGAGCACGTACATCAGCGCCCAGAACTGGTTCCCCGCAGAGCCCGGCGTCACCGTCACCTTGGGGTCGAGATACGACATGATGAAATTCGGCATCAGCGGTCCACCTCGCCGAGCACGATGTCAATCGTGCCGATGACGGCGATCACGTCGGCAACAAGCAGGCCGCGCACCATTAGGTCGAGCGCCTGCAAGTTAACGAACGATGGCGGGCGCACGCGCAAGCGGTAGGGCTGCGTCGAGCCGTCGCTGACGATGAAGTATCCGAGCTCGCCTTTCGGCGCTTCGATCGAATGATAGATTTCGCCCACCGGCGGCTTGATCACCTTGGGCACTTTGCCCATGATCGGGCCTTCGGGAATACCGCTGACCGCTTGCTCGATGATGCGCATCGACTGGCGCATTTCTTTCATGCGGACCATGTACCGGTCGTAAGTGTCCCCGTTTACGCCGGTCGGAATTTCGAAATCAAATTCGGAGTAGGCCGCGTAGGGCTGGGCTTTGCGCAGATCCCACTTCACGCCGCTGGCGCGCAACAACGGCCCGGTTACGCCGAGCGCAATGCAATCCGCTCCTGAGATCACGCCGACATTCTTTGTGCGCTCCAGCCAGATGCGGTTGGTGGTGAGCAGCGCTTCATATTCGTCGATCTTCGGTGCGAAGAAGGCCAGGAAATTCTTTACGTCTTTTTCGAAGCCGGCGTACGTCTCATACTGACAGCCACCGATGCGGAAGGCATGCGTGGTGAGGCGCGCGCCGCAGTACCTTTCGAAAATCTTCAGGATTTCCTCGCGATCTCGGAACGTATAGAACAGCGGCGTCATCGCTCCGATATCGAGCGCATGCGTGCCCAGCCAAAGCTGGTGGCTGGCGATGCGTTGCAGTTCGGTCAGGATCACCCGAATATATTTGGCTCTCGCCGGCGCCTCCACATTCATCAACTTCTCGACCGCTTCGCAGTACCCGAGCCCATTTGAGACGGCGGCGCAATAGTCCATCCGGTCTACATAGGGATTGAACATCGTGTAGGTGCGGTTCTCGGCGATTTTTTCCACGCCGCGGTGCAGGTATCCGATGACGCATTCGGTGCCGAGAACTTTTTCGCCGTCGAGCTTCAGGATGACGCGCAGCACGCCGTGCGTCGCCGGATGCTGCGGCCCCATGTTGATGATGAGTTCGTTCGAATCGAGATAGGTCTTGTCGGGAGTTCCGTAATCAAGATTGGAACGATCAACGTCGGAAGGTGCGCGGTTCGAGGCATCGCTCGTGCGGTCGCTCACTGTCCGCTCTCGATTCCGAGATTGATCTGCACCCATTCTTTGTCTTGCTGCAGGATGCCGTAGTCCTTGCGCAGCGGGAAGCCTTTCCAGCCGTCGGGCAGCAGAATGCGCTTCAGGTCGGGATGGCCGTCGAACTGGATGCCGAACATATCGTAGACCTCACGCTCCAGCCAATTGGCAGTCGGCCAAATCGAGACGCTGGATGGGATCGAAGCGCCATCGGCAATCTGCGTTTTCACACGCACACGCTCGTTGCGCGGGAAAGAATAGAGGATCCATACCACGTCGAATTGTTTTTCGCGCTTCGGATAATGCACTGCCGTGATATCGACGCAGTAGTCAAATTGTTCTTCGCCGCGCAGCAGGCGCAGGATGTCGGAAATCAGCGAGCGGTCAACGGTAAGGTAGTTCTGTCCAAGATAAGTCTGCGCGTCAACGCCCGAACCGTACTGGCTCCGGTATTTTTCAACCAGCGGCGAGGTCCACGGCACCGGGACGGGACCAGCGGGCTTGGCCGGAGCCGCAGGCTTCGCAGGCGCCGCTGCTGCCGGTTTTTCCGCCGTCGGCTTCTTCTCACCTTCCGGGCCCCCAGACGGCCCGGTTTTGGCCGGCTGGGGTTGGGGCGGCGGTGGTGGAGCAGGCGTTTTGACTTCCTCGGCCATGCTAGGGTGTGTCGTTACAAAAGCCGCGCAAGTATTAGGAAACTTTCACTTCTAACATCTGGTTGCGTCACCGTCAATGACCGACATCACATGCCCGTCAAAACTAATGCCCGTCAAAACAATGCCCGTCAAAACAATGCCCGTCAAAACAATGCCCGTCAAAACAATGCCCGTCAAAACAATGCCCGTCAAAACAATGCCCGTCATCCGAACGACCATGGTCACATTCACTGGTGCGCTAGCGCCGGGCCGCCTGAAAGCTTTCGATCAAGTCGCGGATGCGCAACGCGTCGCCTTTGCGGTGACCGTGACTGGTGATCGGATCGGTGCCTCCGGTGGACTCGATCAGAATGTCCGACCACAGGATTCCCGTCGAAATCTTCACCGAAGCTACCTGGGAAATCGCGATGCTCTCCTCGTTGCTGCCGAATAGACGCCTCTTCACGCGGCTTACGCGCAGCGGGCTGACCACGACGCGCGTCGGGAACCACAGATTCCCCGCGGTCCAGCGGCTCGCGCTGTAGGTCTCCTCGGAAGCAGCCGGATTTGGGCGCGTCGAACTTACACCCATTCGAGCGCGCCCTTCTTCCAGATCCACACGTAGCCGACGATCAGGATACCGAGAAAGACCAGCATCTCAATCAGCCCGAAGACGCCGAGGGCCTTGAACTTCACCGCCCAGGGAAACAGGAAAATCGTTTCCACTTCGAAGACCACGAACAATATGGCGATGATGTAAAAGCGAACCGTGTAGCGTCCGCGCGCGCTGTCGTAGGGATCTATGCCGCACTCGTAGGGCATCAGCTTCACGCGGTTGGGACTTTGCGTGCGGATGATTACGGCGATCAGCAGCGTGGCTGGAATCAGGATGCCGACGACGGCGAGGAAGAGGAAGATGGGAACGTAATTTTGCGGCATGAGCCCTCGAAGCAGTCGCAATAACAGCGAATTTGAATACTAACGCCGAAGCGCCGCGGCTTCAAGGACAACTAAACACTGACGTGTGATATCACGGACGCGGAATCGCGCCAGGCGTGGTCGCGAGTGACCTGAACCTGGAGATCTGGTCCGGTCCGAACTCCTCGATCAGATGGAGCCGGTCACAGGCCGAGCGCTGGCGGTCGCCATTCATTTTCTCTTCCCGGCGGTTATTTTCCCTGAGGAGGCCTTCTTTCCTGCGGGTCTGCGCTTTGTCTCGGTGAGACGGTGGCTGGCGCTGGAATCGAGATCGAGGGCGTAGAACTTTTTCAGGTCGTGAATGCGCTTAAGATTTTCGGAGCTGAAGGGAGTCTTGCCGTCGAAGGCGTGGAGCACGATGCCTTCGAGCAGGTCTCCCAGGGACAGGTCGTGATATTCGGCGAGCGCCTTGAGAACTTTGAGGAGGCGTTTTTCCATGCGGACGCCGGTCTGGACACGTTCGATGAGGAGTTGCGATTCGTTGATCTTCGCTTCGTTGATCTTTGCTTCATTCATCATGGTACCAACGTACCATGGTACAGATATAACCGCAACCCAGTTCCTGGAAGGAGTCGCTCACCCACCGCTCGTGAGAAAATGGTCACGCTGGGAGGTTGTGCTGTATGTGCCGGAATATCAAAACCCTCTTCAACTTCGATCCGCCCGTTACCGACGAAGAGGTGCGAGCGGCTTCGCTTCAGTTCGTGAGAAAAATCACGGGTTTCAATAAGCCGTCGAAGGCGAATGAAGCTGCGTTCCTCTCCGCGATCGATGAAATCGCCGGCGTCTCGGCTCGTCTTCTCCATGCGCTCGACACGAACGCGCCGCCGAAGAACCGGGAAGAAGAAGCCGCCAAGGCCAGGGCCCGCGCCGCGGAGAGATTCGGCGATTGAGGGGTGTGATCCTCAAAGCGAGTCCGGCGGCCCACCTTTCGAAAAGCGCGAAAGGTGGGGCACCCTCTTTTTCTTCTCTTCCGACGGTTAGAACAAGAGGAAGTCATTTGTGGTGAATGTCGGCGAAAGTCAAAACCCCCACCCTGCGCACAGAACGCGCAAGGGTGGGGCACCCTCGTGGGGCGTGGTTATTTATAATCGCTTGCTCCAGTGTTTAACTTTTTGCTGGGCAAGGACCCACATTGGCACTCGACGAAAATATCTATGAAATCCGGCGCGAGAAGCTGAAGAAGATTGAAGCTCTCGGGCATCCGACTTATCCGCGGAAGTACAGCTTCAGCCACACCGTGCCCCAGATTCTGGCCGAGTATGGCGGGCAGACGACGGAGGAACTGGAATCTCCGCGGGTGACGGTGCGGGTTGCGGGACGCATCATGGCGATCCGGCTGATGGGCAAGGCCGGGTTCGCGCACTTGCAGCAGGACGGGCAGCGGCTGCAGATCTACGTCAAGAAAGACGCGGTCGGCGATGCCGGCTTCGAACTGTGGAAGTTGCTTGACCTGGGCGATCACATCGGGGTTCGCGGATATCTGTTTCGCACGCGCACGGGCGAACTCAGCATTCATGCTGAAGAATTGACGTTCCTGTCGAAAGACCTGCTGCCGCTGCCGGAAAAGTTTCACGGGCTCACCGACGTTGAGTTGCGCTACCGGCAACGCTACGTCGATCTGGTCATGAATCCGGAAGTGCGCGAAGTGTTTTTGAAGCGCAGCAAGCTGGTGCAATCGCTGCGGCGGTACTTCGACGCGCAGGGATTCATGGAAGTCGAGACGCCGATGATGCAACCGATCGCGGGCGGAGCGGTGGCGCGTCCGTTTAAGACGCATCACAACACGCTCGATATGGATCTGTTTCTGCGCATCGCTCCGGAACTTTATTTGAAACGGCTGACGGTGGGCGGATTCGATCGCGTGTATGAGATCAACCGCAACTTCCGCAACGAGGGCCTGGGGTGGAGATGGAATCCTGAGTTCACCATGCTCGAGGCGTATCAGGCTTACACGGATTATCTCGGCATTCTCGACACGACGCAGGGCGCGATCGAGCAGGCCGTGAAAGATGTGACCGGGGGGTCGAAGACGAAGTGGGGCGAGCATGAGATTGACTGGTCGCACGCGAACTGGCGGCGGATGACGATGCGGGAGGCGATCGTGCGCTTCTGGCCGGAGAAAGCGGGCGCAAAACCCGAGCGCAACGACTTCGCGGCGCGCGAGCCGGTCGAGGCGCTGGTCGAGCGAGTGCGCGGCGCGGGGATTAGTTTGAGCTACGATGCGGCGGCGCCGGTGGGCAAGGCGATCGCGAATCTGTTTGAGGCGATAGCCGAAGAACACTTGATGCAGCCGACGATCATCTACGAATTTCCCACCGCAGTCTCGCCGCTGTCGAAGCAGAAGCCGGATGAGCCGGACTGGACCGAGCGCTTCGAGATATTCGCTGGGAAAATGGAAATCGCCAACGGCTTCAGCGAACTGAACGATCCCGAAGATCAGCGGCGCCGCTTCGAAGCGCAACTGAAAGAACGCGAGCGCGGAGACGAAGAAGCCCACCAGATGGACGAAAATTATATAAACGCGCTGAGTTACGGCATGCCTCCGGCGGGCGGGGTGGGCTTGGGAGTAGATCGCCTGGCGATGCTGTTCACCGACTCGCATAATATTCGCGATGTGATTCTGTTTCCGTTGCTGCGTCCGGAAAAGCATCTGACCGCAGAGGACGCTCGGAATGCGGGGAAAGAATAGCGCTGGGTTTCTGTTATTTTCGGGTACCTAAACAATTACTTGAAGTCCTGGCTTCGGTCACTCATTCTGGAGTCAGTTTGAGCTTGGCACGGGCAGCGCTGTCGTAGCGTCACTTCGGGCGTTCGGTCGGCAGCGCTTTGCCCTTGTTTGGCGCTAGATCCGCGCTAGCGCTGGTCGAGCATGTGGATGGTTCCGAGGATCGTATCGCCTACGATTTCCAGGCTTTTGGGGCTGAGCTTGTCCATGGTGTCTTGCGCGGTGTGATGGAAGACGTTGTTGTAGCCGTAATCGAGGTCGATGACGTCGGCACTCGGGACGCCGCGCTTGACGAAGGGGATGTGATCGTCTTCGATCGGGCCCTGACGGGCGTAGAAGTGCGACTGGTAGCCTATGCGCTCGGCGGCAGCGTAAATCAGATCGAGCAACCAAGGCGTGCTGTTGGTGTCGCGGTCGATGTTCAGGTCGGCATCGCCGATCATGTCCATTACCATGAGCGCTTTGATCTTCCTTAGCGTGCCGTCCTTTTCCCATTTCTGGGCCAGATGGCGGGTGCCGTAAAGACTGTCGGTGTCGGACCATGTCTTAACCGCTTCTTCGCCATCGGTCCAGACGAGCCAGACGCTATAGCCATCGCGCCTTTTGCCGGCTCCCCCGTCGCGCAACTGGTTGGCGTATTCGAGCAGGATCGCGGTGGAAGACCCGCCGTCATTGGCGCCGACGTATCCGATATTGCGCAGCGGGTAGTTGGTGTCGTAGTGACCCATGATGACGATGATGCCGTCTTTTGTGCCGGGAAATTTAGCGATGATGTTGCGGACGGGAAACTTTCCTTCCACGGTGTCGGCGGTAAAGGCGTCGTCTTCGACCTGATCGCCTTTGAGGTGGTCGAGGATGTAGCGCTCGAGTTTCTTGTGATTCTCGCTGCCCATGTAGCGCGGGCCGAAGGCGGTGACCTCGCGCGTGTACTGGAAGGCGCGCTTGGCATCGATGTGCGGGAGTGGGGCTTTGTCGGGTGGGGCTTCGGGCGGCGCGGGAGGCACAGTTCGCGTTAAGGCTTCTGCCTGAATAGAATCGGTTTCTTTTGGCTGGGCGTTCGTCCCACGCGAGCAGGAAACAAGCGTGACTATTCCGAGGAGATAGAGCAACCCCTTTAACCACAGGGGACACAGGGGAGCACAGGGAAAGGCCTGACAAATTTCTATGTTAGTTGCACGTTTTTTCATGGGTATCCCTGCGATCCTCTGTGGCTAGGAGCCTTTTTTCTCCGCGCGTTTTTTGCGCTGGTTGGGATGCACGAGCCAGGCGATGGCGATGCTTAGGACGTACAAGGCCAACATGGGCGCGGCGAAGATGCACATGTTTACGACGTCGGGTGTGGGAGTGATGATAGCGGCGACGATGAAGATTCCAAGGATCGAATAACGGATGTTGCGCCACATCCAGCCGGCGCTGACGATGCCCATGAGGGCGAGGAAAAACACGAGGATGGGCATCTCAAAGATCAGGCCCATGCCGAGGATGATGGTGACAAACAACTGCGTGTATTCCTCGATGGTGATCATCGGCTGGAACTGCTTGCCGAAGTCGATGAGGAAGGTAAGGGCCTGGGGATACACCACGCGGTAGCCGAAATATCCTCCGGCCAGAAAGAGGCTCACGCTCGAAAGCATGAAGGGCATGACGTAGCGCTTCTCATTGCGATAGAGGCCGGGCGCGATGAACAGCCAGATCTGGTAGAGCACGAACGGTGAGGTCACAAAAAGGCCAGCCACGCCGGCCACCTTGAGATAGAGGTTGAAGGGGTCGACCGGATTTAGGTAGACAAGTTTTTCCGGAAGATTGTACTTATGCAGAACGTCGACGATCGGACGCTGCATGATGCCGACCAGACGCGCCGCGGAGAACCAGCAGGCGAAGAAGCCGACCACGATGGCGATGATGGAATAAACGATTCGCTTGCGCAGTTCCTCGAGATGATCGAGGAAGCCCATGGCGGCCATTGGCTCCTTGGCGGATTCGCTCACGGGCGAGGAGGCGGCCGCTTCAGGCATCGGGCGCAACCTTCGGAGCTTCAACCCTCGGAGCGGGAGCAGGCTCGGGAACGGGCGCAGGTTCGGCGGCGGCGGCCTGGGCAGCGGCAGGTTCGGTGGCAACTTTCGCAACCTCTGGCTTTTCGGCGGGCGGGGGATTGAAGATGCGGTTGGCCAGCGATCCGAACGGGGCCTGGAGGGGCGGCAGGATCTGCTGGCGGGGGCTGCTATGGCTGGCGTTGCTGCTGGCATCGAGGGAATTGATTTCGGACTCGATCTGGGAGCGGAATTCGTAGGAAGCGCGCCGGAACTCGTTGAGGAAGCGCGCGACCTGGCGTCCGATCTCCGGCATTTTCTTGGGGCCAAAGAGGATCAGCACCAGAAAAAACAGGAAGATCATCTCGCCGGAGAAGCCGAAATTCATAGCTCTATCATAATGCGGGACGGGTGGAGTGGGCCACTGGCAAGTGGAGGGGACAAACAATCCACAAAAACGGGACTGTGGCATGACCCCCGGTTCGCTCGGCGCGACAGCCGCGGGCGGCTGTCCCCAAGCAAGACGGAAAGAGGGTTATCTGAAGGTATAGCCGATGGAGGCGCCGACGCGGGTAACGTGGTTCGAACTGTAGTCGGCAGTGCCGTTGTTGACCCAGTAAAAGCGCGCCTCGGGGCGAATGAAGAAACCGCCGTGGAGCGGGTAAAGCTTGAGGCCGCCGCCGAGATCTACGTCGAAGTGGTTGCTCGATGAGATCAGTTCACTGCCACCGCACGACGCACCAACCCCGCTACAAGCGGAGTAATGGGTATCGAGGGCGCCGATGCCGCCGACAAGCTCCAGGTAGGCATGGGGTGCGATCTTGGGCGAGTACACGGCGTTGAAGTTGTAGAACACGGGACGATAGGTGACGCCCGAATCGGCGCCGCAGAGGGATACTGCGCAGCTGGTGCTGCCGGCCCTCCAGGACACTTCGGCTCCGAAGCCGAGGTTGTGCCAGAAGAGAACATCGCCGTTAAAGCCAAGAAAGGTACCGCCCTTAAGCGAGGGGGCGCTTTCAACACCGTCCACAAAACTTGCGTCCGGGGCGATCGTCGTGCCGGCACCGAAACCGATATCGATTTTCTGGGCTTGCGCGAAATTCGAGAACGCCGCCAGGGCAGCACAGGCAAACGTCAAGAGGATGGCAATACGTAGTGTCTGTTTCAATCGAAACCTCCAGTGAAATAGTGGTTTTAATAGCTTGGATGCGGGCTGGAGGCGCAACGCTGCCGGGCGGAGGGAGATTTACAAGAATTTACGGTAGCCGGAAGACCATGAACTGTCGGGCGTTATTGCAACGCCGGCTTTCGAGCTGCGGAAGCGTACACCTTTATATACGGCGAATGTTTGGCGAAGATTCTCTGTCAGTCGAAAGATTGCGGGCGGATCAGTAAGCCAGCAGGATGCGCAGGTCGCGAAGATTATTGCCGGTGGGTCCGGTGACGAGGGTGTCGCCGAGCGCGTCGAAGAGAGGATAGGCATTGAAGCTGGAGAGCGCGTGCCGCACGGCTTCACGATCTTTTACTCGACCGAGGGTGCTGCCATCGACTATGGCGCCGGCGGCAGGACTGTTGCCGTCGATGCCGTCGGTGCCGGCGCTGAGCACGGTAATGTCGTGTCCCGATATTGGTTCGGCGCAGGCGAGAGCGAACTGCTGGTTGCGTCCGCCGACGCCACCGTTGCGGACGGCCACGGTCACCTCGCCGCCGGAGATCAAACAGACGCGCGATACGGAGCGGCGCAGTTCGCGCAGACGGTTGAGCAAGTAGGCGGCGGCTTTGTCGTAGGGCCAGTCGTCGCAGGAGTTATCGACTTCGACGGCGAAACCGGCGCGGGTGGCGGTTGCGGCGGCTTCATCGATGGCCACTTGGTTCGATAGCACGGTCCACCAGCGAGCGCGGACGAAAGCGGGGTCGTCGGATTTGGGCGTCTCGTCGAGGGCGTGCTGCCGGAAGAGATCCGCAACGGATTTGGGGAACTGATCGATGAGCTTGTATTTGGCGGCGATGCGCTCGCAATCCTGGATGGAAGTGGAATCGGGCATGGTGGGGCCGGAGGCGAGCGCGTCGGGTGTATCGTCGGGCACGTCGGAGACGAGAATCGAAACCTGCTGGGCGGGATAGGCGGCTTGGGCGAGGCGTCCACCCTTGACGGCGGAGAGATGTTTGCGGATGGCATTGATCTCGGCGATGGGCGCGCCGGAGTGGACGAGAGTGCGGTAGGTAGCGGCGAGGTCGGGCAGAGAGATGTCGTCGTCTACCGGCTTTTCGACAATGGAGGAGCCGCCGCCGGAGATCATAAAGATGACGAGCGAAGCGGAGTCGAGAGCGGTCAGCGACTTGAGAATGGCGTCGGCGGCGCGTATGGATTCGGCGGTGGGCGTGGGATGTCCGCCGTGAAAATAGCGGAAACCGCGGACCTGGGTATCTGGCTCGGCCGATGATGCGACGATGCCTGCTTCGAAACTGCGGCTGCCGAGTTGGGCTTCGAGAGCCGCGGCCATAGTGTGCGCGGCCTTGCCGATGGAGACGACGAAGACGCGCTGGTAGGAATCGAGATCGTGGAGATCGTCGCCGATGCGCAGGACGCGGCGCTCGCAGTGCACGTTGCGGGCGAATGCGCTTTCGATGGAGGCGTTCTTCAGCGCGGAGGTGAATATCTCGCGGGCGACGTCGCGCATGCGGCGGAATTGCTGGTCGCGCTCGGGAGTCAGGCCGGACATGGACGGGATTATAGAGGCAGTTGCTGGTCGCTAAAAGTCATGTCGCGCAGTGGCATAATGGAATGAAAATTGTTGTTTTGAGGCTTTTCCGATGCGTCAACTCGCGGCTGCCCTGCTTGCCGTCCTGTGCGCCACATCCTTTGCGAAAGCACAGTCCAAACCCGACCACCTAACGGAGTTTCTTCAGAGCTATCTGGGAGAACTATATCCACCTTTCGAACAACAGGGAGAAACGCGATATTCTTCTGCCTTCGTCGATCTTAAGGACGATGGAACGAAGGAAGTCATTGTTTATCTCAGCGGCCGAGGGTGGTGTGGGACTGGTGGCTGCAACATGTTGATCTTGGCTCCCGAGGGCACGTCTTACAGGGTCGTCACGAAAATCACAATTACGCGGCTTCCGATCCGCGTGCTAACCACGAAATCAAATGGTTGGCATGACATAAGCGTTGTGGTGGCGGGCGGAGGTATTCAGCCTGGATATGAAGCCGAACTTTCTTTTGATGGCAAAACCTATCCTAGTAATCCTTCTGTTCCCCCCGCTCATCCTTTGAATGGCAAGGTTCGAGGAAAAATAGTGGTGCCTGTGACGGCGAAGGATAAGCCTCTGCATCAATAAGATCGCGTGAGTGTCGCAATCAGTGTCATCCGACGGCAAATGTCTCACGGGTCCACTCTTCGATGGCTACTCGCATTTCCTTGAGCCTGCCTTCGAAGAAATGGTCTCCGGCTTCGATGCGGACTAGCTTCTTGGGGTCGGCGAAGGTGCTGACGAGCGCTTCGAGTTTACCTGGGGGACCGAACTGATCGCGCGAGCCGCTGACGAAGAGTTTTGGCTTGGCGCATGCGCGCAGGAATTCGAAATCGTAGAGGCGGTCTTCATTGCGGTCTTCGACGGCGACGGCGGGCAGGCCGAGGGCGATGAGCGCGTTTACACGGTCGTCGGTATAGGCGGCGCGCAATCCAACGACGGCACCGAAAGAAAAACCGGCGAAGATGACGGGAAGCGTGAATTCGCGTTCGAGCCAGTCGAGGGCGGCGCGCACGTCTTCGACTTCGCCGATGCCGCTCGAGTGTTCGCCTTCGCTCAGGCCAGTGCCGCGGAAGTTGAAGCGGAGCACGGGGAATCCGAAACTGTTGAGCGCTTTCATGGCATGGAAGACGACTTTGTTGTGCAGCGTTCCACCGTAGAGCGGATGCGGATGGCACACCACGGCGGCGTGCGTCGCGTCGGGCGATCCGGCGTTGAGCAAAGCTTCCAGACGCCCGGCGGGTCCGGCGAGGAACAGGGAGCGAATGCTGGAGTTCTCGGGGAGCATGGATCAGAGTACAACAGTGGCTCGTGGAGCGACGGGCGTCTCGCCCGTCCAGCGTGACGGTGGCCGGGCGAGACGCCCGGCGCTCCACCGGCATTGCTTGATCGCTCCTTCAAAGCACTATCCACCAATCGCAATCCGCTGGTACGCTTTTCCTGCATGGACCTGTTTGCGCTTACCCGCCGTCTGATCGATATCGAATCCATCACTCCGAATGAAAGTGCGGTGGGAGATTTTCTTTGCGACGAACTGCGGCGACGCGGGATGGAAGCTCGGAAAATGCTGGTCGAGGGCGCGCGCGCGAACGTGCTGGCTACGTGGGCGGGGCATGCCCGGCCGGAGATTGTTTTCTCCACGCACATGGATACGGTGCCGCCGTTCATCTCCTCTTCTGAAAACGCCGGGCGCATTTACGGGCGCGGAGCGTGCGATGCCAAGGGGATTATCGCGGCCCAGATTCTGGCGGCGGAGAAGCTGCGCGGGGCGGGCGTTTTCGCCGGGCTGCTGTTTCTGGTGGGTGAGGAACGGGACTCGATCGGCGCAAAGGTGGCCAACCAGCAACCGATCGGCTCGCGCTTCATGATCAACGGCGAGCCCACCGAAAACAAACTGGCGCTGGCGAGCAAGGGAGCGCTGCACGTGGAACTGGTGGCGCGCGGAAAGATGGCGCACTCGGCGTATCCGGAGCTGGGAGAGTCGGCGATCGACAAGCTGGTGGAAGCGCTGCACCGGCTGCACGCGATGAAACTTCCCGAAGATGCAGACGTGGGTTCATGCACGAAGAACGTCGGCTCAATTCAGGGCGGGCGCGCTCCAAACGTGATTTCTGATTTTGCCAAGGCTGATCTTTTCTATCGCCTGGTTGGCCCGGCGGACGCACTGCGCCGCAAGATCACCGAGGCCGTCGGCGAACTCGCCGAGGTTCGCTTCACCCGCGAGACTCCGTTCCTGCGGCTGCGTACGCTGGACGGCCTGCCGACGATGGTTGCGGCCTTCACCACCGATATCCCGTCGCTTTCAAACTGGGGCGAGCCGCTGCTGCTGGGACCAGGCTCGATTCACGTGGCGCACACGGAGGGCGAGTTTGTGGAGAAGGCGCAGCTACTGGAAGCAGTGGAGATTTATTGTGAGATGGCGAAGAGGCTGGGAGTATGACTGCGAAAGCCGAGTGATCCGCTCTCTGAAAACCCGTCCAACCCAATGCAGTTTGACATATACGCTAATAGCGTATAGTGTACAAGCATACTCCAATAGCGTATAAACGCGTATATATGGAGTTCATTGAAGCGCCGGCATTTGCGCGTCATCTGCCAGACCATCTGAACGACGATGAGTACCAAGAGCTCCAGGCCAGGCTCGGGTCCAATCCGGAACTTGGAGACGTGATGCCTGGCACGGGCGGCTTTCGGAAGGTGCGGTGGGCGGATGTGCGGCGCGGCAAAGGCCGGAGGGGTGGGTTGCGGATTATCTACTATTACTTCAGATCGGATCATCAGATATGGTTGATGACTCTCTACGGCAAAGGCGAAGCTTCAGACTTGACGGCAGGCGAGAAGAAGGCGCTGAAGGCATCGATCGAAAGTGAATTGGAGGCACGTGCAGCCCGGCGGATAGTCGGGCTCCGCAGGCCAAGGAGGACACAGTGATGGCGAAGAGAAACATTTTCGGCGAACTGATGGAAGGCGTGGCGGCAATGACGGACCACCGGAAAGGCAAGCTCACATTGCGCAGCTACAAGGTCGATGTGTCCCCACTCCCCAAAGTGGATGCAAAACTCCTCCGCGACACGCGAAAGAAGCTGCGTTGTTCCAGAGCGGTGTTCGCCCGCAGACTGCGGATCAACGAAAGAACGCTGGAAAAATGGGAACAGGGCCGTGCGAAGCCGAATCCTCAGGCGGCCGCTCTTGTCCTTCTGGTGCGGCGATATCCGGACACGCTGGCGCGTCTGGACGAAGTGGCGGCGCGATAGCAAGTAGGGCGACTGCACAGCGCCAAGAGCAGGAAGTGTTGATGAGCGATAAAGCGAACCTCGAGGACAAACACCTGGCGGGAAAGAAATATCCGCAGTGCGCCTTTATCCGGCCTCGGGAGTGAGGTGTACGCATCGTACATCCCACCCAAGCCAGATATGCTACTCGCATTTCAGGTCCCCCCGAGTTTTCGATGACCCAGTGCGTCCTTATCAGCGTTCCGTGATTCAGGGGTTGCGACGCCTAGAGAATGTATACGTCCTCCGGGCAAGTGGGACCAAACATGACGCCGACGAACTGACCACCATCGAGATCGTTATCGTTAAGGATATTCGTCTGCGTAAGCCCACAGACCGATAATGAAGCGGCTGAATTCTCCGTGTAGCAGTAGACTGTTTCGGTGACCAACTCCTCCCCCAACGCTCTTGCTCGCGCTTCTTCTTCCTATCTGCGTTCGGCGATGCATCAGCCGATTCAGTGGCATGAGTTTGGGGAGGAGGCTTTTGCGGCGGCTCGACTGGCGAACAAACCGATGCTTTTGGATATTGGGGCGGTTTGGTGTCACTGGTGTCATGTGATGGATCGCGAGTCGTATGACGATGCCGAGGTGGCGGCGATCGTCAACGAGCATTACATCGCGGTGAAGGTGGATCGGGATGAGCGTCCGGATATTGACAGCCGGTACCAGTTGGCGGTGAGTGCGCTCACCGGGCAGGGCGGGTGGCCGCTTACGGCGTTTCTTACTCCCGACGGCAAGCCATTTTATGGGGGGACTTACTTTCCTCCGGCGGACGCTTACGGGCGGCCCAGTTTTAAGCGCGTGCTGCTGTCGATTGCTCAGGCTTATCGCGAAAAGCATGGCGAGGTGCTGGAGCAGGCGCAGATGGTCGAGAGCGCGATCGCGCGGGCGGAGTCTTTTTCGGGGGGCAGCGGAAAGGTGTCCGCAACGGTGATTGACGCGATTGTGGAATCGGCGCGGAAGATGTTTGACGAGGTCAACGGCGGATTTGGGAGCGCGCCCAAGTTTCCGCATCCGGCGGCGCTGGATCTGGTGATGGATCAGTACGTTCGCACGAGAGACCGTGGTACAGACAATGAAGAACTGCGCACAATTATCGTCCGCACGCTGGAGAAAATGGCGCGCGGCGGCGTCTATGACCAGTTGGCGGGCGGCTTCCATCGCTACTCGGTGGACGAGCGCTGGATCGTGCCGCACTTCGAGAAGATGTGTTACGACAATTCGGAGTTGCTGAAAAATTACGTGCACGCTTATCAGGCTACGGGGGACGAGTTCTTCGCGGGGGTGGCGCGCGACATCATTCGCTGGATGGACGAATGGCTCAGCGACCGCGCTCACGGCGGTTTTTACGCTTCGCAAGACGCCGATTATTCCATGGACGATGACGGCGATTATTTCACCTGGACGCTGGAAGAAACGAAAGCGGCGCTGACGGAAGACGAGGCGGCAGTGGCGGCGCTTTACTACGGCATCAAGGAAGCCGGGGACATGCACCACAATCCGGCGAAGAATGTACTCCACATCCAAACCTCGGTGGAGGAAATTGCGCGGCGGCTGAACATTCAGGAAGAGCGGGCGGCCGCGCTGCTCGCTGCGGCGAAGAAAAAGATGTATGCGGCGCGTTTGCTGCGCCCAACGCCGTATGTGGACAAGACAATTTACGCCGGTTGGAACGCGATGTGCATTTCGGCTTATCTGGAAGCTGCCAAGGTGCTTGATCTCGCGGATGCGCGCCACTTTGCTTTGCGCTCGCTCGATCGGCTGCTTTCCGAGGGATGGAATGCGGAGCGCGGGATGAAGCATGTGATTGCCTACTCGGAGGCTTTCTCGGATGCTCGGGCGGAGCGGCGCGACGTCGCTGTCACCATTCCTGTTCCTGGCGTGCTCGATGACTATGCTTTCGCGGTGATTGCGTGTCTCGACGGTTACGAGGCGACGGCGGACCTGAGCTACTTCCGTTTTGCGCGGTCGATTGGGGAGGCGATGGTGGCAGGGTTCTTCGATCCGGTGGCGGGCGGATTCTTCGATACGCGCGGCGGGGCGCCGGGTCGCAGGGCGGACGGAGCATCGGACGAAAAAACTGCGCTCGGCATTTTGGGGACGCGGCGGAAGCCGTTTCAGGATTCGCCGACTCCGGCGGGAAATTCGGCGGCGGCGATTGCTCTGCTGCGTCTGCACGGTTACGCCAACGATGTGTCGAATCACGATGCGTCGTATCGCGACCGAGCCGAGCAGACGCTGGAGGTCTATGCCGGGGTCGCGGGACAGCACGGCATTTTTGCGGCGACCTACGGGCTGGCGGTGGTCCACTTCATCCAACCGCACACACAAGTGGTGGTCGTCGGGAAGGATGAAGCGGCTGCGGAGCTGTATCGGGCAGCGGTGCAGCCGCTAAGCTTGAATACAGCGGTTGTGCGCTTGGACGCCGATAAGGCTGTCGCGCAGAACCTGCCACCGGCGTTGGCGGAGACGATCCCGAATCTTCCCGAGCTGGGCGGGGGACGGGCATTTGACGGACAATCATTTGACGGACGATCGTTTGCGGTGGTGTGCTCGGGATTCGCTTGCCAGCCGCCGATTTTCGATGCGCAGGAACTGGCGCGATTTCTGCTTCAGCCTGGCAGTTGGCGAGCGTAAGGTTGAAAACTGGCGCGCCCGGAGAGATTCGAACTCCCGACCTACAGCTCCGGAGGCTGCCGCTCTATCCAGCTGAGCTACGGGCGCGCTGTGGATTTCCTTAGTGTACATCGGGGCCGCAACGGCCTCAATCGCGGGTAAAAAGAAATTCCCGTAGAGACGCGGCTCGCCGCGTCTCGGCAGTGAGGTGGACGGGCGCGGACGCCCGTCGCTCCACGAGCATCAACGATCAGCCTTCTACCGCTGCCAGCGAACCTTTCTTCCGCTTGTTCGATTGCAGAATTTTCTTGCGGAGGCGCAGAGATTTCGGCGTGACCTCGACGAACTCATCGTCGGCGATGAATTCAATGGCCTGTTCGAGGTTGAGATTGCGATATGGGACCAGGCGGATCGCTTCGTCGGAAGTTGAAGCGCGCATGTTGGTCAGCTTCTTCTCGCGCACAATGTTGACGTCGAGATCCGTGTCTTTCGCGTTTTCGCCGATGATCATGCCTTCATAGACATCCACGCCGGGGCCGGCGAAAAGTGTGCCGCGCTCCTGCAGATTGTAGAGAGCGTAGGAAGTCGTAACTCCGGGCCGGTCGGCGATCAGCGCGCCGGTCGGGCGATGAGGGATTTCGCCCTGCCACTCGATATATCCGTCGAAAAGCGCGTTCATGACGATGGTGCCGCGCGTGTCGGTGAGAAGCGTGCTGCGCAGTCCAATCAGCCCGCGGCTGGGCACGCGAAATTCGACGCGCACACGGCCATAGCCGTGATTGTGCATGTTGGCGACTTCGCCCTTGCGCGACCCGACGTGCTCCATGACTACGCCGACGAATTCCTCGGGAATATCGACGGTGAGGTGTTCGACCGGTTCCATCAGTTTGCCAGTTTCTTTGTCGTGCTTGGTGACGATCTCCGGCTTGCCGACCATCAGTTCGTAACCTTCGCGGCGCATCATCTCGATCAGAATGGAAAGCTGCAATTCGCCGCGCCCCAGCACCTTGAACGAGTCGGTGCTGCCGGTCTCCTCCATGCGCAGCGAGACGTTGGTGAGCAGCTCTTTTTCCAGGCGCTCACGCAGGTTGCGCGAAGTAACGTAGTTGCCCTCGCGTCCGCAAAAAGGAGAAGTGTTGATGGTGAAGAGCATCGCAATCGTCGGCTCGTCAATGACGATGGGAGGAAGCGGCGCGGGATTCTCCGCGCTGGTAATGGTTTCGCCAATGGTGATGCCCTCGACGCCCGCGACGGCAATGATGTCGCCGAGCGATGTCTCCGTGATGTCGGTGCGTTTGAGGCCGGAGAAGCTGAAGAGCTTGGTGATTTTTGTCTTATGAAACGACCCATCGCGCTTGGCGATAGCAACGTCCTCGCCGGTCTTCATGGTGCCAGAAAAAACGCGGGCAATGGCGAGGCGGCCGAGGTAGTCGCTGTAGTCAAGATTAGCGACCAGGATTTGAAGCGGGCCGTTCGCGTCTCCTTGCGGCGCGGGGATGGTATCGATGATCGCCTCAAACAGAAGACGCAGATCCTCGCCCGCCGCTCCCTGATGCACGGCAGCGGTTCCCGCCTTGGCGTTCGTATAGAGGACGGGGAAGTCGAGCTGGTCTTCCTTGGCGTCGAGATCGATAAAAAGATCGTAAACCTCGTTGAGAACTTCCTGCGGACGCGCGTCAGGCCGGTCGATCTTGTTGATGACGAGAATCGGCTTCAGGTTCGCTTCAAGCGCCTTGCTGAGCACGTAGCGAGTCTGCGGCAACGGGCCTTCGCTGGCGTCAACGAGCAGCATGACGCCGTCCACCATCTTGAGCGCGCGCTCCACTTCGCCTCCAAAATCGGAGTGGCCGGGCGTGTCCACGATATTGATTTTCACGCCCGCATAAAACACGGCCGTGTTCTTCGCGAGGATGGTGATGCCGCGCTCGCGTTCCAGATCGTTCGAGTCCATGACGCGCTCGGCCACAGTCTCGTTGTCGCGGAACGTGCCGCTCTGGCGAAGCATGGCGTCTACCAGCGTGGTCTTGCCGTGATCCACGTGGGCGATGATGGCGATGTTGCGGATACTCGGATTCAGATCGAAAACTCCTCAGGACTGCGAATTGGGGCTTAGTACTACTTTACTATGGCGGATGGCTGGGGGTCTGGTTCCCAGGTAGTGGGTCAGTTTGAATTTGTTTTGAAAGGGCACGGCTTCAGCCGTGCCGTAACTGCCTGACCCACTACCGGTTGCCACGTCTTATAGTTTGTCATCCCAACAAGGTTTGTCATCCTGAGCGAACCGGGGCCCCCAGCCCGCACGCTTTTGGCGCGATGGGGTGGAGAAGCGAAGGGATTGCTGTTCGCCGCCGGTCGAGAAGATCTATGCCTCGGCGGATTTTGGGTGGCGCAGCGCTTCCGCGCTGCGGAAAGACCCGACCCTCTCCACAAACGGGAAGGGCTCGACTTCAGTCGTAATAGCCATGACTTGACCTTGCACATCACGCTGTCGGACGGGGTCGCTACCATCAGACCGTAGCAGGGATTTTGAGCGTAATGGATAAAGGCCGAACAAACGGCGCAAAGTTGCGCTAACGCCTGTTTACATCAGTTATCATAGGGCTGCCATGTTGCTTGACGAACTCAAATCCCAGCGACTCAGTTCAGTGGAGTTCGTGCAGGACTACATCCAACTTCACTTCGATGACTACTCGATGTCGCTATACAACCCAGTCAAAATCACTCAAGGATCAGGCAGTTTGCAACAGGAACAGAGTGGGTTCAAGGATGCCTTGTGCAGTCTCATCAACTGCATTGTTCGTGACGTTTCTTATACGCAAAGCGACAAGGTAGAAGTCGCTTTCGGCGGCGGTTCATCTGTGGTCGTTTGCATCGCAGACAAAGACTACTCTGGCCCTGAGGCTCTCCTGTTGCGTTCCCACGATCCGAAGGCTCCAATGCTGGTCATCTAAGGCTTGCCGTGCGGTTGACGTAACATCGCGCCTGTTAACAACACTTGTTCAAGGGGAACCCGCCGGATTTTAGCAAACCGGAAGGCATGATCTCTTAGTGACTTCCGTAGCAATGTCACCATGAGCGCGGTAATGAATCGTGCCTCAGGGCTCATATCGCCACAGGTCGTTGAGGTAGCCCAAGGTGCCTGTCGAGTCGAGACCGTAGCCGCTGAATATCCAGAAGTTGCCTGACGAATCGACCCAATCGACGGAATATTGTCGCGCGCCGGGGACGGTGCTAGAGCCAGGCGTTTCCAGGGTTCCGTATGTTCCTGACTGGTCTGGTGAATTTGAGCCGCTCACCCACGTCCATTGGCCAGAGCTGTACTCCCACAAGTCGTTGAAGCGATCGACCACTCCGCTCGCCTCATCATGGAAATATCCACCGAACAGCCAGAAGTTGCCCGAGGCATCGGTCCAGCTCGTGCCGCCGTTTCGAGCACCGGGAGTGTTGCCCGCCGCGGCCGTTCCCTGCGTACCATAGGTGGCAGGTTGGTTGACTAAGTTCGACCCACCTACCCAAGTCCATTGCCCCGTGATGGTAGAGTATTCCCATAAATCGTTGAGAAAACCGTAGGCAGCGGTCGAGTCGTATCCGTTGCCGCCATAGAGCCAGAAATTTCCCGAGAAATCGGTCCAGGCATACGCCTGCTCTCGCGACCCGGGAATATTGCCCGCGACGGCGCTTCCCTGCGTGCCTTAGACTCCCGGCTGGTTTCTGATGCTGGAGCCGTCCATCCATGTCCATTGGCCGCCGCTGTACACCCACAGGTCGTTCAGGAAAAGTTCACCCGTATTGAGCTGGATGTTCCCGCCGAAGAGCCAGAAATTGCCCGACTTATCGATCCAGCTCACAGAGTGGAATCGTCCTCCGGGAATATTGTTGGGCGCGGCCTGGCCCTGGGCTCCGTAGACGCCCGATTGGTTGGCGATATTCGAGCCACCCATCCACGTCCATTGGCCGGAGCTGTACTCCCACAGATCGTTCAGCGTGCCCAGGGTTCCGGCAGAGTCGTAACCGCCGCCACCGAACAACCACAGATTTCCGGAGTTACCGATCCATCGCACTTCGCTATTTCGGGCGCCAGGCATGTTGCTGGAGGAAGCCACGCCTAGACTTCCATAGATTCCCGATTGGTTGGCGACGGCCGACCCACCCGTCCAGGTCCACTGGCCACCGTTGTACTTCCACAGGTCATTCAGGAAACCGTTCGTCCCCTCCGAGTCGTAACCGTCGCCGCCTAAGAGCCAGAGGTTCCCCGAGCTGTCGATCCAGCTAATGGACTGTTCGCGCGACCCGGGAGCATTGCCGGAACCTGCGGTGCCTTCGGCTCCATATATTCCGTCTTGGTTGGCTGCGTCGGCGCCGCCCATCCAGGTCCACTTACTGGAACCTCCGGTCTGCGTCAGACCCGCAGAGCCGCCACTGCCGCAGGATGACAAAGTAAGAATCGCTACCGCCGCAAAAGTGAGAGCGCACCATTTCATACAAACGTCCTCGCAGATCTTTTGACCACGTATCCTGCCTGGAATCCTCAGTGATCACTTCAAAAGCGGCCAACGGTTATCACTTCAAAACCGGCCAACGGAAGTGGCCGTCCAGGACTGAGATTGTTCTATCCTGCCGCCTCCTGTGGTGGCAAGTCGGTTTTGGT
>JBEKYF010000045.1:0-31857 GCA_049511255.1 Terriglobales bacterium | reverse complement strand
AGGCCGCGACACATCTGACACGGCTTCTGGCCTGATCGGCGTTTCCGGTTGAGTCCTTTCAGGCTGGGCGTTTTCCGGCTGCGTCTTTTCACTAGGGGTTCTTGGAATCATTTCGACGAGCCAGTCCAAAATCGTCTCGTGGGCCTTCGTGAAACCGCGTGAATGCGGAGAGAAAACCTCCAGCAAGCCGACGACCCTAAAATCGGACACGATGGGAGCGACTATGAGCGAGCCTATGCCCAGTGTGCGACTGACTTCCGGATCGATACGCGGGTCGTTTCCCGTATCCTCGCAGGAGACGAGGCGCCCACTGCGAACGCATTCTCCAGACAGCCCTCGTTGTAAGTCCACGGGAGCTCCCAGCGGCGGAGTTGGCTCGCCAGCTCGCGCCCGGCAGATCATCTTGTCATCCGTGAGAAACGCCAGAGCTGCGCCAGTGGCTGCCGTGAGACTCAAGGCGCACTCGGTGATCAGCTGCAAAACTGCATCGATGTACTCATCACCGATCTCACGGACCTCGCAGCGAACTGCTTCCAGCGAAGACAGCATCCCGCTTCGATCGGGCATTGGAACGACATCAGGTGGTTCAACGACCGGCACCGGCAGTTTGCGAGTGCTCCGATACATAGCTGCGACCTTAATTAGCCGGAATTTCCTTTTTGACCTCGAAAACGGCGGTGATAGTGCATCTCTGGATGCTGCAGTGCCCAAGTCAGCTTATTCACAAGACGGAGGACCGGGCAGAATTCGGAACAGGGGGAGAAAAAACATTCTGCGTTCCAGGGTCAAATAACGCTAGCGGCTGAGGGGATGTAAGTCAAGATGAAAGAAATCAAATACAAGCCCGCATCTTCTGCGGGCGCTGGTTGTGCCGGAAGCTGCAAGATCGGAAGTACCCCGCCTGAGCCACCTCTGAAACGGCATGTACTGTTCTATGAGGTCATGCAAGATTTGCAGGACTTGGGATCCTCATATGGCCCGACCCAGCGAGGAGAACCTTACGCGCCAGTTCGAGACGTTTACCACTTAGGCGGCCCGAGGTGTGCCTTGGCCGTGAGAGAAGTGTCATCCTTACCTTTCGGTGCCCAAGATAGCGGTGTAGGTATTTGGATCCTTCCTTGCCGCCGGGCAGTCCATCGTAGGTCGTCTCTACTGCACCCAGAAGGCAATCTGGAAGCTTGGCTGGTTCCTGCGGGATTTTCTCTATGACCCGGAACTGCTGGCCCACGACAGGTCGCTTCTGTTTCCCGCAGGGTCAGTTCCTTCTCGACTTCCCGCCTAAACTCCTTCGGCATCTCGCGGGCCTTGTGCAACCAGGTTGCACAAATGAAATGCTGCCTGTCCTCGTCATCACTTAGCCCGCGCTCCGACCACCAAGGCAATCCGATGTTTGTGCACCCCGGGTGCACAAACTCGGGCCTGAGACGCCCCGGGGGGACCTCCCGAAAGCGTTTGTGTGCCAGAGAGTCCACGGGTCCTGTCATCAGTTTGCGATTGCTCGGGCTCGGTCGGAATTAACATTTGCGGCCGACTTGCTCTTCCGCTCCTTGGACCACCGGGCTGAGACTGCCTTGCGTCTGAGCTCGCTTCTCTGTTCGGCGTTAGTTTGGCGAATCGGCGCTGCGGCTCGGCGGGAGGCACAGAACGGCGAGGTCCGCGCCGCAGGTGACAAGCAGCCTACGCCCGCGATACCGAACAGCGCTTCCGCGCTATGCTTCAGCAGCGCACCGGAAACGTTGTGGACATCCTCCAGGTGGAGGAAGGGATAGTCCGCGTCCGCGGCGATATTGAACGCATGGAGGCGGAGCAGAAAACCCTCGAACACCGCGTAGACTTCGCCACCATTGAGCTGCAACTCACGGAAGAGTATAAAGCGCAACTGAACCCGCCAGCCGCTTCCGTTTCCACACGCATGAATAATGCGTTCGTGGCTGGCTATCACGACGCATCTGAGACGGTACTTGGAATCGTAGTCGATCTTATTCCGATTCCGACGACCGCGTCACACCTAGGCGCCCAATCATTCGTTCGAGGAACTTTCGACCTTGTTTCTTGTACGCTTCCGATCCAGCGAGAAGAAAAGCCTCACAAATTCGGGCCGCGCTCTGTCCTTCGCGTTCCGCAATTGCCTCGATTTCTTTCTTCAGGTTCGACTGCACCCTGAAACTGAGCCGCGTATCTTTTCTCATCGAGGAAATCTTAGCACTCGAAGTTCTCAGGAATTTCGGAAGAATCTTATTGACTCAAGACGGTAAATAATGTCATACTTATGGTACCCATATGTCACCCAAGTTGGCATTGAGGAGGACCCATGCGACCTCGGAAAGCCCTGACAACAGAAAACCTGAAGATTGCCAAAAAGAGATGGCGGGATCAGCTGAATCGCTCAAGCATTCAGGCCCTGGAGCTATTGACCCAGGCCTACCGGCTCTCAATATCATCTGGAGATCTAATTTTGCTGGATAAGTCGTGGTATGTGACCCACACTGGCTTGCTGGGACTGGCGCGACGAAATCGATGCGCCGGAATCCATGTCGAGCCGGTTCCAGAGTTCTCGCAACCTCTTGTGGCGCGGTGGGCATTCAAGGCGACAGTATTTAAATCGCCCGTTTGTAGAGGATTTGCTGGTTACGGCGATGCAGATCCCTCCAATGTCTCTCCCTTGGTCCACGGTGCCGAAATGCGGGTAGCCGAGACCCGAGCGGTCAATCGTGCCCTGCGCAAGGCCTACGGTATCGGCATCTGCTCGGTCGAGGAAATCGGAGCGTTTCCGAATCCGGTTGAAAAGCTTCCTCCACAAAACGCAAACGGGAACGGAAATGGCGGTGGCCCCAAGGTCCGCGACCGCCTCTGCCAGATCATCCGCCAACACAAACTCGATCCCGAACTTGTAAAGGCCTATGCCGTCGACTTCTGCGGCACGAAGACGCTCCGAGAGGCGAGTAGGGAACAGGTCGAGAACTTCGTCCAGCAACTGGCCGACTGGGCCGAGAAGGACCGGAATGCTCTGCTCTGTCAGCTCAACAGCTACTCGCAACCGAAACAGGAGGTGGTCGCATGAAACGCCAAGTCCCAGGCCTCGCCGAAACTGCCCGCGATTCTCGTCCGGAGATTCCGGACGGTGTATTCCTCGTGCGCGTCGATGGCGCCCAGTTCCGCTGGCACGCCCACAAGCCCTTCTACGTCCTCCGACTCTCCGTCATCGAGCCTCGCACTCTGGCCGGTCAGTCCATCATGGGTCGTCTTTACTGTACCCAGAAGGCGATGTGGAAGCTGAGCTGGTTCCTGCGGGATTTCCTCTATGACCCGGAACTTCTGGCCCACGAACAAGTCGATGAGAAGGCTCTACCCGGACTCCGCGGCGTGGTCAAGATCAGCCACACCGTGATCAACGGCATTTCGCTCATCAACCTCGACGGCTTCGCCCCAGCCAGCCAATGGGAAGAACTGTCCGCAGCTCCGGTATCGAGTGCTTCTCGCTCCAACACTGCGGAGGCATCCCGATGACATATAGCTACACCCAGATCAGCCAATATCTTTCTTGTCCGCGCCGTTACCGGCACCGGTACCTCGATGGTTGGCAAGAGAAAGACACGCGCGCAGCCATGCTTTTCGGCCGAGCCTTCGAACAGGCCGTCGCCGCCCTTTTTCGCCGGGAAGACGCGGCGGCGGTGCTGTTCGAGCAGTGGGGCGTGTGCAAGGACATGGGCCTGACCTACTCCGGCAACGACACCTGGGACCGCATGTTGCAACAAGGCATCCAGTTGCTCGAGCGCTTCGCCCAGGACGGCCGCGTTCGCATTCGACGGCCTCGTTCAACTCAGCAGATTCAGTTCAGTCGGACACTCGGTTCTGGCAACAGTTTTGTCGCCTACGTCGACGCTATTGGCGAACTGGACGGCACGCCTTGCGTTCTGGAATGGAAGACTACCTCTGCACGATATCCGGAAGAGCCGGTCGGCATTTCAGCACTGGATCCGCAACTCGTCTGTTATTCGTGGATGACGGGCATCGACGAAGTTGCCCAGGTCGTTTTCGTCCGCAAGCGTTTGGTTGAAGTCCAGTATTTGCGTGCCACGATTACCGACGAGCAGCGGCAGGAGTTCGCCACTCTGGTCGAAGACACAGTCCGACGGATCGAGTCCGGGCTATTCCTGCCGCACAGTGGCATCCGCTTTCCACAGAATCCGTGTACCCCCTGTCCCTTCATCGGGCTTTGCCTCGACAAGCGTGACTTGGTCGAAGCCGTTCTTGTGCGCAAACCGGGAGTCGATCTTGGTCTGTTTGACGAACTTGTTTACTAGGTATCCGCCGATGCCACCGAGGCTCAACCGCAAACGAGCACTGTTTGTCCTCACCAAGATCGACGAGATCCTCGCGTGGGCACGGCAGAAGGAGGCAGAACGGGACACCCGCTTCGTCGATCTCGGCAGGTATCTGTGCGAGGTGCGGGCGGGACAGTACTGGAGGCTCGAGAACCTGAAGTCTTTCGACATGTTCCTGGCGAGGCGGTTCCCGGAATCGCGAAGAAAGGCGTACTACCTGATGTCAATCCACGAGCACCTGCCGCCGCAAATGAGGAAGGATCTCAAGGAAATCGGCTGGACGAAAGGGAGGGAGTTGGCCAAGTTGGCGCGGAGGGACGGGCAGCACTTCGATTGTGCACCCTGGGTGCACAAAGCCCGGGAAATGCCGAGAGAAGATTTCAGGCGGGAGGTCGAGAAGGAACTGACGGGAAAGGATGAGGAGCCGTCAGAGCTGATCTACTTCAAAGTCTACAAGAGCCAGATTCCCGTCATCGAGCAGGCAATCGAGACGGCAGCCCTGATGCTGGGCACGGACAAATCGCGCGGCTACTGCCTGGAGATGATCTGCGCCGACTTCCTCGCTGGCGCGAACTTGGACAATGGCAACCCAGAAATCCTGCTCACCTCGATCTCACGCTACTACAAGTTCTTGCCCGGCGAACAACGGCAGGCTTTCCTCGAAAACCTGCATAAGAGGGCATCCTGAGAATGATTCGCCCAAAAGCCACCCGCTTGCAACTAGATCCCTTGTCGTACGAAAGTCTGCGCCAGCAGATCCTGCGTCGCGACGGCTGGAGTTGTCAATCCTGTGGCACGATGTCGAATCTTGAGGTGCACCACAGGAAGTTCCGCAGCCATTCGGGAGCCGACTCCGAGGAAAATTTGATCTCGCTGTGCACGGCTTGCCACGCCGCCGTGCATTCAGGTTAAGAGGTTTCGCAGCTGCTCACAACTGGGCCTTGGCTCCCGACAAGCGGTTTCGGAATCAAGTACATTCCAAACAATTAGGGGAGAAATAGCTTCGAAAGTGTCGTGTACGCTGCGAACGCCGAGTCCGACGGTCGCGCAGACTCCCAGTTGTGCGGTTGATTATCAGCTAGTTTGTGGTGTAATAAGCTTTACTCGCGCACGATAGGCAAAAGGATCCCGGCGACCCTGCCGTGTTTTCCCCGCAGGCTGAAACTCAGCGCACCATGTAGCGCAACATGCAACCTACAATTGGCAAATGATGACGGACCGTCCGCTGCTTCTCGATGAGGACTTGCCACGCGAAGCTGGCGACATCGCCGATGCCTGTGCTTCGGTTCCGTCGTCGTCCGGCTACCGCGCCCTGTTGCAGACGCTGTTTCGCGGCAAGATGAGCGCCGCCGCGGTCGCCCTAGTCATCCGCCAGGTAGTCGTCATGGCACTCAGCGTGGGCAGCAGCGTGGCGGTATCACGCTGGCTTGGTCCTGAGATCGTCGGCCGCTTCGCCATTCTGATCTTCGTAACCCAGGGAATTCTGGGTTATTTTGGCGACCTGGGGCTAAAAGCGGCCCTGATTCGCAAGCGCGGCAATCTGGAGCCAACCGAGCTGGCGACCGCCCAGAAGGTGATTCTAGGGATTTCTATCACCTTCGCCGTCGTGATTGGCGCCCTCTTGCCGGTGGCGCTGCGGCTGGTGAAACTGGGGCCCGAGAATTACCTTCCCGCCGCCGTTTTCCTGGTGTTGCTGATTGTGCGCAACCAGCGCATGGTGCCCCTTGCCCTGCTCGAGCGCGCCATGCGATTTAAAGTCGTGAGCGCCGTGGAAGCAGCCGAGAGCCTCATCTACACCGTCCTGCTGGCCACACTCGCATTCCTGCACCAGGGCATCTGGTGCTACGTCGTCGCTATGGGATGCCGCGACTTGTTCGGCAGTCTAGCTTTCAACCTGATCGCCCGTCCGCCGTTTCGGCGATTTTCCTGGGCTTCGATCCGCCCCCACGTGGGCTTCAGCTTGGTCTACCAGGGCGGATCGCTGCTGAACATGGCTACCTTGGCGTTCCCGCCGATCATGATCGCGCGGCTGCTCGGCAAGAACGCGGTTGGATATGTTTCCTGGGCATCGACCCTGTCGCTGTATCCGCTGGTGATTTGCAACGCCATGGCCCGCATCTACTTGCCCGCGTTCAGCAGTGCGGCCAGCGATCCCACGCTGCTCCGGTCACGTGTGGAAAAATCTTTGCGGATCAACGCCAGCATTGCCTGGCCGGCTTGTGCCGTGTTGGCCAGCTTGAGCACGCCCATCATTGCCCTGATATTTACCGAAAAGTGGTTCCCGGCGCAGCCCCTGCTCTACGCTTATTGTGTTACCGCCATGTTCTTGGCCGTCGGCGTGCCCCTGTCGGAATTGTTTTTTGCCCAGGATGACGCGTGGTTCAACCTTAGGCTCTGCCTGTGGGTGACCATACCGACCTGGACCCTCGGCACCTACGCGGTCTATCACTACGGACTAGTCGGGTTCGCCATTTTTCAGACGTCGCTGCAGAGTACGTGGCTGTTGGCTTTCTTTCACGCCCGGAAACCGGAAGGACTGCGCGTCTTCGCACCTTTGCGCGAGCCTCTGATATTGAGCGCCGCGCTGGTTCTGGGAAACCTGTTGGTGATACGTTCGATGGCGATTTCGTCGATTTACCGGCTGGCCATCCTGCTTGCAGTGGAAGGCGTGATCTGCGTGTTTTTCTTAGTACGAATGGCAATGAGTTGGCGAACGGCAACCGGATCTGTGGAAGCAGAACCCAGTCCAGCATAGGCAATGCCGTCGAGGAGAGTTTGACCTTGTCGGATGTGGACAAATAGTACCGGAATTTCATCCCGGACCTCTTGCAGCGCAAGACAGTAGAGAGCATTTTAGTTTGATAACAGGAGGAAAACGTGGGAGTCAGCGACGCCAGCAATCTCCCCTTTGTGGCGACGGAATTACAAAGGCTAAAGCCGCGGTCGATCCTCGATATCGGCGTCGGCTTCGGAAAATGGGGGGTAATTGCACGCGAATATCTGGAAGCATGGCAAGGTCGCTTTCGCCGGGAAGAGTGGCAAGTCCACATTGAAGGAATTGAGATCTTCGAGGACTATCGAAATCCCGTCTGGGACGCCGTGTACGACCACGTGCATATAGGCGATGCCCTGAGCTTGATCGAAACACTTGGACACTTCGACGTCGCCCTTATCTGCGACGTCATCGAGCACATGGACAAACCAACTGGAAGGGAGTTGCTGCATCGGCTTCTAAACTCCTGTGAAACCGTGATCCTGACTACCCCACTCAGCTTCTGGCCGCAACAGGAAGAACACGGCAATGTGCACGAGAAGCACGTCTCCTTGTGGCAACCGAAGGATTTCCAGGAATTCAGTGGGCACATGGTCGAACTCGGAGCTACATTCGCGGCGGTGATGAGCCGCCCGGGGGCTGATCACCGTAAGCCGCGATTGCAGAAACGGCTCGATCATGTCGGCGCACGGCTATTGCTGCTGGCACTGGTGCGACGGGTATCGCTGAAAGCGCTCGGGCGCGCCCCAAAACCGTAAACATATGGCTTCTCGCGTCATGCGAATCGGATTCAACGGATCGGTTCTCACGAACCCGGAAATTCGTGGACTGACGCGTTATACCACGCAACTTTTGCGGGCGTTATCGCAACGCGACGATGTAGCAATCTTCTTGTTTTCTGCGTTGGAACTTCACCCCGCGCATCTCGAAGGCGTACGCGCGACCACTATCGTGTTCGACGCTCCTCGCGAAACGCTTTGGGTCGATTGGGCGCTGCCGCGTAAAGTTCGTGAGCTGGGCATCGACGTGTTCCATGCACCGGCCGAACGAGGCATCCCATTGCTTAAACCCTGCCCGCTGGTTCTGACTGTTCACAACTCCTATGAGCGCACTCATTGGCGTGAGGTCTATCCCGGGCTCAAAGAGAAGTTGTGGTACTGGAAATTCGAGGCGGTCAACTATACGCGGGCCGACGTGATCATTACGGTTTCGGATGTGGCCCGCAACGAACTGATCCAATGGAAGATCGCGCGGGAACGGCAGGTGCGCCGGGTGTACCCGGCGCCCGCTCCGGAATTTCATCCGGGTCCATTGCCGCTCGACGCTGAGGTTGCTCGGAAATACCAGATCGATTCGCCTTACATCCTGTACGTCGGCGGCTATAACGTGTGGAAGAATACTGACGCACTGGTGCAGGCGTTCGAAAAGGCCCAACTGCCGTATCATTCCCTTGTGATTGCGGCGAGGAGACAGTGGGATTATGAAATACTGCGCAAACAATGGAGCTCGCTACGCTGTTTTCCCAGGATGCGACTGGTCGAAGCTCTACCCGAAGAACTTCCGTCACTGTACCGGCGAGCTGATTTCTTCGTTAATCCATCGGTCTGGGAATCATTCAGTTTTCAGGTGACGGAAGCCATGGCGTCCGGCACGCCCTTGTTGTGTTCAAACCGTAGGGCTATGCCGGAGATCGCGGCTGACGCCGCCCTGTATTTCGATCCGGATGATCGCGCGGGACTGGTGCGGCTGCTGCGACGCTTTGCGGTCGACACAGACTTGAAGAACCAACTTCGCAGCCGGGGATTGGAACGGGTCAAAGCTTTTTCGTGGCGCGAAACCGCTGAGCAGACCGTCGCCATCTATCGCAGCCTGATTGGCCGGAACGTGTGCAACTGAGTTCTTCGTGAGCTCTGAACGAAATGTGTGCAAATGGTATTCTTGGGAGCACCTGAATCAATGCAATTCCACGCGCGTCGACTCAGGACCAATGTGATGGCGAATGCTCAACGCAAGATCACTTACGTCTCAGGATTACGACATAGAGGTCTTTTGAGTCGATGACCCTTCGGGTGGCCATTCTGGGTTGCGGTGCTGTCGCAAACGTCATTTATCGCCCGGCACTCAAGGAAGTTCAGGCGGATCTTGAACTGGTTGGCGCCGCCGACCTGAACCCGGAGAGCGGCCAAAATCTGCTTAGAGAATTTCCGCAAGCAAAGTTCTTTTGCGACTATCGGCAGATGTTGGCGGAGCTGCGGCCCGACGCAGCCATCGTCGCGCTACCCCATGCATTTCACAAGACTGCCAGCGTCGACGCCATGCGCTTGGGTATCGATGTATTCTGCGAAAAGCCCATGGCGATGAACTCGGCCGAATGTGACGAGATAGAGAAGGTGGTCGGCGAAACGGGCCGGGTCTTCACCGTCAACATGTTCCGCCGGCTGTTTCCCAGCGTGAAGGAGATCAAGCGCATGATCGACGCTGACGCGTTCGGCGCAGGGCGCGCCTTCGAGATCACGGAAGGTGGACCCTACGGTTGGCCGGCCATGTCGTTTTCTTTTTTCGACCGCAAGATCGCCGGCGGCGGTGTGCTCATGGACTCCGGCGTACACACGCTGGACCTGCTCCAATGGCTACTGGGAGAAACCCGCGTGGTCGAGTTCTTCGACGATGCGTCAGCCGACGGAGTCGAATGCGATTGCGTCGCGAACCTGACTGCCGGAAACGCACAAGGATCGTTGCGCATGAGTCGTTCCGTGACCATGCCGAATGTTTATCGCCTGGAGTTTGAGCACGGCTGGATCGAGTGGGACCACGATGATGGGAACTGTTTCCGTTTTTGTGTGGCCGGCGGCGAAGTCGTAAATGGCGAGGTCCAGTGCGACCCGCACTGGAGTAGCGGTGCACGGTTCATCTACGCGCTGGCACAGCAATTGAGGAACTTTGCCCGCGCTTGCCGCCGCAAGTCGGCAGAGGACGTCGTCACGGCGGCTGAGGCAAGGAAGAGCGTGGATACGATCACGCTTTGCTACGCGAATCGCAGTCAGTTGGTGATGTCACGGTGAATAGTTTGGACAGGTCGTATGCCGCTGCCCGGACCGACGCCAAGTATGTGGTGCTCGGGGCAGGTGGTTTTGTGGGCGGCGCCATGGTCGAGCGTCTCGTCAGGCAAGGCTCGCAAGTGGCGCCGATCATTCACGGCATCGGCCCCGGCAGCGCCTTCCTCGCCCGCTTCGGCCTGCCGCAGCGCATCGCCGACTTAGGGGACCCTGCGACTCTGAAGAACGTTTTCGAAGGCGCCGATGCGGTGTTTCACTGTGTCACCGGCGATCGCACGGCGACCGTGCAAGGGCTCACGAACGCGCTTGTAGCCGCGCAAAGCGCCGGCGTCCGTCGTTTCGTATATCTCAGCAGCGCCGTTGTCCACGGCTTCAGGCCTAAGAGTGTTCTCGTGGAGAGCTCGCCACTGGAACCGGATCCGGGGTCGGACTACGCGAAGAACAAGGCCGCCGCTGAGAAGATTATCGGTGATTGGCGGGGCGTACCTGAAACCGTAGTCCTGCGGCCGTCCATCATTTATGGCCCACGCAGCAAATACTGGAGCGAAGCTCCCGCGCGGCAAATCGTTTCCGGCACGGCTTACCTGGTCGATCAGGGCCGCGGGCACATGAATGACATTCATATTGAACATCTACTGGATGCCATGCTGCTCAGTGCTCATCACTCCCAAGCCGCGAACCAGGTTTATCTGTTGCAGGATGGCTTCGGGCTGACCTGGCACGACTACTACGCCTCTCTCTGCGAACTGCTCGGAGCCAATGTCAACGCTCTCCCGAACTTCTCATGGGACGAAGTGCTCCGCAGTTCTTCCAAACTTCGTCAGTACGTGCAGTGGGCGAAAGACACGCCGCTTGTCCTGCGCTCCGCACTATGGCATGACCCGCTGAAAGCCTGGTTGAAGCGGGCGCCGGGCTTCGAATCTGTCCGTCGGCGCATAACTTCAGGGAACTCCGCCGCGCCTGGGAATCGTGGCAGCAATGGACATTCGCCTAAGATCGTTCCAGAACTGGAAATCGCGCTGCTGCATACTTTCCCTCAACCGGTCGCGGATTCCAAGATCCGCCACGAGCTCGGATTCGCTCCACGCCTCTCGTTTGCCGAAACGCTGGACGGTCTCCGCCGCTGGTATCGCTTCATGGGGCTGGTGCGTTGATGGCTATGGTTCGTGCGGACCGATGAAGGTAATCGTCGTAACCCCGGCTGCGCCTCATCCCTTCGGCGACACGGCCGCTAGGTGGTTTTACGTTTTGATCACCGAGTTGCTCGCACGCGGTCATGAAGTCGTGGCACTGGTCGCGACAGAGGAGCCGGACGAACGCGTCTCCGAAGCGAAGCAATGGCTGTCGAAACAAGGGCCGACGAAGCACGGCGGACAATTGACGCTGCATTGCCATCGCCTCAAAGTGGATGCACTCGCGCTGCGGCGCAAGTGGCAGAACCTGATGCGTCCCTGCAGCGAAATGCTTCAGGACTCGGCCTTGACCGGTCTGCTGCAACGGGAATTGGCGAAGGGCTATGATGTGTTGCACCTCGAACAGATGTCTACCGGCTGGCTCGGCTTGGGTGTGCCACGAGCACTGCTCAACGTGCACTTCTTCGACGTCATCGATTGGGCCGCGAAAGAAAATATGGGTCTCGGCGAGCGCAAGGCTTTGTGGCAGGCGCGGCGGGCTACACGCCATCTTCTCCGCGGAATTCACCACATTCGTTTCCTTACGCCGCGGCTGAAGGAGATGGCGGAATCGATCAATCCAAAGGGTCATTATTGGGTCGTGCCTCTCGCCTTAGACACCGCGTTGTATAACATGCAACTGCCCGCGCAGGAGCCGGTTGTCGGCCTGATCGGTTCCATGCACTGGGAGCCATCCCGTTCCGCGGCGGAACGGCTGATCACACGCATTTGGCCTCTGGTGAAAGAGGATTTTCCGCAGGCGAAGCTTTTTATCGCGGGCTGGAACGCCGCCAAGTATTTGCAGAAATATTCGTCGCGGCAAGATCTCACGCTGGCTGAAAACTTGGCACATCCATCCGACTTTTTCTCCAAAGCCGCGGTCATGGTCTATGCGCCTTCGCGGGGCAGCGGAATGAAAGTCAAAGTCATGGAGTCGATGGCTTACGGCGTGCCCGTGGTCACTACCTGGGAAGGCGTCGAGGGCATCGACTACCAGAATGGACGCGAATGTTGGGTTGCCGAAACGGACGAAGAATTGGCTGGTAAAGTCTGCCGCTTGCTGGAAAACTCCGCGGAATGGCAGCAGATGCGAGATGCAGCGCGAAGCTTGATCGAGCAGCGCTACTCGCCAGGTCCAGTGGTTGATAAAATGACCTCTGTCTATCAGCAGATGATCGCTGGCCCCGAAGGCTCATCCCCACGCGTCTCGTTAGTTTGAAATCTGTATCTGAATATGTATCTGAAAAGTGTTCTCCAGATGGCTTCGCTGATGGTGCATTTTCGCAATGGCCCCACCCTGGTCCAGCGGATGCGCGCCGCCGAGCCGTGCGATGAAGTGGTGCTTTGGGACGGCACGCGTATCTCCCATCCCCCAGGGCGTGGCGGACTTTTGGAAGTAGTTGTAGAGTTGTGGCTCGAGCATGTCTACACCGGGGGATTCTATCGTCCCGCGGACGGAGACGTGATTATCGACGCCGGCGCCAATGTCGGACTCTTCGCTATCCAGATGGCGCGGCAGAACCCCCGATGCCGGGTGATTGCGCTCGAACCGTTCCCCGAAAACTTCAAGTATCTCGAAGCCAACGTGGCACGAGCGTGTCCGGAAACTGTAACCTGCTGCGAAGTGGCTCTGGGCGCCGGGTTCAACAGGGGACAGATGCAGGCGGCAGGCTCTCGTTCGCTCGATCACGTGCTGCGAGTGGATTCGGCCGAGGCGGACGGTATTCCGGTGATCCCTCTCTCCGCGTTGTTTGATCTTGCCCGTGCCCAAGAGATTGATTTCTTGAAGGTTGACATCGAAGGTTCCGAGCGCGACGTTTTTGCCGCGGCGTCACCGGAGCTGCTCGGCCGATTCAAGCGTATTGCGATGGAGTATCACGATCAAATCGTGCCGGGGACGCTCGAACTCTTGCGCCGTGTTCTCACTCCCACGCACGGGATTACTGTTCGCCCATCGAAAATGGAAGGCTGCGGTATCCTGCTGGCCCAATGCGGTAACCTCAAGAAATAACTCAATGCCCGTCACAGAAAATGAGTCCGGTGCATCGCCAACCAGCAGCGCGGCGCGGGTTCTTACTGTCCTGCCTGACTTTCCTTTCCCGGCCACGACCGGCCTGCACCTCAGAATGGTAAGCAACCTTGAACTGGTCCATCGGCTCGGCTGTTTTAGCGCGCTGTTGTATTTCTCTACCGAGGGCCGCGAACCTGCGCCGGCCGCGTCCACGCCGCTGGCGCAGATCTGCGATGAAGTTCGTCACGGCGGCCGCCGTTTCCCCCATAGCGGTTTCTCCACCGCTGCACTCATCGGGCACAAGGTTGATTTTCTGGTGTGGGGTGCGCTCGGGATACCCAGCAAGCGCTATCCGTTCTCCACGTCCTACGACCGAATCGGCGCGGCTGATATTATTCTGGCCGAGGCACGGAGAGTCGAAGCCGATTTCGTCATCCTGCCGTGTATGCTCATGCACTACACGGTCGGGCTCCGCACGCAAGGGTTCGGCGTCATCATAGACGCCGCTGACGTGCTGACCAACCTCTCGGCCTCATTCCTGAAAAACTTCAAAGGCCGCGGGGGCTGGCTCGGGCTTTATGCGAACTACATCGCTTCTCGGACCCAGGAGCGGGTTTTTCTGAAAGAATGCAGCGAGCTTTGGACGACTTCTGCCGCCGAGGCCGAGGAGTTTCGCCGTATTTGTCCTACTGTCCGCGCGCTGACAGTTCCCAACAGCCTCGACGAGAATGTGATTCGGCCTGCCTCTGCGGCCACAGAGCCGGTCGTCGGCTTCATTGGTACTTATTCCTACACTCCTAATTTGCACGCGGCGCAGTTTCTGGCGGAGCAGGTATTTCCGCGCGTGCTGGAGCAATGCCCGAACGCTATTCTTCGCATCGCGGGCGCAAACATGCCCGGCGACGCGGCGGCGAGACTATGCTCTGTCAAGAACGTCGAGATGCTCGGCCAGGTCGCGGATTCAGGGCGGTTCATGGACGATTGCGCCGTTCTCGCCCTACCCGTATTCCTACGTGGTGGCGTGCCCCTGAAAGCAATCGAGGCTATGGCGCGCGGCAAGGCTATCGTAGCTTCGCCGGAACTTATCGACGGTCTTGCGATTGCCGACGGCAAGGATATGCTTGTCCGTAGCGCGCCTGACAGTTTTGCCGAAGCCATTGTCTCTCTATTGGGGGACGCTTCCCTGCGGGAACTGCTTGGGGCTCATGCCCGCGCCACCTTTGTGCGAGATTTTTCTATCTCCAGCGCGGAGGAACTTCTGCGTCGTGATAGCGTGTTGATGCGGCCTATTCGCAAGTGAACAGTGCTGGTAACCTCTGACGAAAGGATATTGAACAGACCCTAGTAGTGAGCACGTGGGCTCATACGGGCCGAGGAAATGGAAGGAGCTAAAGGATTAACTATGAGAAGAGTGCTGGTAACCGGGGGAGCTGGCTTTATTGGGAGTCATTTGTGCGAGGCCCTCATCGCGCGCGGTGATGATGTTTTCATGATCGATGATCTGTCGACTGGCTCCTACGAAAATATCCGAGGTCTGAAGGGCAATAGTACCTTTCACATCACCATCGGGTCGATTCTCGACAGGTCCCTCCTGGAACCACTCGTGGTGAAAGTGGATGTGGTTTACCATCTTGCTGCCGCGGTTGGGGTGCAGAAGATCATTGAGGCACCTGTCGACACGATCGAAACCAACATTCTGGGCTCGCATAATGTTTTGAGCCTATGCGCCAAGTTCCACAAAACCGTGCTTTTGGCCTCAACATCTGAGGTCTACGGTAAGAGCAACTTGTGTCCGTTCCGGGAGGAAGACGATTCTGTTTACGGTCCGACCACCAAAAGCCGCTGGAGCTACGCATGTTCGAAGGCGATTGATGAGTTCCTGGCCCTAGCGTACGCTGAAGAAAAAGGTCTGCCCGTCGTCATCGTCCGGCTGTTTAATACAGCGGGCCCTCGTCAGACGGGCCGCTACGGGATGGTGCTGCCGCGTTTTATCAAACAGGCACTAGAAGGAGCGCCAATCACCGTCTATGGTAACGGCCGACAGTCACGATGCTTCGCAAATGTAAGCGACGTTGTGAGCGCCTTGCTGAAACTGGTGGACGAACCCCGATCGCTGGGCCAAGTTTTCAATGTCGGAAATCCCGCGGAAATCTCGATTTACGAACTCGCGGAAAAGGTGAAACGGATGACCGGCAGCACTTCAAAAATCGAGCTTATACCTTACGACGAAGCTTACAGCGCCGGGTTCGAGGACATGGAGCGGCGAGTGCCTTGTATCGACAAGATCGCGGCGCTAGTGGGATTCGCGCCTAACATATCTCTAGAGCAGACAATTGCCGGAATTGTCGAAAGCATCAAGCCCGGGGCGCCCATTCTGGCCGAGAGGTAATACCTTACGAACAACAGAATTCTGATCATTGGCGCTTTTCACAAGGGCAGCCTTGGAGTCAGTTACGCCTCCGCCTTTGAGCGACTGGGTTATCAAGTCTTTCGTTTTGACTACGACGAAGCCTATTTCCAGAGCAGCCGGATCGCGGGGAACAGAGTCTTAAGGCGGACGTTTCGGCGCGTCCTTTGGAATCGGATGAACCGCAGCACTCGCGAGATGGCCCGTTGCATCCGGCCAGGTTTGATTTTTGTAATGAAGGCTCCCTATCTGGACCCGCAAACCATCCGTGATCTACGCTCTCTGGGTACACCGATCGTCAACTATTACCCAGACAATCCATATTGTGGAGTGCCCTGGGATCCTCGAAGGACCTCCGCGCAACGGCACAAATTGCTCGAAGCATTGCGGGAATACACGCGGCTCTGGATTTGGCTGCCCGACTTGGCTGCGAAGTTAGTACGCGACGGCGTGTCTGCGAGCTATATGCCGTTTGCGTCTGACCCGGAAATGTACCATCCGCATGAAGGCTCAGGTTCGGAGGAGTGTTCCGAATGCCATGGCGACCACAAGATTGTCCTGATCGGGCTACACAGCGCCAAGCGGCAGGCACATGTAGCTGCTATACGCAACCATTCAGTCGACCTCTGGGGTCCCGGATGGACGAGAGTCGGCTCAGAATTTGCATCTCGGCATCGCATACATACCGCTCGGGTTTTTGGTACTGCGAGTTCGAAGTTGTATTCGCGAGCATCCGTTTCATTAAACGTTGTGGATGACTTGAACATGCCAGGGCATAACATGCGGACTTTTGAGATCCCCGCCAGCGCTGGCGTCATGTTGGCCCCCTACTCCGATGCGCAAGCGGAGTTCTTTCCCGAAAACGAGGCGGCGGCATACTATCGGTCGCCGGAGGAACTGGACGCGAAGATCGATTGGCTGCTCGGGGATGCCGCACTCCGTGCGCGCATCCGGGCCAATGCAGTGAGGCTTGCGGCTTCGCAAACCTACGATCATCGCGCGGCCGAGGTTCTGCGGCATGTTAGCCTGGCCGTTCCCACCAGCGCGCCGCAGGCGGACGCCGGGACGCTGCCCCAATGACCACGCGCCCACTTCGGCTGCTTACCCTTGGCCATTCCTATGTCGTGGCCCTCAACCGTCGCCTGCCTCACGAAATCTTCCGTGTAGGCGGTGGACGTTGGGAGGTGACTGCAGTTGCGCCTCGATTTGTGCGCTCCGAGCTACGGGACATCGCCCTGGAAGTGGACCCGAATGAGTCGTGCCAGCTTGAACCGGTCAACATGTACACGACAAAGCACATTCATGTGATGGCGTTCGATTTTCGTCTGCGTGAAATTCTCCGTCGGGGCTGGGACATGATCCATATCTATCAAGAGCCCTACATTTTCGCTGGCTGGCAGGCTGCTTATTGGACGCCCGAGCACACGCCATTTATCTTCTTTACCGCTCAGAACCTTACGAAGAGATATCCGCCGCCATTCTCTTGGATGGAACGGTATTGCTTGGACCGATGCGCGGGCTGGATTGGTTGTGGCGAGACAGTCGTCGACGCGCTCGTGAAGAAGGACTACGGCCGAAAGCCGTACCGCCGGATAGGATTCGGTGTGGATGTGAAAATGTTTTGTCCGGACAAAGAGCGGCGCCAGCGCACGCTCCAGCAGCTCGGATGGGACGAATCTGTACCGGTAATTTCCTTTCTCGGGCGACTGACTACGCAGAAGGGCCTGGATCTGCTTACCTTTGTGCTCGGCCAACTTCACTCGTCCTGGCGAGCCCTGTTTATCGGCAGCGGGCCAATGCAAAAGAGTCTTGAAGAATGGGGTAAGAAGCATCCGGGGCGGGTTCGCATTGTCGGTGCGACCCACGATGAGGTGCCCGCGTATCTGAATGCAGCAGACATTCTTTGTGCTCCCAGCCAAACGATGGCCAACGCGCGTGAGCAATTTGGCCGTATGATCATCGAAGGATTCGCCAGCGGTTTGGCCGTGGTCGGCAGCGACAGTGGAGAAATTCCGCACTTGATCGGAGATGGCGGAATTGTGATTGGAGAAAAAGATCAATCCGCGTGGGTGCGCACGCTGGAACGTCTGATCGAGGACAAGGCGCTTCGTGACGATCTTTCCGGGCGCGGCCGGATTCGTGCCGAGGAGCAATTTGCGTGGTCGGTCATTGCTCGTCGTCACCTGGAGTTCTTCGAGCAGCTCAGGGGATAAACGATGTTCCCGAAGATTCATTTCAATGGAAATGTCGCTGCGCGAGAACAAGGCCCCGAGTTTCGTCTAGTTGGCGTGATAGTGCTCACATATTTCTCATGAATTTAACCGTCGAATTAGCTCGAAGGTTGCCCGACCCTCTACTGAAGGAGTTGCTTCGCTTGCGCTTAAACCCCTTCCTTAGGCCCGGCTTCGACTGGTGTGCCGCCAGAATGAAAAACGAGGATAGCGTGATTCAGCGCGGGGCGGGTAAGGGTCTTCGTTTCAATCCGGGCGGGTCCAATGTTAGCTATCTGCTCGGAACTGCGGAACAGGAAATCCAAGAGGTCCTGCAGCTCTGGTTGCGACCTGGAATGACCGTATACGACGTCGGAGCGAACGTTGGATTCATAACCGTCATTGCAGCGAGCTTAGTCGGCAAGAGGGGCAGCGTTTGCGGCTTCGAGCCCGTGCCCGTGCTTGCTGATCAGGCAGTGCATAATGCGAGCCTAAACCAGTTTCGGCAAGTTCATATCCACCGGGTTGCTCTGAGCGATCAGGACGGAGAGGCTGTTTTCCAAGTGTCCAAAAACCTGACGATGGGAAGGCTCGTAAATCGAGAGTCTCACGAGCCCGACGCTGCAAACGAACTGGTGGTCAGGAAGCGCAAACTCGACACCCTGGTCGCGGCGGAGGGATTGCCAGCCCCGGATTTGGTGAAGATCGACGTGGAGGGTGCTGAGGCCGCCGTGCTGGATGGTGCAGCTGAAATCCTGCAGCGCACGCGCCCCGGGCTTTTAATCGAGCTTCATTCAACGAATAGGGCTGTAGCGGAGCGGTTGGAAAACTTATCCTTTGTTGGGTGCCTATTGGGTACCCGAGGATCAATTCGGACCGGTCCTCGCAACGCGACCGTGGCAGCAGTGACCCAGGAACGAGCTTTTATGCTGAACCCGATCTCGACTGCTTGGGAGCGCAACCCTTGACCTCGGCCCCGCCCCTCGAAGAGCGCAGTTGTCCAGCGTGCGGAAGCTCATCCCGCACAGGGCCAATCTCGCATGAGGGCAAGTATGAGTTGGTCCGCTGCCGCGACTGCCGGATGTGGTACACGCATCGCGTGCAGAGCATTGCGGGAAAGGTTCTACATTACGATCAGCTCACGCGGGAGCGCATCGACACCACTTCCGGCCTATCGCCCGCGCATTATGGACTGGCCAATCAGATCAAGTCGGTGCCGTTGTACGAGCGCGTCCTGCAATTCATCGTGAAGACGATCCCAACCGGGAACATCAATTTTGTCGATGTTGGCTGTGCCGGGGGACTGTTCTTGCTGGCGGCGCAGTCCATTGACGGTTACCACTACCCGGATATTAAAGCTAGGCGGCCTGCTACTGATTGATGTTTCCAATAATTCGGTGGTCTCATTGTGCTCTGGCCTGCGTCGCCGCTGGCCAGAGCTTGATCTCGGGGAACATATCAACCACGTCGTTCCGGCGACCTTGGGTAGGTTCTGATCAGAGCAGCGTTCGTCCCGGCAAAACGATTCCTCGGGATGTACAAGGGCGTGGAATCCCTCGCGATGGTCCGTAGAATTCGGGCTGCGGCGCGCTGGTTCGTGTCGTCCGCAGTGATGCTTGCAACCATGCGCAAAGTGCAACTATTTGCTCATATGACGATGGCCTATGGAATTGAAAAGCAGAATTTGGCACCCGGAAAACTGCGGATGTCTCATTGACCAACCGGAAAAACGTCCGTAAACTTAGCGAAACCCGGGGCAGCACCTCCTCCTGGGTTCGACTCTGACCCGAGTTAAGTCAGCCAGGTCCGATCCTTCCGTCGCCTAGGGAAAACCGGCGAGTCGAAGCTGACCACATCAGGCAGTGTGTGCCCAGGGCGGTTGGTTGGGTCGTAGAACTTGTGTACGACGAGAGAGAAGGCCATGCCGGGATTTGCAGGTTTACAAACCAACCTTGTTACCTGGCTTATCATGGCGGGCGTGACTGCCTGCTGGGTGCTGTCGGTCAGGCTTGTGCCGGGCTGGGCGCGCGAAGGATGGCCGTCGCTGTTGAAGTCGTTGTATGGGATTGTGTGGCTCGATTTCGGGCTGGATATCCTGCTGCGTTTCCTGATGTTGTCCTACAACGCGGTGCAGTGGGGGAACAACACTTCGCGCCTGGTTGCGCAGACAGTGGATACGGTGAACAGAACGCTGGCCTACTGCGGACTGTTCTGGCTGCTGGTGGCGCTGGCTTACGCGTTCGCGGTGCGGCGCAGGGGAGCGGGGCCGCTGGGTCTGGCCCGGGTGTTCACGCTCGAGGTCGCTTATGTGGCGGCTATTCCGGTGGCTTTGCTGGCTTCCGCGGCTTTCTATTTGACGGAGTGGGAAAACCGCCTGCCGCTGGCGTTGATTACGCCGCTGGAGCTGCTGGCGAGCTTGTACATGGTGCCGGCTGCAATCGTTTGGTGGGATCACTTCCGCCAGCCCGGTCCTAAGTGGCGGATTGGGAGCATCCACTTGATCGTGTTGCTGCCGGCGCTGATGCACGGGTACTTGAGTCCGTATCGAGAGAACCTGGCACCCATTCTGCTGATTCCCTTGATTGCGGCCATCTTTGCGGGCAAGCGGCCGGCGCTGCGAAAAGTAGTTCCAGTAGGCCTGGTTTGTTTGTTCGTGCTCAGTTCCGTGGTCGGCTCCTACCGGCGCATCAAGTGGGAGAATGCGCGGCCGGAAGAAGTGGCGTACGAGTTCCGCCGAGCGAGCTTTGTGGATTGGGTGAGCGGAGCCTGGGACGAGCCCATGCACCGTTTCCACGGCTTTGACTCCATGCTGCTGACGGTGGCGCTGGTCCCGGCCCTGGAGCCGCACTCAGGGCGGAATGTGCTGGTGTCGCCCTTCCTGCGTGGATTTGTTCCGCGGTTCGTATACAGCGGCAAGGGTGCCGCAGACGCGGGAATGAATTTCGGGACGCGGATCTGGGCATTTGACGATCCGACGAGTCGCGAACAATCGGGCGCTTCGATCGCGCCCTCGATGCCGGGCGATCTCTACGACGCGGGCGGCGTGCTCTACATTGCGCTGGGCGCATTGATCTGGGGAGGTTTGCTGGGATTGGTGGATGGTTGGAAAGCGCATCTGCCGGTGTTCTGTGGAGCAGCCATCTCGGTGCTGGTAGCGACCCAATGCGCCATGTCTGTGGAGCGCGACTTCGATAATTCCCTGGCTACGTTTATTCAGACGCTCCTGGTTTTCGTTTTGGCGGCCGGGCTGATCGCCTTGGCTCGCCGCCACAATACGGATTTTGCTGTGCGCTTCGATCATAATTTGGAGCGCTCCTAGGGCCCTAATGGCAACGTTCTGGGTTGGACAATCTGAATCCCCGGTCAGGAATGAGCGCGGGATATGTGCGCACCGGCTGGGGAGCGGGGTTCTGCTCACCACAGATTTTCCGCCCGTACTGGGAGGCATCAGCAACTACCTCTTCAATGTATATCGGCAGTTCGATCTGCGGCAGATAACGCTGATCGCGCCGCAGCATCCGGATGCGGAACGATTCGATTCCGCCCAGGCTTATTCCGCGGAACGGTTCCGGCCAGCATTCGATGTTCCTGGCATCCGTGGCGCATGGCAGGTGTGGCGGATGTATGGCGAAGCAAAAAAGCTGGTCAAGCAGAACCGGAATCTTGTGCTGCATTGCGGTCACGTGAACGCAGCCACCGCCGCCCGCAAATTGAAGCGCCGCTACGGTACTCCCTATCTTTTGTGGACGCACGCTCTTGAAATCATGGACGAGTGGCTGCGCGCCAGCATTCTGCCGGCAATGCTGGACGCGGACTTGGTCATCACCAACAGCGAATTCACGCGCGCGTTCGTGGCGTCGACCGGTGTACCGCAGTCTCGGATTGTGAAGATCCGGCCGGGAGCCGATCCCACGCATTTTCGCCCCGGACTTGATTGCCGCGAGTTGGCGCAGCGTTTGGGAGTGTTCGGCAGGCCGACTTTGCTTACGGTTGCGCGCATCGTGAAGGCCAACCGATACAAGGGTCACGATGTAGTACTGCGCGCATTGGCAACCGTTAAACGCTCGGTGCCTGACGTCGCCTACGTGATTGTGGGTGAGGGCGATGACTTGGACTACCTCGATCGCCTGGCACGCGAGTATGGGGTCCGGGGGAACGTAATTTTTGCGGGGCGCGTTTCCGATGAAGAACTCCCGCTGCTCTATAACGTCTGCGATGTATTCATCATGTGCAGCCGCGAAGAGCGCACCCGGCGCGGAATTCTCGCCGAAGGTTTCGGGTTGGCTTTGGTAGAGGCGTCAGCCTGTGGGAAGCCGGTGATCGCTGGGAAATCTGGCGGCGTGCCCGATGCCGTGCAGGATGGCCGGACCGGGCTGCTGGTGGATCCAGAGGACAGCGAGGCAGTCGCCGCGGCGATCATCAAGGTTCTGCGGGAACCTACCGTGGCGAACGTAATGGGCGAAAACGGAAGGAAATGGGTCGAGAGCGAAATGAACTGGACCCGCGCAGCCGATGAGTTTGAGCAGGCGATGAAGAAGTTCTTTCCTTAAGTTTTCTCCGGCGCCAAGGAGGCGGTGTAGCGGCCTATGTGCGGAATCATGGGATTTTTGAGCGAAGGCAGGCCCGAGCAGACGCGGGCGGCGGTGCGCGACATGATAGCCGCATCCAGGCACCGCGGTCCAGATGCCAGCGGGAGCGTCGAGATTCCTCTTGCGACCGGCGGTTTGGTGCTGGGGCACACGCGGCTTTCCATCATCGACCTTAGCGACGGCTCACGGCAGCCGATGCATGATGTCGCATCGGGCTCATGGCTCGCGTTCAACGGCGAGATCTACAATTTCCGTCAGTTGCGCGCAGAACTTGAAACTCTGGGAATAAAGTTCGTGACCTCCGGCGACTCGGAGGTTCTGCTCAAGGCGCTGGTGCAGTGGGGAGAACAAGCTCTGCAAAAACTGGAAGGCATGTTCGCGTTTGCCTTCTGGGATGGGCTGAGCAGGAATCTACTGCTCGCCCGCGACGGTATGGGCATGAAGCCGCTCTACTATCACTCGGGGCCACGGGGATTTGCCTTCGCCTCGGAAGTCAAAGTGCTCGAACGGGCGCAGATTTGTCCTCTTACTGTCGACCACGATGCGGTCGCCTCGTTCCTGGCGTATGGCGCGGTGATTGGGCCGGATACGATTTTCAAGGAAATTCGGGAACTGGAGCCAGGGCACCTGCTGCGGGTTAGTGCGCGAGGCAAAGTTACCGAATCCGAATACTGGTCGCTCAGCGGTTGCCTCGGGGCGAACGGAACGGCTGGGATTCGAGATTTCGACCATGCAGTCTCACACATAAAAGAGCGCCTCGAGTCGGCAGTCAATTCCCACCTGGTGAGCGATGTTCCGGTGGGAGTGTTCCTCTCCGGTGGCGTGGACTCGAGTTTGTTGGCGCTGCTGGCGTCGCGATATGCGAAAAGCCCGATCACAGTGCTGACGGTTGCGTTTCCGGAGCAGGAATTTTCCGAGTTGCTGTACGCGCGGCAGATTGCTCGCGGCCTCCCGCATCACCACGAGGTGGTGACGCTCACCCCGGAACAACTCCGCGACTTGCTTCCCTCAGCACTGGCGGCGATGGACCAGCCGACGGTGGACGGGATCAACACGTTCGTGATTTCACGAATGGGTGCTTCGCTCGGCTTGAAGGTGCTGCTAACTGGAATTGGTGGCGACGAATTGTTCGGAGGGTACACGACGTTCACCAAGGTTCCACGGCTGCTAAGGTACGGGACGGGACTGCGTCCGGCAGCGCGTTTATTGGCAAAGTTGAGGACGAAAAACCCGATTCAGTGGCAGAAAGTGGCCGATGCCGGTTCGCCCCGCAACCTGGCTGAAGCCTATTTGCTGCAACGCAGCATCCGATGGCGGCAGGAAGACTTGGGGGCCAGGGCGCGTCGTGTGCAGGAAAGTATCGAATCCCTAGGCAACAATTTTCAGCAGGTGGCTGCGCTGGAGCTGCAATTTTATGCGCGCAACCAACTGCTGCGCGATGCTGATGTTTTCAGTATGGCCAACTCTGTAGAGTTGCGCGTTCCCTTTCTAGATACGCGACTGATAGAAGCGGCGCTTGCGATTTCACCTGGTTATCACTTCGAAGGCGGGAGGGGAAAGCGAATCACCTGGCGGATTCTCCGTGAGCTGGTGGGCGAGCAAATTCCCCAACGGCGCAAGATGGGATTCACCTTCCCTTGGCAACAGTGGCTCGGTCGCGAACTGAAAGAAACGATCGCGTGCACCTTGCGAGACACGCAGCTCTATGAGCCGCTGGGGCTCGATCCTGCCTACGGAAGCCGTTTGCTGGATGGCTTGGAGCGTAGTGACCGGCTGCAGTCGTGGTCCGAAGTGTGGTCACTTTTCGTGCTGCTTAATTGGCGGTGCCGGACTGGGGTGGAATATGCCGTTGCCTAGGGTCGGCGTGCTGTGCGCGATTTCCGGGCTGGGCGGAGCGGAGTTCAGTCTGCTGGAACTGGTGACGCACCTGCGCGGCTCTTACGAGTTTCATCTAATCGTGCCCGGCGAAGGGCCGCTCAAGGAGAGCGCCGAAGCAGCCGGCGCCAAGGTGTGGGTGCTGCCTTGGCCGGAAGCCATCGCCGGCGCGGGCGAGACCGCCAAGCGTCCCAGTCCGGCACGAATGCTTCGTTCCGCGGCATGCTTGCGATCGTTTGCGCGGCGGTTGTCAAAGTTGCTCGATGAAATCGGTCCATCGGTGTTCGTGACGAACGCCGCCAAGGCGCATGTGATCGGTGCGCTTACACGCAAGCGGGAACATGTTCCTTTGATCTGGTATATGCGTGACGGATTGGAAAACCGTGTCCTTTCGCGCAAATTGCTGGCATTGCTGTCACGGCGTTGCGATCTGACGATTTGCATTTCCCGGTACGTGGCTGCGCAGTTCCGGAAATACGTGTCAGCGTCAGTGCCGGCAAATGTTGTCTACAATATCGTCGATTTGAGCCGCTTTCGCCCTGGTGCCTTACCGCCCGCAGATTTGCGCAAGAAGTCGGATGAGATCTGGTACGGCATCGTCGGTGCGATCACGCCGTTGAAAGGGCACGACATTTTTCTCGATGCCGCCGAGAGAGTTCTTCTCCACCTGCCGAATGCGATTTTTGCCATCGTCGGGAACAACCCCTATGTCACGGAAGCCGGGTTTCTGTATGAAGAGCGGCTGCGGCGTAGGGTTGCGAATTCGTCACTCCGTGACCGGGTGAAATTCGTGGGCTTCAGGAACGACGTACCGAGCATCCTTTCCCAGCTTGATATACTCGTACAACCTAACCGGGGCCCGGAAGGTTTGGGGCGCTCCGTGCTGGAAGCCATGGCCTGCGGCGTGCCGGTGATCGCCGTGAACAAATGGGGACCGGCCGAGTTGATTCAGGACGGGCAAAGCGGCCTGCTTTTCCCGCCGCTGGACACAGGGCAATTGGCGGCTCACATGCTCACTTTAGGAAGAGACGGATCTTTGCGGAAGGTCATGGGAAAACACGGGCACAATTGGATTCAGCAGAACCTTGTTCCGAAGGAGTTGGCGGGGAAATTCGACCGGGTCCTCGCCAACGCGATCGCTTCCCAACGGCAGGAGGCCGCAGCATGAGAGTTCTTCAGCTCGGGAAGTTCTATGATCCGTTTGTTGGTGGAATGGAGACTGTTCTTAAGGAAATCTGCGAGAGCCTCGCTGAACAGGTCCAGCTCCAGGTGATCGTTGCGAACACTCGCTGTCGCACCGAGCATGAGAACAAAAAGATCCCAGTCACGCGTGTTGCCAGCATGGGGAGATTGTTTTCCTGCTCGATGGCACCGTCTTTCCCGCTTTGGGCTCGAAAGTTCGATGCCGATCTGATCCATGTTCATCTGCCGAACCCCCTCGCGGAGTTGTCAGCACTGATCGCGGACCGGGAGATTCCCGTCGTTGCGCAGTTCCACAGCGACATCGTGCGGCAGCGCAGCTTGCTCAGACTGTATGCGCCATTGCTGGACGCTTTTTACCGGCGCGCGAATTGCATCATCGTGCCAACGCCTAGACACATTGAAGTCTCCAGGTTTGTTTCCAAATACCGGGAAAAGTGTCGCATTGTACCCTTTGGCGTTTCGATACCCCGCTTTGAACTGGATGAGACCGGCCGCAAAAAGGTCGATGAACTTCGGGATGGCTTGCCATCCGTGCTTTGTGTTGGGCGACTGGTCACCTACAAAGGAGTGGAGTTCTTGATACGCGCACTCCAAAGTATGAAGGCGCGTCTTTGGATTGCCGGTGCGGGCCCTCTCGAAGGTTCGCTCAGGAAACTGGCCCAAGAGAAAGGGATCGCCAACCGGATCGAGTTCCTGGGCCAGGTATCTGATCAGGACTTGATTGCGTATTACCATGCTTGCGACGTGTTCGTGCTTCCGTCCATCACTAACGCTGAAATGTTCGGAGTGGTGCAGCTTGAAGCGATGGCGTGCCGCAAGCCCGTGATCTCGACCAACCTGCCGACGGGTGTGTCGTGGGTGAACCAGCACGGCAAGACGGGCTATTTAGTTCCCCCTAGAAACGCTGAGGAGTTAGCCAAGCGCATAAAGCACTTGATTAGCAATCCGCAACTTCGCGAAGAGATGGGCGAGGCTGGCCGCATGCGCGTCGAGCAGCGTTTCACTTCGACAAAGATGGCTGAAGCCATGCTGCAGGTTTACCAGGAGATGTTGAACAAACCTTGCCGGGCTGGTGTTCCCGCTAAGCTCCCGCATGGGGAGGAAGAGGAGGAAGTGGTTGAGTATCCGGCAAAATGGGCGGGAGCGGTGTCTGCTGAGACGGTGGATTGAGAGCATGAGAGTTATGCGAATGATTTATCTGGCCATTTTCGCACTGTCGGCGGTGATGTCCCGCATCGTTCGCGATGTCGCCAATTACCCTGGCTGGGCAATCGCGCCGGACTCCGCCAGACACATGCACGAAAAGGCCGTCCCGCGCCTCGACGGCATTGCGATCCTGGGATCCGTGGTTCTGGTCGTGACCATATCTGCCGGGGATTGCCGCGGTGGCGGAGTACAGGCCCACGGGCGTCGCCAGCGTTGCCTAAACGCAACGCCCTGGTTACACAGGCGGGTTTACTCAGGCGCATTCACGGTTGACCGGTAATCGACCGCGCATTTTCCAAAACAACTATAAGGACGGAATACGTTTCCGGAAAGACTGTGGATGCGAACCGTCCCATTCTCCTGCACCGCCGCGTGACGAAACCCGCCCGTGGCGATCGCCAGATTGTTGGCAAACCTTTCGATCACCGCACTGTTCAACTCAAAGGCATTGAAGGTGGTACGAAACAGATGATAGTGGGTTCCTGTCGGCAGGACAGGTGTGCTCTCGTCCAATTCCAGGCGAGAACTGCTGACAAATGCGCGGATCAGTAGATCGCCCCGGTCGGTAAAGAGAGTGCGGTTGGTCCAGCCAAAGCCCCACTCGCCGCCGCGCAACCAGACCCAGCGGCTCGTCCCGGACGACAAACACACCGTCGATGACGGATTCGCCACGCTGCAGATCGTCCCGGTATCGTACTCGTGCTGCTCATCGAGGTACACGTTGTCACTGACGTCGTTCACCGAGCCGCCGATCAAATATCCGGCGTGAACATCGCTCGGCGCATTCTGGCCGATTTCCCGGACGACGTTACCTCTGATCAAAGAACACGCATTGCAGTCGATGCCGCTCATGTTCGAGGAATATCGCACTAAGTTGTAGCTTACTTCAATGTCGTGGACGAGCAAGGAACCTCCGGTGCGGATGTTGCCCTCAAACACGCGATTGCGCGTGACCACACATCTGTCGGTGGAAACGTATTGCAACCCCCCGATGTTGATGCTTCCGAAGTGCAATTCATTATCGGCGATGGTCAGTCCGGACAGGGAAGCAGTCGTTCCAGATTGCAGCGCCACGTAAATGTCTCCGTGATCCAAAAAATTGTCACTGATCTCAGAATTGTTTAAGCCTCCATAGGCAATGCTGGCGCCGTGAAACACGTTGCCGCTAATCTTTACGTTTTCCGGCAGGCGCGCCAAATTGTCCTGCCCGGATTCAATGCCCGTAGCGTTGCCCGGCGGCGGAAAATGCGCCTCAAAAATATTGGAATGAACGTACAATCCCGATTGCGTCACAACCAACATGGAGAATGTACGGTAGTCCCCGGTCTGAATGAAATGATTGTCGCGCACCACTCCGGCTTCGCCGCCAACCGATGCCGCCGGGTCGAAACGGTTCACCGACAGTGCGCTGTCGCCATGACCGTAGCCGGTCGAGTGCAGCGAAAACACGTTGTCATGCACGCTGGACCGCGTGCTATCCAGCAGGTTCACCAGTTTGTTGGGATTGCCTTCCAGGCTGAGGTGGTCGAGTTCAAGCTGATCACACCCATGGCAGATGAAAATCGAGACCCAATCATACTTCGGACTGGAATCCGTCCAGCTTATGCTCATGTCGTGGAGGCGAATGTTCCGGTTCCCCGGGCTCGCGTTGGCAAACAGCGTGGCCGGAGGATCACTGGCAGAACGTGTCACGAGTATGGTTGTGATCCCTTCCCCGGCTCCCCGAATCTCCACCTTCGAAGGAATGGGTACTCCCACGCGGGATCCAGTCACGTCTCGATTTTTCCAACTTGAAATGGGGCTAGAGTCATAGGTCCCCGCAGGGATGTACACCTCGCAGGGCCCGGAGGCACAGTCGCGAATCGCAGCCTCGATCCGTTCGACGATGGATGGGCCAGGAAAATTCGCGATATTCCGTGTGCCCGTCTCCAGCACTTGAGACCGCATTGGAGTCGGCCAAAACAGCAGTCCGGCAGCGAGCAATAGAAGGATCATCCGCCACCTGCAAAAGATTCCGCCCGACGGTCTAGCTGTATTTACTGTGCTGGCTTTCATCTTAGCTGTCCTCAACGCCTGGGAACCATCGTTCCGGCGGTCGGTGACGCACTCGAGTTGAAGTTTGCTGTGGAGGAAGTTCCCGGAGACATCCGGGTCCCGTTTAGCGACATTTCCTCAGGCGCCCCTCTTGCCCTAGTACCAGCGTGAAAGGTCCTTGACGTTGTTGCTTCTCAGGCAGAATTAATTCGAGTTTCATCGTGTCGCCTTCAACGGTGCCGGTGTATGTAACGTCTATGCCGGACGCCGACTCGTCTCTCCGGTTGGGGCCGCCATGTTGACGTTGAAAAGTTCCACGCGCTCGAAATTTGCCCTTGGCGTCGATCAACAGCGGCTCTGAAATGTTCCCGTTGGCACAAGCGAATTCCACCGTAGCACCGTGCTCGTTCACTTGCATTTCCACGTCTTGGCCGCCCCATGGCCCGGTCCGTACGAAGCCGCTCTTTTCAGATGTTTCTTGGCTTGGCATTGAACCTTGTGCCACGGACGGGCACATCTGAATTGCAATAGCCAACAGTAGCACGATTGCAGCGCCAACCCCAGGCAGTTTCACTTCCGCTCCTTTCAGCGGGCCAACCAAGCCACCGAATTGCTTCGTGAATAAATTGTATGCTGGCGGTCTAACCACAGGATATCCGCCGCCAAATTGCCTTCGAGAAGGAGGGACATGATCTGCAATCTTGCGGTTTGAACAGTCACACTGCCAGGTGATCTTTTTCTTGACAGCTTTGTCTACCAGGTGCATAGTTTGTGCAACCAGTGGGGTGTTCGGCCGCGAAACACAACCTTGTGCAGACCGATTTCTCGATTTTGCTGTGCCCTTTTGAGGACTATTTGAACCGCCGAAATGAAACGGCGCTGCTCGCAGCGGTCCTCTGCCTCGTAATCCAGACAAGCGTGGCCTTCGCGCAGTCCGGTGACAGCGGAAAATCACCCGTTCAAAACACATGGGTAATGAAGCCGACGCTGACGGGTAGAACCCTCCCGCTGTACCAAATCAAGGACAAGTACGTCTCGAAAGGATTCAAGGAAGCTGAGCCGGTAAAACGTCCCAGTTGGTTGGAAAATCCCGGTCCTATGGACAAACAATTCACGGACCAGGCGCTCCAGAACGTCTACGGTCCGCAGGTTGGGGTAACTCAAGGCCTAAGCGTTGACGGCATAGGCCAGGGTTTTAGTGGACCGAACGGAACCTATTCTGTAGACAGTGTGCCGCCGGATACCGATGTGGCGGTCGGCACCACGCAGGTTGTTTCTCTGGACAATACGGCCTTCGCCGTGTTCGACAAGACCACCGGCGCCGTGACTGCGGGTCCCTATAACACGAATGTGCTGTGGTCAGTCCTGGGTACCAGTTCCATCTGCGAGTCGGAAGACGACGGCGACGGCATCGTGAAATTCGATCAGTTGGCCCAGCGCTGGCTCATCACCCAGTTCGCCCTCGGAGCGACAGACACCGGCCCCTTCGCCGACTGCGTCGCGATTTCCCAGACTGCAGATGCCACCGGCAGCTGGACTGTATTCCAGTTCGTTCCCAGCCCGGTCAACGGTTACTTCCCGGATTACCCGAAGCTCTCGGTTTGGCCGAATGTCTACTCCATGACATTCGACATGTTCAACTCGGCGGGCACGGTCTACGAGGGCGCTGGAATCTGCGGCATTGACCGTATTGCACTGCTCGCCGGCAACAGTCCGACCATTGTCTGCGCCCAGCTCACCTCGAGCGACTATGCCTTGCTTCCGGTTGATCTGGACGGCTCTACCTACCCCGCAACCGGCGCCAAGGCGCTCTACATCGAACAGAACAGCACCAGCGCCCCCGCCACCCAGTTGTACATGTATCGGGCGGCGTACAACTTTACTGCGGGCACCGTTACCGTGGATCCTCAGGTCACGATCACGGTGACCTCGTATAACAGCACTACCTGCGCCATCAATACGCAAAAATGCGTGCCGCAGCCTCCGCACACCGGGTCGCTGCCTGCCGGCGAAACGTTTGCCTCGGAGTCGACGCTGGATACGCTCGCATACCACATGATGCACCGCGCTGCCTATCGTAACTTCGGCAGCTACGAATCGATTACCCTGAGTGGCGCCGTCCTCCCTAGCACCGGCAGCAACACGGCCGAACGCTGGTACGAGATTCGCACCCCGTTTGGCACTCCCACCGTGTATCAGCAATCCACATATTCGCCCGACACCAGTCTCTACCGCTGGATGGGCAGCATCGCACAGGACCACCAGGGCAACATGCTCATGGGCTACAGCGGATCGAGCGCAACGGTGTTTCCGTCCGTTTATGTAACCGGCCGTCTGAATACCGACGCCATCAACACCATGGAGTCGGAAACCCAGCTATTTGCCGGTCTCAACTCGCAGGTCAATATCACCGGGTACCCTTACGGTTATCGATGGGGCGATTACACGGCAATGATGCTTGATCCCAACGATTGCACCTTCTGGTACACCGGCGAGTACCTGAAGCAGGCGGGCGAGTTCAACTGGAGCACGCGTTTGTTCAACTTGAGCTTTCCGAGCTGTACCAGCACGGCTGCCATCACCATGCCGGTCCCCAGCACTACGCTAACCAGCAATAGCGCGACGTTCCTTTGGACCGCAAGCAACAATGCCACCGCTTACTGGATTGACATCGGGTCCGCCGCGGGTGGCAATAATTACTGTTCGTCTGGAAGCCTTTCCACGACTACCTTCTCGGCCACGGTAAGTGGCTTGCCAACCAACGGCAGCACGATCTACGTGACCATGTACTCGCTGATCAGCGGTTCTTGGGTGAGCAACGCTTACACCTTCACTGCATACAACAACGCCGTGAACAAAGGCGTGATCACGTCACCGGTTCCGAGCTCGACTCTGAGCGGCAGCAGCGTGACCTTCAACTGGACGGCGGGCACGGGCGCTACGGCGTACTGGCTCGATATCGGCAACGCTGCCGGAGGGAACAATTACTATTCCTC
>JBEKYF010000044.1:0-31923 GCA_049511255.1 Terriglobales bacterium | reverse complement strand
AACCTCTCTTGAACTCGAAAACGGCACCATTGTATGCCCCTCGCATGGCTGACGCTATCGCCCTATCACAAGTGTCGCGGCCGAGGAGGCGAACAGACGGCGCAAGCTTGTGCTAACGCCTGATTGCGACAGTTAGCTTCTAGATACTTCGCTACCCGCGCAACCCGTTCTCAGTCTTCTGCGAAGAAGCGTTTCTTGACGGCCTCGTTCACGGGTATGTCGGGCCCAGAGAAGCCCGCGTCCGGTTGGCGGCTGGGGTCCTCGGCAATCAAAGGCAAGGCTCGGGCGCGACGGGCGTCGGCCTGAGGCCCCGTTTCGAGGTAAAACTCTTGGAACCAGAGGTTCACGGCATGGCTTACTTGGGTGTGGCGGTCGTGCTCTCTGGCATACGCGTGACCAGCGACTTCCCAGTCTTCTGTGCCGAGCAATTGATCGCGCAATACGCGGACATCGCGCAGAGTTAGCGACAAGCCCTGGCCCCAGGTAGGGTCGCTCGCCGCCGCGGCGTCTCCAATAAGAGCCACGCCAGCCTGGTAGGGATGCTCGACCCAAGCTTCCGCTCCATCAAATGTCGCGAGCGGCCCGGCTGCCTTCGCGCCTTCGAAAAACTCGGGATTCATCCCCGCTCTCTTGAAGCTCTCGAGGTATCTCGGAAAGTCTGCTGTGCCCTGATAGCGAGGCTGGGCGCCGGCGTGAAAGCAAAAGTAGGTGCGGGCGCGCCCACCCCCTTGAGGGAGCAATATGGCGAGCTCTCCAAAGCTGTAATTGAATACAATCTGGCCGACGTCTTCCGGCGCTGCAATGTTTTCCAGCAAAACACCGGCCACCAGCACGTCTTCGGGATCACGGCGAAGCTGAAAGGCCGCCGACGATCGTACGCAGGAAGATCGCCCATCGGCGCCGACCACCAACCTCGCGCGAATCTCCTCATGGTGGCCATTGTCTTCCACGATGACGGTTGCGGGGCTTCCCGAACAGACCTCCTTCACTGAGAGTCCGCGACGCACGCACGCTCCGGCGCTTGCTGCCGCACCAATCAGCCGCTCCTGCATGGCGGGATGGTAAAAGGTCACGCAGGGAAGTTGTTGTGGTGTGGTGTCCGCCACGGGGCGATGCGCCGTCAAGACATCTCCCGAATAGAAATCCATCCAGGGGAGTTCGTGCGCACACCGGTCGCGCAGCAATTCGAGTACGTTCAGTTGGATTGCTTCGGCGACACCCCATGGCATTACGCACTCGCCGCGCACACGATCCTTAAACTGCTGCTCTCGCTCAAGCAGCAGGACACGCGCTCCGTGCTTCGCGATCGAGGCGGCAAGACTGGAGCCCCCCAGACCCCCGCCCACTACAATGAGATCGTATTGCTCAGACATCATGCCTCCCCACACTCCGCTTTTTCTCCACCGAGGTCAGATTCTACTTCAATTCCCGCGAGCGGGCGGATGGTCGGCAACTCGGAAATGGGGAATCTGGCGGGTAGTTGGCGAAAAATCCCCGATTACACTCATTAACCGGGTCTGAACGAGTCCAAGCAATTCTGCTATGGCCGGGTTAGAAAACTACACTTTCCTAACGCGCCAAATCAAGGCGCCACACGCCAATGTTTACGAATGATCAAAGAGAAGCAGATCGGACAGGGTTTTCTAACATCCGCTTGTTCCGACCGTACCAGGGAATCAGTTTTCCCTGATATCTCCGGAAAATTCCCTGTTCGTTTCAAGCTGCTGTCACCAACAACTCCAGCGGAATGAATTCAATAGAGGCGGCAGGGTCGAAATTGTGGCTGCAAAACAAACAAATTCCCTATATTTTTCCCTGTAAGCAGGGAATTCTCGCGGAGAAGGGTTAGCGGGAGACTGCCCTCTCCGCCACACAATCTGGGTTGCAGAGAAACCAGGCTGTATTGCACCAAGAATCGCAAGAAATCGCCGCAATTCTGCAACTCTTCCTCTGAAACTGCGAATAACCCATTCCAAACATACGTCACGCGGAGAGGCGGTTGGACCTCAGCCGCGCCGTCACCGGAAACCTGTTCTTCGTGCCATCCGCGACGTTTCTGGAAACCGTGACCGAAAACCAGCCTGCAGTTGCGAAGCCCCCCGCCGCGCCGGCGTCGGCCGAATCCATTCCATCGGTGCGCGAGGGTTCGCTCCGACCTGCGAACCGTTAGTTCTGAGTGTGAACCGGCTTTCCAGTTTTGGACTGTTATCGACGGTCAATCTCTTTCAGGAAAGTCCCTTCTTGCAGTTCCACTGTTCCCGATGCTGTCGCCATGCGCGACGGTTCCGGCAAGCACGTACGTGATCGTCTCGATTCCCCGGTGAGGATGCCACGGAAATCCCGCCAGATAGTCTTCCGGAACATCGTTGCGAAAATCGTCCAGCAGGAGGAACGGGTCGAACTCTTTTGTATTTCCGAAACCGAATGCGCGGCGGAGGTGCACGCCGGCACCCTCGAGAGTCGGTTTAGATTTGATAACCCGTTTAACAGGTCGAATCGACATATTGAACTCTCCCGTGAAGACTTCTGTCATTCGGGGCAGCGGGTTTTCATCACATCAATTGCTCGCCGGGACAAAGGTGTGTCCGCTCAACTCTCCGGGGGAAACGAGGTCCACATAGCACCAGATCCATGTCTCTCCCGGCTCAATGGAGCGCATGAGCGGGTGCTTCGTATGGTGGAAGTGCTTGGTTGCGTGCTTGTTCTTCGAGGAGTCGCAGCAACCAACATGGCCACATTCGAGACATAACCGCAAATGTACCCATGTGTCGCCGGTTTTCACACATTCTTCGCAAACATGCTTATCCGTGCTGGTAATCCTGATCTGATCGAGATGTGTACATTGCGTCATTATGTTTCTCCGTCGCCCCTTGCTGATTTGCTACCGGCCCGAACCGGCGCGTCTATACCTCGGCGAGAGCGCGGTGCACGAGGTGCACCGAAATTGCTCCTTCCCCCACGGCCGAGGCCACGCGCTTCACGTTGCCTGCCCGCACATCACCGACCGCAAATACACCTGGAAGACTGGTCTCCAGCATCTGGGGAGCGCGCGCTAGCGGCCAAGGGGAAGCCCCGCTGATCCCGGTCGAAGCGTCCAGATCTCGTCCCGTGAGGATGAACCCTTTGTCATCCAAGGCAACACAGCCGCGCAGCCAGTCGGTTCGGGGCGATGCTCCCGCCATAATGAATACGTGGCGGATCTCGTGACTTGAGGTTTGGCCGGTGTTCTTGTCGATCCAGCCGACACGCTCTAATTGAGTGGGGCCGTCCAAACTCACTATTTCGGTGTTGCAATGCAATTCGATCGCCGGATTTTCAGAGATTCGCTGTATCAAATAACGGGACATCGTCTCCGCCAATCCTCCGGAGCGCACCAGCATATAGACCTTGCGCGCTGTCTGCGATAAAAAGACTGCGGCCTGGCCGGCGGAGTTCCCGCCGCCGACTACGATCACGTCTTCGCCGCCGCACAACTGAGACTCGATGTAGGTCGCGCCATAGTACACACCCTGACCCTCAAACTTCTTCAGGTTGGCAATAGCCGGCTTCTTGTACTGCGCCCCGGTTGCAATGACGATGGCCCGTGCCGAGAGGGTGCTGCCGTCCTCCAGAACCAGCTTGTAAGGGCGGCGATCGCAGGCCAGCTTTACGACGCTGTGTGCCACCATCATCTTCGCGCCAAACTTCTGCGCTTGATGAATCGCACGCGACGCTAGTTCCTGTCCGGAGACGCCGGTGGGGAAACCGAGGTAATTTTCTATTTTGGAACTGGATCCGGCCTGTCCACCGGGTGCTTCGGTCTCGATCAAAAGAGCATCCAAACCTTCCGAGGCGGCGTAAACAGCCGCTCCCAGGCCACCAGGCCCGGCGCCGACAATGATCAAATCGCGCACTTGTGTGCTGTCGATGCCGAGGTTCAGCCCCATGCATTCTGCAAGCTGCTGAATGGAGGGGTTGCGGAATACAGTACGTGCATTACAAATGACGATTGGAACGTCTTCCACCTTGACTGCAAAACGGTCTAGCAGTTCCTGCGACATCTTGTCGGTGTCAAGGTCCACGTACGTGTAAGGATGGCCATTGCGTCCAAGAAACTCGCGCAGGCTTAGGGTGGCAGCAGAGTGGCGCGAGCCCATCAAAATCACATTGCCCAGGTTGTTCGTGATGAGCGCAAGACGGCGCAGGATGAACGCCCTCATGATGATCTCGCTCAGTTCCGCATCGCGCGCAATTAGAGAGCGCAAGCCCTCCGGGCTAAGTTCAAGAAGCTCACCCGGTCCGGTGACGCGTCCGAGCACCAGGCATCGCTGCCCGGAAATCATGCTAAGTTCACCGGTAAACGCGCCGGCACGATGGGTAGTGACGAGGCGCTCACCCGTGAGGTCCGTCTGTACGATCTCCATGCTTCCGGAAAGCAGAACAAAGAACGGAACCCTGGTATCGCCCGGCCGGAACAGGATTTCGCCCTGTTCAACTCTTCTGAGCTTGCTGCCAGGACGGATCCGATCGATCTGCATCGCCGTCAAATCCGGGAACATCTGTGTGCCAGCATCAAGCGCGCTAGGTACGGGCCAGGAAGACAAGGAAGACATAGTTTCCTTCAAAGATAAATCTTTGAAAAGCTGTGATCAGTAGATGATGCAAGCGGCCGTTCGGCTTCAACCGTCCACGGCAGGCAACTGACACGAGAAACGCTTGCACGCCCCTGCCTCGCCGTCCATTGCAACTCGGCCGGGACAGTCGCTTTACTCCGCTGTTAGCAGGCTTTCCGCAAATGACCACTCCTCATCGACCCATTGCGTCTGGCAACGGAAACCGGCATCGCGCGCCATCTGGAAAATCTCCTCCGTCGAATACTTGTGGCTGCTTTCCGTCCAGATAGTCTCCCCTTCCAGAAACTCGACGTCGAGCGCCACCGCCGCGATATGCACTTTCTGCCGGCGATTGGAGCGCAGGTGCATCTCGACACTCCGGGCGTCGTGATTGATCCTCACTACGTGCGAGAATTGCCTCAGGTCAAAGTTTGCATCAAGTTCGCGATTGATGCGACCGAGCAGGTTGAGATTAAATGCCGCCGTCACTCCAAGCTCATCATCGTAGGCTGCGAGCAGCTGCGCGCTGGGCTTCTCCAGGTCTGTACCCAACAACAGTGAGTCGCCGGCTTGCAGGATTCGTCGTATCTTTGCCAGGAATTCCACAGCCGCGGGACGATCGAAGTTGCCGATGGTGCTTCCCAAAAACAATACAAAAAGATGTTGGCCGATCTTCCGGCGCGCCGCTACCTCCAGCAAGCCGGCAAGGTATTCCCGCTCAAGGCCGACAATGCTGATCGAATCGATATCACTGAGTTCCCGTTCACACATGGCCAGCGCCCAGGGCGATATTTCGACGGGGTAGTACGACGTGCGCTGTCTGCGGCAGAGCGCTTCGAGTAACCAGCGCGTCTTCTTCCCACTGCCGCTGCCCAACTCGGCGACAGCTACGGGAGTAGCCAGGCGATCGACAATTTCGCTCGCATGCCGCCGCAATAGGCGCTCATCCGCGCGCGTCAGGCCGTATTCGGGCAGACGGCTGATCACATCAAACAGCGCTGAGCCAACCTCGTCGTAAAGATATTTGGAAGGTAGTTCCTTCTGCCCTGGCCGAGTGAGTCCGGCATGAACCTCGGAGGCGAAGTCGTAAATGCCGTTACCGGCAATGGCACGAACAAGCATTTCCCAATCCCCGGATCAATATCAGTGGCTTACGCAGCGGAATCCCGTGTACACATATTGGTAGTGCGCCTGAAACCAGTTGCGAAATGTGGGCCGGAGCATGCATGCGGCGGTGCGCGCCGAGCCACCTTTCATCACGAAGTGCTTGCCGTCGAAAAAATCTGCTGAGTAGCCCGGGTAAAACGGGAACGGAGTAAAACCGTGAAACGCGGCAAACAGCGTGGACGTCCATTCCCAACCATTCCCTAACATGCCGTGGACCCCGAACGCGCTCCGGCCCTCGGGAAATGCGTTCACTGGCACGGGGTCCCAGCGGTGCAAATCGAAATTGCCGAACCTGGCATTGGGCGCATTGGGCGGTTCATTTCCCCAGGGGTAAATTCTTTCGCTGTCACTTGGGTTCCCGTACGCAGCACGATGCCATTCTGCTTCCGTAGGGAGCGACTTTCCCGCCCACCGTGCATAAGCGCTCGCTTCCGCATGGCTCACATAGACGGGCCAGTCGAGCGGGAGCGGCATTTCGTCGAACATCGCCCGGTAAAACCAGCTATCGCCTGCCTTCTTCCAGAACACTGGATGAGGGATCCCGTGGGCGGTTCTCCAGTTCCAGTCCTCGTTACTCCAGAAGCTGCGCGTCTCATAGCCGCCGGCGACGATGAAGTCGAGATACTGCCGATTGGTCACTTTGTACTGATCGATGGCAAACGCAGGGACGTCCAACGTGTGGGCTTCATACTCATTGTCCCAACCGAAGTTTTCCTGGCCGCGGCGAAGGCCGAGGGTCGCAACGCCAGCAGGAATCTCGACCATCCGGTGAATCAGCGGAGCCCTGTCGAGATTCTGTGAACCTGCTTGCCGCACCTTCTTGTAGAGTGCCAATTGATGCAGCATGTAGGCCAGCGTCTCGACGTGCATCAGGCGGTGCTCAATCGCTACGTGGAGTAAAGTTTCCACCCCGACGACGTCCTGCGTAGCAGAGTGCCGTTCGAGTGTTCCGTTGGCCAACTTCTCGTCCAGCGCAGCCCGGATTCTAGTTACGTAACCCCGCACCTCACTCAACGAAGGCCAGTCGGACGGCTGATCGCTGGGCAGTCCGCCACCTACAGGGTCAATGCCAAAAGCAAACAACCGGTCAAATGCGGGATGAAAACTCTCAAGGCCGAAGAAGTTCTTGCCGAGCAAGTTCCAGTCGAACGCCTCGAGGTGTCCTATATAGAAGATGATGCGGTGACGCTCCGGAATCGGCCGCTCATAGAGGAATTCAGTGCGAACCACGCTGAAAAGTTCGTCGCTGCGCAGGCGTGCGTCGAAGATCCGTTCCAGGAGCCCCCGACGAACCGCGACGCCATTTTCCGTGGCCAGCATTCGGTTTTCCTGACACGTAAAGCTGCGTTGCCCAGCACGGGTCGCATCAACGACCAGACCATCTAAGCTCTATACTTGCATCCCAACCGGGGTAATTGTAGCCAACACTGTTGAACTGAAATATCGATTCAGTTTGGATGACGCGACATAGAGGTTGGTCGCAGCGATCAACCGCCAGTGCGCTGTTGGCACCCTCTGGTCTTTCCGGTTGCTGCCGCTGTGTACATAAGAAACAGCGGCGCTTCCGAATCCATAAACGGCGAAGCGGCGCCTGTGAGCGAAATATCGAGTGGGATGCCTGACCCCACGTCAGGCCTTGAAGAACTCAATCACCAGACCTTAGAGCTTGGGGGCGCGTGGGCGCTCGTGCCTGAGAGCGCCCTCACACCCCGTTCAAGTCTCCTATGATCAACATCCTGTGCCGGACTGCAATGCCTTCTCGAAGCTCAGGCTGCCGTCGGCGCCTTTCTTCCTGCCAGCCCTTCCGGCGCGGTCGGGCGTTTGGCTGCCAGTTCGCAGACCAGGGCAATTGCTGCCAGACCCGCCGCCGTGTAGAAGGCCATCTGGTAGTTGTGGTACTTGTCGAACAGCAAACCGCCAATGCGGCCACCGAGGAGACCGGCCACACCCCAGGCAGTGAAGAGCATGCCGTAGTTGATGCCGACGTTCCTGGTGCCCCAGAAGTCGGCTGCCGTTGATGCGTTGACCGAAAGCTGGGTGCCGTAGCACCAGTAAACGATGTACAGCATCACGAACAGTGGCACCACGTGGCCGCCCACCTGATACAGAATGGGCATAGCAATCATGGAGATGGCGATCATTAGGCGCAACACGTTGATACGGCCCAAGTGGTCCGACATCCAGCCCGAGAAGATGCGGCCCATGGCGTTTCCAGCCGCGCCCACCACCAAGCCAAAGGCAGCCAAGGTGGTGCCGGGTATGCCTACGCTCTTAGCGAAGGGCACCAACTGGCTGATGACCATGAGACCGGCCGCGCAGCCAAACGCGTACGCCACCCACATCAAGTAGAACGTCGGTGTTCGCAGCACCTCACTGGGGGTGAACTCATAGGTGGTAGCCGCAACCTTGGAAGCCGGTGCGGGCACCCAGCCGGCGGGCTTATATCCTACCGGCGGATTACGCAGCAGGAAGGCGCCAAAAACCGTCATCACAAAGAAGATCACGCCCAGAACCTGGAAGGTGACGCGCCAGCCAAAGTGCGGGATCAGGTAACTGGCGGCGAGCGGGCCAAAGATAGCGGAACCGCCGCCATAACCGGCAACCGCCAGTCCTACCGCCAGACCGCGCTTGTCCGGGAACCACTTGGACATGACAGGAATCGGGGTCGCGTAGCCAAAACCGTTGCCCAACCCCCCAAGGACACCGAAGAAAAAGAAAAACTTGCCTAGGCTGTCGGCATAAGAGCAGAGGAAAAAGCCCAGGCTCACCAGAACGGCGCCAATCAGGGAAATCTTGAAAGGCCCAAGTTTATCCTGCAGCCGGCCAGCTACTATGAACGTCAGCGCGAAGACCACCACGGCGATGGTGAATACCATCGAGGTCTCAGCGCGTTTCCATTTGAACTCTTTCTCTAACGGGGCCACGAACACACTCCAGGCATACAGCGAGCCCAGTGCCAAGTTCATGGACACCCCGCCGACCACGCGCCACCAACGGCTTATGCCAAGAGTACCGGCGTCGGATGCAACATTTGCGTTAGCCACAGTTTTTCTCCTTTACAGAAAGATGAAATGAGAACCGGGAGCTCGCCTTTCTCTACAACCACTACGACTCCCGTACGGCGTGTGCGTGCTGACTGATCAAATGATCGCGATTTCAAGCTGGACCGGACTGCTCAAGACGCCGGTCTGGCGTCGCTAGAACGTGAAGATCGGCCCCAATCCGGGCCGCTGGTCCTGCCAGAGGTGTGACTGCTTTCGCGCGACATCATACAGCGGTCCAACCTCAGGCGCTAGTTCAAATTTGCCCTGCAACCGCAATCCGGCTCATGGTTGCGTCTTTTCCAATGTAGCCGTCACATTCACTACTGAATCCGCCGCGACCGTGAGCTCACGCTTCCACTCGGCAAATCCTGGCATAGAAATGACAACGACATGGTTGCCAGTACTAAGGCCGATTTCCGATGGCGTGTTGCCCACATATCTCCAGTCCACGCTGATTTCCGCACCGGGGGGTGTCGAATTGAAATTACATCGGACTTTCTGCAAAACACCGCCCTGCGCCGAGGCAGGTGGCGGAGCTGGCGCAGGAGCCGGTGAACTCTGCGCCGACGCCGCAATCTGCGTCACTGGCGCGGGGGCTGGCGAATTCTGCCGTGGTGCCGGTACGGCCGGGACTGGCTGAGTTGCAACCGTGGCCACAGTCGCTGCTGGCTTGGCCTTCGCGTCCGACGCTACCAGCTTGTACAACTGACTTCGCGCTTTGCCCTTGTCATCCACGTAGTACACGGTAATGCCGTGTTTCTCTCTTCTTGCCTCGAAAGTTGCGCCCTTGGGCAACGGTGTGCACCGGGAAAACTTTGACTCAATCTTGCAACTGATACGGAACGGCGGATTGTCGCCTTCCTGCACCAGCAAGGTACTCACCATTGGCACGTTTGTAGTGGAACGGCAATATGCGTCGAAAGTGAGTTGCTCGCAATTCTTCGGAACGCCGTTGTTGTCGTCAGGGCTCGACGCTCGAGTTACAGAATCCAGAACCGTGATCCGCATCGTGTTCTTCAGCGAGGCGGCGTTCGCGAACATCGCCACCAACAGAAGACCCGCCTCGAGGACCGCAAATCTACGCATACTCATGGAAACCAACTCCTCCCAACACTGCGGATGCCACCGTTGCATCCCCTGTTGACCAGGACGTTCTGGAAGCCGGTCTCGCAGAATCCGTACATTGTGATCCCTCGGCCTTGAGCCGCACAATAGCTTTTTTGCTGGAGGAGACTAGAACCGGCATCACGAGGGCTCCTGTGGAAGGGCACGGCTTCAGCCGTGCCGCTCGCAGCAGAGAAGACTGCGGGCTTTAGCCCCTTAGGGCCAATGCGTACCGCAGCAAAGCATTCATGCGACCAGTTCTAGGGAGGACAAATTCAACCCCGGGCGATCGCCCGATTGGAGTCTGTCCTCCTTTCATGGGTTTTCAGTGCCATCAACCGGCACCGGTCGTGTTGTCGGCGGGTGCCAGCCTCATAGTCAAATCCCCAGCGGGCCCGGTTTTGGCCCGCTGGGGTGGAGGATACGGTCTAGAACGTAAAGATCGGCCCGAACTCCGTCCGGTGATCTTGCCATTCGTTGGATGGAACTCCGGCAATTGTGTACAGAGTGATTTTGTCCATTGCACGGGTGGCGTAGATCGACTGCTCGAAGCCGAACTGGCACCAATTGTTAACTCTGTAGTACAGGGTTGCTATGGCCGACTTGCCCATCAGCAGGGGCAATGGTGCCACGCTGTTGACGTGATAAAAGGCGTTACAGTTGTCAGTAATGGTGCAAAAGCTACCGCTAGGGTTATTCAGGTCCCTATCCACCACCTGGTCCTTGCCAACGGTGAAGAATAGCTGCCAGCCCGCGTTGTGGCCTTTCGGATCGGCATTGAACCACCGGGAAAGCGGCAAGCCGAGCTGGAGGAATCCGCCATAACTCCGGATGGGCCGCTGCGGAGCAACCACGGCGTTCCCGGTAGGGCATGAACCGTCGTCATTAAGCGCGGCGGTGCAGCCAAGGACGGCGCCACCGGCAGCAGCAAACGGACCGCCATCCGCAGTGACGTACGGCCCGGATACACCAGTCAGAAGGCTTGTGTCGGTGAAATAAGAGTTGATTTGGCCGCCGAAGTAGAAGCGCATGTCGCCTCCCTTATAGGCGGTCGCCACCAAGGTAAACCAACGGGTGGGGATTTGCGCCACGATCTGGCCGCCCCACATTTTGCTGGAGGCTTGAAAGCCGTTCGGAAAGGCAGCCTGTAAGGAGCAATCCAGCACGTCGTATTCACCGGTGCAAGACTCGTAGGAGCTGTTTGGAACGATCGATGTGCGCCGAGAACGGAATCCAGCGAAAGCGATTTGTGCCGGAGCGACGCCCTTGGCTTTGTCGAGTTGGAAGCTCAAGGCCACTCTGCCTTCCCACTCGGGACGGTCGGAGTCGGCGCCCTCGCGCTCGCCTTGCCCGATCTGGCCCTCGAAACCGGCGAGCGTCCCCGAGAGCTTCTCGATTTGGCTTGAGGTGGGCATCATGATCCCAAATTGACCCTCGAGATTGACGTGGTTTTCCCTGTTCAGCGTCTGTATAAACCCGCCCCGCAGTTGTGGCGAACGTTCGTAAGTGTTGCCCCAAAATGCGCCATTGAATGTGGTTTCCACTATGTTCATCAGAGCGCCGGATCCGAAAAGCGTCCAGTCCTCTCCGCCTACGAAGAAGATGTCAGTGTTCTCGCCGGCGTGGTAATCGAGGCGGACGAAGGCCAAACGCAGTTGCGGCATAGGTCTGGCAATCGAGGAAACGTCGCGGTTGTCGACTTCGCTGAAGTTGCCTTCGAAATCGCCCTCAATCTTGCCGGTAAGCGTCAGGTTCTTCGAAATATCCGGCCATTCCATGTTGAGCCCAAAGCGCGTGGCCCGCGCCTTGACGTGGACTTCGGGATCCTTCGTTGGGCCGGTGTTGAAGGTCGAGTTAGGCCCGGCAGTCAACCATATGCCGGGAAACGGGAAGTCGTCGCCATTGGGGTCGCTGCTGTCATGGACGACCGTCGCCTTGATGAAGCCGTAAGGTGCCAACGTGAGCGGGCCTACCTTGATACCGCTTAGACCGCCGGGCTTGGGGGCGTCGACTGGGAACGCCCGGACCGGAGCAATCGCAGCGACCACCGCCGGTGGGGCGGGCGGCGGTGGCGGCGCAGCCTGCATCGAGGATTGGGTTTCCATGGTTGCGAGGGACGTCGAGACGGCCTCCGTAACCGCAACCGGAGCCGCCGCGAGGGTGGAAGGTTGCGCTGCGGGGTTCGCGGCCGCGGACAAATCGGCTGCGCTCACTAAGCCCTTGCGACTGAGCGCTTCGACGAGAGCTTGAAATTGTGCTGCAGGCGCTGCATTTCGAATGGCATTGGCCTCTGTAGGCGCCAGGACACCCTTGGTCACGAGTACACCGATCAATGCCGTGACATTCGAATCGCCCGCGGTCGAGACCAGGCTCGGGCTTGGGCTTGGATTTGGGCTTGGGCTGGCCGCAGCCGGGCTAGCTTCTGCGTTGGTTGTGTTCGCTGCATCTCCATTTCCTGTTTTCGCGTCGTTGCTTCCCGCCATGACGGGCACAGCCGTGATGGCCAACACTAGCAGGCTCAACAGCCAGCTTTTCAGCTTCAACATAGACGGTGTCCTCCTCGTTCCGGCTCGGCTCAGGCTTTGGCTCAGAACATGGGGCGTAACGCTATGTCGTTTTCGCGACAGATGCTGTAACGCCGATCACCTATTAAAGTGACGGGCGTCACTGATCGATGAGGTTCCGCTGAACCAGACGAAAATCACAGCAAGGCTTTCTTCCATGAAATCCCAAGGCTTCCTGGTCCAAGACTTCGATTGCTGATCGATGGCAGCTAGGCGGGTACCACCCTCGATTCACTGAATATTCAACAAATTTTCATCAGTTATTAACAAATGGCGGGCTAGGCTGGCAGTTCGCTAAAAATGAACCATGAGCTGAAGGTGCGGTTACGACTTTGTTCACTATCTAAAACATTTATTTTGAAGGAGATAAAAACAATGAAACGAATTATGGCTGTGATGCTGTCGATGGCGCTCGCGGGGAGCGTGGTTGCAGCGCAGACCCAGCAAGCTACGACCACTGCAATGACAGCGAAGAGCCCGCGAAAGAAAGTTGCCAAGACATCTGGGCCGACGGTTTCAGAGCAGCTCAATGAGATGAAGCAGGCCATCGACGCGCAGCAGCAGCAGATCAAGCAGTTGACCGATGTGGTTCAAAGCCGCGATCAAAAGATTCAGCAACTGGAACAGCGGCTTGATCAGAGCCAGACCGTGGCTGTGCAGGCGCAGACCAAGGCGGATACTGCGGCTGCTCAAACGATGGAGCAACAGCAAACGGTGATGGCGCTCAAAAGCGATGTCACGGACTTGAAGACCACCGCCACGAACTCCGCGTTGACTCTGCAGGAGACTCAGAAGCGCATGGGCGATCTGGAGAGCCCGCTCGCCATCCGCTACAAGGGAATCACGATCACTCCTGGCGGATTCCTGGCGGGTGAATCGGTGTATCGCAATCATGCGACGGGCGGGGATGCTACTCCCTTTAACAGCATCTTTATGCCCGGAAGCGGTGCGAACAGGATTTCCGAATTCTTTGGTTCAGGCCGCCAGTCGCAGATCACAATGACGGCTCGGGGCAAGCTCAGCAACGTCAAGCTCACCGCTTATTACGAAGCTGACTTTCTCGCGGCTGGTACTAGTTCAAACAACAACCAGACGAACAGCTACGTCTTGCGTCAAAGGCAGGCTTGGGGTCAAGCTGAATCCAACAGCGGCTGGAGTTTCGTTGGCGGTCAAATGTGGACCTTGTTGACAGAGAACAGGAATGGAATCGACAACCTGAGCACAGCCAGGCCGATGACCATTGACCCGAATTATAATGTCGGCTTCAGTTTTGCGCGGCAGTGGGGCGCCCGCGTGGTTAAGAACTTCAATAATCGCTTCTGGCTGGCCGCCGCGCTAGAGAATCCCCAGACCACCTTTACGGCTACCAACGCCAACGCGAACTTCGCCTTGGGCAGTGACGGCGTTGGCGCCGGACTTTACAATCCCGGCATCACTGCTTGCAGCACCAGTAGCACCGGCGTCACCAGCTGTACCAACGCGGCCAACTATTCCTTCAACGCGATGCCGGACATCATCGTCAAGGCGGCCCTTGAACCTGGCTTCGGCCACTATGAAATTTTCGGTATCTTCAGCCGGTTCCGCGACCGCGTTTATCCTTGTGAGGTAGCGACGCAAGCCCCGACATTATGCGATACGGGTGTCGGCGGCGCCCTCGTCAATTCCGTGGTAGGGGCCTATAACTACTCTAGGAACGGCGGTGGACTGGGAGCGAACGGCCGTGTCTCCGCGTTCAATAAGCATGTGGATTTCGGCCTTCACGCCCTCTACGGGAATGGTATAGGCCGGTACGCCGCGTCGGGTCTGTCGGATGCCACCGTCGATCCCTATGGCAAGCTGGTTCCGTTGCGCAGCTATCAAGGTCTGGCAACGCTTGAATTTCACTATCCCAAGTTGGATGTGTACTTCTATGGCGGCGAGGACTATTTGGGACGGCGCTATCAAACTGACACCCTGGGTACCGGCAAGGTGGTGGGCTACGGAGCGCCAGGCTACTCTGACTCGGGATGCTACACCGAAACCTTGCCGTCGGCGTCGAGCCCGAGCGGCTACAATTTTGGAGGGGTCGGTAGCTGCAGTGGCCAAACCCAAAGGGTGATCGAGGGCACGTTCGGGTTCTGGATCAAACCATACAACGGTCCCAAGGGCAGAGTGCAGTTCGGCCCGCAGTATTCCTACATTAGCCGAGATGCGTGGACCGGCGCCGGTGCGACGGCGGGCACCTTCATTGCGCCGCACGGAATCGACAACGTGTTCTATACATCGTTCCGGTATTACTTGCCGTAGCGTGTGCGGTACCCTCGCCCCCTGCCCTGGGGGCGAGGGACTGTTTTCAAAACCGGAACGGTCTCCATCGCTCTCGGGCGTGAGAACCTTTCGTCCTTCGACCTGCAATTGGATGTGCACTCCCCCTCTCCGTGAACTTGCAGCGATTCCCGCAGGCTGCCAAAAACACGATGTGTAGTGGGTCCTTCCGGAACCTGGCGGGATGGAGAAGCGATCTTTCGATTACTGCCGACGGAACGATTCATCTGATCAAGGACCTCCAGGGTTTGACCACGCTGGAGTGGCACGGCAAGAAACTCGACATCTACTCCTACGTCGGAGCGGAGTACGCGGGCCGGACCTATGGCTCCTTCGTCTCGCCGAGCAGTGGCAAAACGGTGTACGTCGGCTACGGCTCACCCTCCTTCAACAATTACGGTTGCTACACCTAATTGCCTCCTGCCGTGAACACCGGCTTCACTCCTACTTCACCAGCCAATTGCACCGGCGACACGCGGGCAGTGATCGAGGGTACGGCCGGCTTCTGGTACGCCTTCTACAACGGGCCCAAGGGCAGGTTCCGGTTCGGCTCGCAGTACTCTTATGTGACGCGTCAGACCTGGTCTGGCGTCACATCCCTACCAACCGTCACACCAGTAACTTATGGATCGCCGGAAGGCCTCGACGGGATGGTCTTCACCTCGTTCCGCTACTACTTGCCGTAAAAGCAGAAAATAGTCCCGCGTCACTGTTTGACGCGGGACCACCAGGTTTAACGAACAGGTTAAGGACGCTGACAGTGACTCAATTTTCTGAGGGGAGCCTTTCCCTCAGGACGCCGCCGGCCCGGTTTTGGCTTACTCTCCTTTTCCGGGCCGGTGGTCTTACGGTTGAAACAAAGTTCAGAACGTGAATATCGGTCCGAACTCCTGACGCCAATCGTGCGCTTGGGTCACGTGACGTCCCTCGAAGAGTTTGCTGTCTGCCGTGGCCGCGCGCGTATCGATATAGCTGGTTTCATTGACGAACGACACCCATGAGTTCAGCTTGTAGGTGATCGAAGCAGTGTCGAGGTCGGTGCATGCCAGACCGTTTGAGGCTGCGGCACGGGCATCCGAAGCCTTGGCGCGATCGGTGCCATACTGCAGATGGAGTACCCATCCTGCATTGTGGCCCTCTGGATTGGCGTTGAAGATTCGCGAGAGCGGGAAGCTTAACTCCGTGAATCCACCCGATCCGCCGACGGGCTGAAGGATGGCGGATTGGACACGCGTGTTCTGGCAATTGACAGTCGCGGCGGGCTGGCCGGTAGTGGTTCCACCTGAGCAGCCGAACAAGATGGGCCGTCCGCTTTCGGAAACACCGTTCCCCACCTCGAACAAACTGTTAGGTTGGAGCAAAACTGCGTTGACCCTCAATTCTGATCCGGGCGACTCCGCGGAGCCCCGAAGATGGGAGCTCCGCCGGAATCGCGGCTAGCGCTAGGTTTAGCTAGAACGTAAACACTGGCCCGAACTCATTGCGCCAGTTGTGCGCCTGTCGGACGTCCTTACCCTCAAAGAGCAGGTAGTGTGGTGTAATCACGCCGCTGGCCGATTCGTCATTGGCAGTGAAAGTGGCGATGTAACTGACTTCGTGCACAAACGTGACCCACTTGTTGAGCCGGTAGGTGAGCGAAGCAGAGTCGAGGTCGGTGCGGCCCAAGTGATTGCCGTGCTGGGCATCGGAGTATTTGGCGCGGTCGGTGCCATACCCCAGGTGCAGTATCCATCCGGAATTGTGGCCCTCCGGATTGGCGTTGAAGATGCGCGAGAGCGGGAAGCTCAACTCGGCGAATCCACCGGATCCGCCGGACGGTTGCAGGATGGCGGATTCGACAGGAGTGCCTTGGCAATTGACGATGCCGGTGCCGCCACTGATCCCCATCGGGCAGCCGAACGTGATGGACCGTCCGCTTTCAGAAATGCCGGTCCCCACAACACCACTTTCGGGGAACGTTAGGTTGTTGTAGACATCGTTGAGCTGGCCGCCGAAGAAGAACCGCATGTCATCGCCTTTGTAGTACTTGGCCGCAAAAGTTACCCAGGGCGTGGGCAACTGAATCTCAGCGGTCCAGATGTTCTGCGGGTTGCCGACCTGGGTGCCCCTGCCAAAGATCTGCTCCAGATTGCATGTCCCTGACGCCTCGGTGCAATTGGAGGCGCCGATTATCGACGTGGCGGTGGTGAACCCGACATTCTGACTGTTAACGGTGGTGAAGATTGTGGGGTCGTATGTGATTGTGCAAGGAAGCACGGTGCAAGTAAAATCGAGAGGGGTCAGAACGGTCTGTGCCGCATGGGGAATGATTTCGTTCATGCGAGCATGGTGGCCGCTGAAGATGATCTGGGCTGGCGCCACGCCTTTCCAGTTGTGCGATAGCGGGAACTGGAAGACCACGCGAGCCTCCAGTCCGGGCTGATTGGACTCGGCGCCGGCGCGGTCGCCGAAGCGCAAGCGTTGGTCGACGGTGAGTGCGGAGGAGCCTGCAATCGGCATCACGATAGCGAACTCAGGCTGAACCTTGAACTCACCCGAATGGAATTGCACGCCGGTTTTGAACATCGGCATGCGCTCATAGAGAGATCCCATACCGACGCCTAAGCCCGTGGTTTCGAACAGGCTGGGGAGAGTGGATGAGCCGAGCAGCGACCAATCCTCGCCGAACTCTGCGAACCAGGGAAGGTCGCCAATTTTATGGTCGAGGCGCATCCAGGCCAGGCGAAGCGAGAACTGGGAACGGGCGTCGCCACTGATGTTGCGGTTATTGACGTCGGTGTAGTCGCCTTCAAAGTCGCCTTCCACTCGGCCGGTGATGGTAAAGTCCGAACCCTTGGGGACCCATTCAGTCTGGGCGCCAATGCGGAAGCCGCGGGCCTTGATATGGACCTGGGGGTCGGACGTAGGACCCGTATCGGCGAGGAGGAGCGGGAGGGGCCAGTCCTGGCTGCCGAAGGTGGGCCCGCCGCTGGAGGCGGTATCGGAGGCAGCGGTGGCCTTGTAGAAGCCGTAGAGCTTCAGTTTGGCGCCACTGCCCAGTCTGATGTCAGGAATCATCCCGTCCTGCTTAGGGATGTCGATAGGCAAAACCCGTAGCGGCGTTACCGCGGGTATGACTGTGGGCCCCGACGGAGCCGGCGGTGTTGCAGGCACAGCCGAGGAGGCTTGCGCCGCGTTCGAACTGTGCAGTACGGTGTTTAACAGACGCGGCCCAGACAAGTCCATGCTCACGGGCGCGACCGTTGCCGTGTACTCCGTCTGACTGATCAGGCCCTTCTCCACGAGCAATTGAGCGAGGCGCGCGTTAGCCTCTTCTGGAGAGGACGCTTGGTTGACCATTGCTACTTCGCCAGGGGACAAAATCCCCTTGGACTGAAGCAATAGCGCGAGAGGGTTGTTATTGGCCGTGTGGTTTTCCTGCGCCTGGGCCATAGCCGTAAACGCCAGAGCAAGCACGGAACTCAACAAAATCAAACGTGAGACGGTTTTTTTCACTTGGATAACCTCCGAGACGGATTTGCGATCGTTGGCTCGATACAAACGTGTAGCTGCCCTATCCAGACAGATGGGCTGGATTTAACGGCCCTACATACTCTTACAGCGAGTTCGATGTCAAGCTATTTCTCCGTTGGAACTGGGCCGATCATCCGCAGGGCATTCCTTCTCTGCACAACTGCACAAGTGATAGCTTGGATCGGTACTCGCTTCCGCCGGATGCGGAATTCGGAATTGCAACCTGAGCCTGCTTCCAAGCGCCAAAATAAATGGCCATCAGTGACTTGCGTGATCTGGCTGTCCTTGGGTGCTCATGTATAATTTGCTGGCATTCGATCCACGCATGGATTTGATTTGAGATGAGTATGCTAGGACATTCTCGGGCACGAGTAAGCTTCGCGTCGGCACGCCGGATCGCAGTAGTTCTTCTAGCCATCTGCGCTCTCACGGTAAGCCTTGCTACTCGTTACACAGTACTAGGTCCGGGAGTCCAGCCAGAAGTCCGGAAGACCACCACTGTAAAATCGCAGTCCCCGGATGGCCAGCGGCAGCACCTGCTTGGCGACGGACTCCAGTGGATGGCTCCCGCTTCCAGTTTCACGCTCTTTCAGCCGCCGCGCCCTTCCGTTCTTACTGTCTTGGCGGTGGTCCCATCCATCAATCTGAACTTTGAGACTTGGCTTTACAACCGCCCTCCTCCTTCCTCCTAACTTCGACGTTTTGCCAACCCCTGCTTCGTACAATCAGCCCCAGAACGCCGGCGTGGCTTGATCGGGTTCGGGCTCAGTGCGAGAATCCTCAACGTCAAAGTTCGGGCTCGGGTGGGGGCTAGCGGCGCGTTGTCTGGCGTGAGCCGGTCGGCCCGAATTCTTGTAAGGCCGACCACTACTAATTTGCCAGCGCTGAAGTTCGAAATGGGTGACTGTGGGCATGCATAAAGGATCATCTTTCTTAATTCTCGATGGAAGAGTGGCCGCCATCGCTCTGATCGCGCTCTGTATCGGTGCGGCGGAAGGCTGCGGTCATTCCGGTGGCTCCTCTCCATCGGCGTCCGCCGATGCACCTATGCCTGCCGCCGTGGTGCAAGTTCGACGCACGCCGCTTTCCAACACACTCTCCATCGCGGGGGAGTTCACGCCCTACCAGGAAGTGGAACTCCACGCCAAGGTCGCGGGATACATCCGGAACATCAACGTAGACATTGGCGACCATGTCCACAAGAATCAGGTACTCGCCGTTCTTGAGATTCCGGAGTTAGTGGCGCAGCTAGAAGCCGCCGCCGCGGGCGTGCGCCATAGTCAAGAGGAAATTACCCACGCCCAGAATGAGGTAAGCCGCGCGGAGGCGGATCACGAAGCGCTGCATGCTGCTGCCACCCGACTGAGACAGGCGTCGGAGGCGCGTCCCGGCCTGATCGCGGAGCAGGAACTCGACGATGCTACCGCTAAAGATCGCTCGACGGAGGCGCAGGTGGAATCCGCCAAGTCGGAGTTAGCAGCCGTCCGGCAGCAATTGGAAGTCTCACAGGCTGATCAGCAGCATTATGCCGCGCTCTCTGAATATTCGCGAATTACGGCTCCGTTCGATGGTGTCGTGACTTGGCGCTACGCCGACACCGGATCGCTCATTCAGGCGGGCTCTTCCAACGTGAGTTCGATGCCAGTCGTGAAACTTTCGCAAGTGAATGTATTGCGTTTGCGGATTCCCGTGCCCGAATCTCTGGCCGCCAGCGTGCATGATGGAGAGCCAGCTGACATTCGCGTGAAGGCAACCGATGAACACTTCTCGGGCAAAGTCATCCGCTCGACCGATTCACTCGACCGGTCGACCCGTACCATGCAGGTCGAAGTGGACGTGCCCAATCAGGACTATAAGCTGACCCCCGGAATGTATGCGGAGGTCGCATTGCGGGTGCAAAATGATCCGAACGCCCTGACCCTTCCCTTGCAGGCGATCAATCGAGGGGAAGGCAAGACCACCGTGCTCCTGGTCAATCCGCAAAACCATGTGGAAGAGCGCGAGATTCGCACGGGAATCGAAGGCTCCGATCGCATTCAAGTCCTATCGGGGCTAAATGAGGGCGACCGCGTGATCGTGGGCAACCTTGGGGCGTACCGGTCCGGACAGCATGTCGATCCCAAGATGAGTACGATGGCGGACCAGAAGTACACCGCGGAACAGGGAGCGCATTAGACATGCCCGGTTTCGCCATAAGATATCCGTTCTTCATTATCATGCTGTGCCTGATCATCGCAGTGGTCGGCGTAACGACCGTGGCACGCATGCCGGTGGATTTATTCCCCAACATCAACATCCCGGTGGTGGTGGTCGCGACGTTTTACTCCGGGATGCCGCCGGAGCAGATCGAAGCTAACATCACCAACCCGTTCGAGCGTTTTTTCACCTTGGGAAGCGGTATCGACCATATCGAGTCGCGTTCGTTGACTGGGGTCAGTCTGATTAAGATCTATTTCCAGCCAGGGACCGACCCGGATGCGGCCGTCAGTGGCATCTCGAATCTGGCGATGGCGCAATTGCGGCGATTGCCCCCGGGCACGCTGCCGCCGGTGGTGCTGAAGTTCGACGCTTCCAGTCTGCCGGTCTGCTTGATCACATTAAAAGGCCACGGGCTGAATGAAACGGAGTTGCACGATTTGGGACAGTTCACAGTTCGCAACCAGATTGCCAACGTGCCGGGCGCCTCTGTGCCTCAGCCCTTCGGCGGCAAGTATCGGCAGATTCAAGTCTATGTCGACCCCATAAAGTTGCAGGCGCATCAACTAAGCTTGATGGATGTGGTGCGCACGGTGAATGGTGCCAACACCATCTTGCCGGCCGGTGATGTGCGGATAGGCCCGAAGGATTACAACATCTATACCAACAGCCAGTTGCCCACCACCGCGGCAATGGACCGGTTGCCCCTGAAGTCGGAGGGCAACGCTGAGTTAATGATCGGGGATGTCGGTCATGCCGAAGATGGAGCCGCCATCCAGACCAACATCGTTCGGGTGGACGGGCAAAGATCGGTCTATCTCCCAATTCTCAAACAGGGCGGGAACAGTAACACCATAGCTATTGTTAACGGGATCAAGAAGTCCGTGGGCGATCTGCTCGACGTGCCCAAGTCGCTGGTAACTGAGGTCGTGTTCGATCAGTCCATCTACGTGAAGACGGCGATCTGGAACGTCTTGCACGAAGGCAGCATCGGATTGCTGCTGACGGCAGTCATGATTCTCTTTTTCCTGGGTAGCATCCGCGGCACGTTCTCCGTCATGCTTTCCATTCCCTTGTCTTGTCTGGCAGCATTCTTGGCTCTCAATGCCAGCGGCGGAACAATTAACACCATGGTGCTGGGCGGCATTGCATTGGTGCTTTCACGGCTCATAGATAACTCAGTGGTGGTACTGGAAAATATCTTCCGACACCTGGAGATGGGGGAATCCCCTGCGTTTGCAGCCGAGAAAGGAGGCCGGGAAGTTGCGTTGGCCGTTCTGGCGGCCACGCTCACGACCGCGATCGTCTTTTTTCCGGTGGTCTTTCTTTACGGGGTCAGCCGTTTTCTGTTTACCGCACTCGCTCTGGGGGTGGTGCTTTCCCTCGCCGGATCGTATTTCGTGGCCATGAGCGTGGTCCCGCTTTTTTGTGCTCAGTTCATTCATGCACCGCATGAAATCGGGGGAGAAACTCGCAGCAGCGAAGGTTTACTGCGCCGGATTCTGCGCCCGTTTAACCACGCCTACGACGCCATCTTGAAGACGTATGACAGTACGCTTGCTGCGAGCCTGGCGCGGCCCAAGCTCACTGTAGCCATCATTATGGGGGCTTTTGGTCTGAGCCTGGGGCTTTCGCCGCTGCTGGGAGTGTCATTTTTTCCGCGCACCGACCCGGGACAATTTGTCATCAACGTCAAGGCTCCGACCGGCTCTCGTCTTGAGCTGACGAACGAGTACATCCAGCGCGTCGAGCAGGACGTACGGCAGGTGGTTCCCCCCGTCGATTTGGACCTGATCGTCTCCAATATCGGCGTCACGCCAGATTTTTCGGCGATCTATACCAGCAATTCCGGACAGCACACGGCCTTCGTGCAGGTCAGCCTCAAGGACGGGCACAGGCTGAGCAGTTTCGTGTATATGAATCGGGTGCGAGCAAAGCTGGCGGCCGACTTACCGGAGCTTTCCACTTACTTTCAAACCGGCGGCCTGGTGGATTCGATCGTAAATCTCGGCCTGCCCGCGCCCATTGATATTCAAGTGAGTGGAAACAACATGCGCGAGGCCTTGAAAACTGCTTCCGATCTGGCAACGAAAATCAAAGAGCTTAAGACCGTGAGTGATGTGCTCATTCCCCAGGACCTTGATTACCCCGGGATCCAGCTCAATGTGGAACGCGAGATGGCATCGCGCCTGGGTTTATCGTCGAAGGAAACCGTGGACAATGTCATTACTGCGCTTTCCTCGAACGGCATGATCGCTCCTAGTTATTGGGTCGATCCCAACAACGGCAATAACTACATGCTTACGGTTCAGTACCTGGAAACACAGGTCAAATCAATGTTAGACCTGGAATCGATTCCGCTGCGCTCCCGGGGCAGCGCGAATTCCACGAACCTTGAGGCGGTCTCCGATATGACGACGATTAACACGCCGACGGAGGTCGATCACTATCAACTCCGCCGTGTCTTCGACGTGTACGTCTCACCCTCCGGTGACGACCTTGGCGGTCTTGCCAAACAAGTGCAACACATGATCGACGGAACAACATTGCCGTCCAACGTGCGCGTGACGATGCGCGGATCGGTGGAGGGCATGCGGCAGTCGTTCAAAAGCTTCAGCATCGGTCTGGGGCTTTCCATCGTTCTGGTGTACTTGATTCTAATGGCACAGTTCGCTTCGGTGAAGGATCCGTTCCTCATCTTGCTCGCAGTACCCCCGGGATTCACCGGGGTAATTTTGTTTCTGCTGATCACCCGCACTACGGTGAACGTCATGTCTCTGATGGGCGTCATGATGATGGTCGGCATCGTGGTGTCAGATTCAATCTTAATCGTGGAGTTCGCGCGCGAACTTCGGCGGCAGGGGCAGCCCTTGTTGGAGGCACTCAAGAACGCATGTCATGTTCGTCTTCGTCCCATCATGATGACCACATTCGCGACGCTGCTCGGACTCATTCCCCTGGCGCTAGCGCTCGAGGCGGGCAGCGAGCAATATGCACCGCTAGCGCGTGCCATCATCGGGGGACTGAGCCTCTCTTTTCTGGTGACGCTGTTTCTCGTTCCGGCGGCATACCTGCTCATGCACCGAAATGAAGAATTCAATCCGAAGGAGAAGGCGGTATGAGGAAAGCTAACCCGGTGCATTGTCTGCAAATCACCGGCATGGGAGCGTACTAGGGATGTCGGATTTTGCGATCAGGTATCCGTTCTTCATAATCACGATTTGTCTGATCATCGCCGTCGTGGGGGTGACCACGGTGGCACGCATGCCGGTGGACTTGTTTCCCAACATCAACATTCCCGTCGTAGTGGTGGCAACGTTTTATTCGGGCATGCCCCCCGAGCAGATTGAAGCCAACATCACCAATCCCTTCGAGAGGTTTTTTACCTTGGGAAGCGGTATCGACCATATCGAGTCGCGTTCGTTGACCGGGGTCAGTCTGATTAAGATCTATTTCCAGCCAGGGACGAATCCCGACGCGGCGGTGAGCGGCATTTCCAATCTGGCCATGGCGCAATTGCGGCGATTGCCCCCGGGCACACTGCCGCCAGTAGTCCTTAAGTTCGACGCTTCCAGTTTGCCAGTCTGCTTGATCACGTTAAAGGGCCAGGGGCTGAATGAGACAGCGTTGCACGATCTGGGACAGTTCAACGTTCGCAACCAGATTGCCAACGTGCCGGGCGCCTCGGTACCGCAGCCGTTTGGTGGCAAGTACCGTCAGATCCAAGTCTATGTGGATCCCGTGAAGTTGCAGGCGCACCAGTTGAGCCTGATGGACGTCGTGCGCACTGTCAACGATGCCAACACCATCCTGCCGGCCGGTGATGTCCGAATAGGTCCGAAGGATTACAACATCTACACCAACAGCCAGCTTCCGACCACTGAAGAAATAAATCGGCTGCCGCTGAAGTCCGAAGGCAACGCGGAATTAATGGTGGCCGATGTCGGCTACGCTCAAGACGCTGCTGCCATTCAAACGAATATTGTGCGCGTGGATGGGCAAAGGTCGGTCTATCTCCCAATTCTCAAGCAGGGCGGGGACAGCAACACTATCGCCATCGTCAATGGCATCAAGACCGCCGTGGGCGATCTGCTCGACGTGCCCAAATCGCTCACGACGAAGGTCGTGTTCGATCAGTCACTCTACGTGAAGACGGCGATATCGAACCTGGGCAGTGAAGGCGGCATTGGTCTGGTGCTGACCGCTCTGATGATCCTGATTTTTCTCGGCAACTTCCGCGCTACATTAGCGGTGATGCTCTCGATTCCTCTATCAGCGCTGGCTGCGTTCCTAGCCATTAATGCCAGCGGGGGATCGATCAATACCATGGTCTTGGGTGGACTCGCGCTGGCATTCTCGCGGCTGATCGATAACTCCGTGGTTGTGCTGGAAAACATTTTCCGTCATTTGGAATTAGGGGAAACGCCCGAGATCGCCGCTGAGAAGGGCGGCCGCGAGGTGGCAATGCCCGTGCTTGCTGCCACCTTCACCACGTCGATTGTCTTTTTCCCAGTCGTCTTTCTCTATGGGGTAAGCAGATTCCTGTTCACCGCGCTTGCCGCTGCGGTTGTCTTTTCCTTGTTTGCGTCCTACGCGGTGGCAATGACGGTGGTGCCTTTGTTTTGCGCTAACTTTATCAAGTCACCGCACGGCGAAGCCGCACACCACACGGGGAACAACGCGTTCGAACGTTTTGTCCGGTGGTTTAATCGCCGCTACGACCGCATGCTCATGCACTACGACATCGCCGTGAGGCGCAGTCTCCTGCGGCCCTTGGCAACGTTCATCGGAATCCTCGGCATTTGCTTGTTTAGTTTTGCGTTCTATCCGCTCCTGGGCCTGGGCTTCTTCCCGCGGACTGACCCCGGCCAGTTCGTGATCAACATCAAGGCTCCTACGGGCACACGCCTCGAATTGACCAATCAATACATCAAACACGTTGAAGAGGACATTCGTCAGGTCGTCTCGCCGCGAGATCTGGACATGATTGTTTCGAACATCGGAATCACTCCAGATTTTTCGGCGATCTATACCAGCAATTCCGGACAGCACACGGCCTTCGTGCAGGTCAGCCTCAAGAAAGGGCACGCGATTGGCAGTTATGAATACATGCGCCGAATGCGTGCAAAAGTAGCGAATGATCTGCCGGAACTTTCGACTTACTTTCAATCTGGAGGCTTGGTGGATTCGGTTGTCAATCTCGGCTTGCCTGCTCCTATCGATATCCAGGTCAGCGGCAACGACCAGAAGCAGGCCTATGCTATGGCGACTGAGATCGCGCGAAAGGTTCGGGGCATCCACGGAGTTAGTGATGTGCTCATTCCGCAGGACTTGGATTATCCAGGAATCCGGCTCAATGTGAATCGCGAGATGGCTGCGCGCCTTGGGTTATCGTCGCAAGAGGTTATCGACAATGTGATTACGGCGCTATCTTCCGATGGCATGATTGCTCCCAGTTACTGGGTTGATCCCAGCAACGGGAACAACTACATGCTCACGGTGCAGTACCCGGAAACCCAGGTCAACTCCATTACCGACCTAAAGCAGATACCTCTGCACGCCGCGGGCAACATAAACTCCACCGACCTCGAAGCCGTATCGGACTTGGAAATGATCAACACGCCCACCGAGGTGGACCATTACCAGATTCGTCGCGTCATTGATGTATATGTGGCGCCAACTGGTGAAGATCTCGGAGGTCTGGCCAGCAAAGTAGACAAGGTGATCGCCAACATCCAACTGCCCGAGAACGTGCGCGTCACCATGCGCGGTTCCGTGGAGGGGATGCGGCAGTCGTTCAAGAGTTTTGGCATCGGTCTCATACTGTCGGTCATTCTGGTTTACCTGATCCTGATGGCGCAGTTCTCTTCGTTCATTGATCCGGTGATTATCCTGCTGGCGATTCCACCGGGCATCACGGGCGTCATTCTGTTTCTGCTGGCGACGCATACAACCGTCAATGTCATGTCGCTGATGGGAGTCATCATGATGACGGGGATCGTGGTCTCAAACAGCATCCTCATCGTCGAGTTCACGAACTCTCTGAGAAGAAAAGGCATGCCGATCGAGGAAGCGGTAGCGACTGCCTGCCGTGTGCGCTTGCGACCAGTCTTAATGACCTCGTTGGCGACGATTCTCGGCATGATTCCGATGGCCCTTGCGCTGGAGGCGGGCAGCGAACAGTATGCTCCACTGGCGCGGGCCATTATTGGAGGGCTCACGATGTCGGTCATTGTGACCGTTTTCATCGTGCCCGCCGCATATCTGTTGATCCATCGGCGAGAAGAAGAGTTGGCGCCAGCCGCGCAATGATAATAACGAGGTCATAAGTAAGACCATGAAGATGAAAACACTTTGCATTGTGTGCATTGCGCTTGTGTCGTGCGCGGGATATCCGCAAAACTCGCAGGTCGACCCACCGCTAATAGTGCAGAGTTTGTCTTCTGCCCCGGTACTGCAGCCAATTCCAAGTCAAGCCGCGCCCATGGCTGCAAATGGACATCCATCCTCCGATTCCCCGGCTAACGCCGGGATACCGGTCTCTCTGTCATTGAAGCAAGCAGAGGCGCTGGCGCTGAAGAACAACCCGCAAATATCGGTGGCTCGGCTGACGGCACTGGCTTCCCACCAAGTCACACGGGAAGTGCGTTCAAGTTTGTGGCCGACCGCAACCGGCAACCTGACAGGCGTAGATTCCAAAGGCAACAGTCGCATCACAGCCGGCGGACTCAACAATCCCATCATCTATGAGCGCGCCGCCGCGGGTGTCTGGGTAAGTCAGTTAATAACTGACTTCGGGCGCACCACGAATTTGGTCTCAAGTGCCAACCTCGCTGCCAAAGCCGAAGATCAAAACGCCGCGGCTACGAAAGAGCAGATTCTTCTGGCTGTGGATCAAGCTTTTTACGGCACGTTACAAGCTCAAGCAGTGCTGACCGTGGCTCAGCAAACCGTAAGTGCACGGCAGAACGTTACTGATCAAGTGGAAGCATTGTTCAAGAGCAAGCTGAGGTCTGAACTTGATTTCAGTTTTGCCAACGTCAACCTCGCCCAAGCCAAGCTGCTTGTGCTCGATGCGGAGAATAACGAGAACGGAGCGCTCGCCACGCTGTCCATGATACTGGGCTATTCAAGAACGCAGACCTTTCAGTTAGTCGAGGACACAACGGCGATTGCTGCACCTTCCAGCAATGTGGATGATCTTATTTCACAGGCTCTGGCGGCGCGCCCGGAAATCTTATCGTTGGAATTCCTAGAGCAATCTGCTCAGAAGTTCCACACCGCCGAACGCGACTTATTTCTCCCCAATATCCGTGCCATGGGCGCCGTAGGGGACACACCTGTGCGAGACCCGGTTCTCTCCAATTGGTATGGTGCGGTTGGTGTGAACGTTGAAATCCCTTTGTTTAACGGTTTTCTCTACACAGCAAGGTCACGGGAGTCGAGTCTCAGAGCGCAAGCGGCCCACGACCGTCTGGTGGATCTTCGCAATCGGATCTCACGCGACGTGCGCACCGGTTGGCTCAACGCGAATACAGCGTACGCGCGACTCAGCGTCACTCAGCAATTGTTGGATCAGTCGAATTTGGCGCTCGATCTTGCCCAAACACGATATCGCTTGGGACTAAGTTCCATCGTTGAGTTGAGTCAAGCGCAGCTCCAGCAGACCCAAGCCCAGATCAGTAATGCTCAGGCGGCCTACGATTACCGCCTCGCTTTGGCCGTCCTGCAATATGAGACGACCGGCTTCTAGGAAAAGCCTGTTTTTGAGGCGAATCGCCGATCTTGTTCCATGTACACTTGCCGCGAATGGGAGAACGAGATTAACCAAGCCACGGAGGATCTTAGGAGTGACGGTCCCATGGCAGACCACCTGACCTGGGGGGAGAGGGATTCTGATGACAACCTATTTGAATACGACGGACCCTGCCGGACGAAAGCCGCCTACGTTCGGAATCGGACAGTTCCTGTTTATAGTCGTCTTGGCAGTCATCCTTTTTCTGCTTGGCCAAAGCATATTACGCCACCGCTTCTTTGAAGGCGGCCGGGTCCACCGGAACGGCTCCATCGGGCAATAGCAGAAGAAAGTCCTGGTCGCGGATTTGAATGGTGCCAAGCTGCGCGTTTCCTTGACGTGAAGGTCTGTTGTGAAGGACTCACTCGCAATTGATGACTTGACGCCAACTTGTGCGATAGCATTGCCATCCAATTCAGTTAGAGGGGAACGCACGGCGCACTACTTCCGGCAGCGGGATCTCAGAAGAGCATCCGTGCCGTGAGCACCAGCGCATGATTGTAGGTGTGGAATTGTGTGGTTGCGATCTGCATTCCTCCGCCGAACATCAGAGCGAGACGGTTGCGAGGATCGCGTTCCAACTTAAACTTGCTGAGCATCAGCCCGGGCGTGACAAAGTTCTGTTTGCGGCGTCGTTCGGGCCGCCATGGTAGAAAGTCGCGTTGTTCTCGATCTCCGGCCAAAAAAACTTGCCGATGTGATACTGCGTCACCGCGTTCCACACCACGACGCGGCCGAGTTTCGTCGTGTCGTCTGCGGGCAGGATTGCTCCCAGCGTCGATTGCAACGTCGAACCTTCCGAAGCCCTTGCCCGCGCATAAGGTGGGCGAAATCGTGGACGCGAGACTTCCGTTCTTGAAGCTGCCTGTCGGCATGGTGCCGGCCAGAGAAAAACTCACCGAATAATTTCCGCCCTCTTCATTCTTATACCAGGGCACCACATTGAAGCCCTTAGTGTTGTCGTAGTTCCAGGTATCTGTGCCCGCAGGTGCGATCTGGCGGACGAAATCGGTGCGGGCGACTTGCAACAGGCCTGACGATGCCGTGACCACGGGGATGGGCCAAGAAGGCTGCTGCGCCAGCGTGGCGCGCACTCGATCTTCCCAGCTTGCGAAGAACCCTTCGCTCTGCGCAGCACATAGAGCGCGGCCGCCAATTATAACCACTACGCACACCAAAACCGTTAGCCTCTTGGAAATCACAATTCCTCCTGCTTGAATTTCAAAACCTTGTTCTTGTTAGAGCTTCTAATTGGAACTTTTCGTTGATAACCCCACGTGAACCGGTGTCAATCTTTTTAGCCACAATCTGGGGAAGAGTCCATAGTCGGAATCAATTACTGGACGAGCTTCGACAGCCTGTGGTTGAAGGATCGTTGGCAGGCTGCGGAAATGCGCCTGCCTGGTTTTGTGTGGATAGTTTTGCATGCAGTGGATGTTGAGAAAGGGTTGATCATTAAACTGCTGTTGGTGGGATCTGAGTACGGCAGCAAGGAAGAATTTCGTGCAAGCGTGAAACTAAATGATTGCGGGTATCTGCGGCTGCAGCCCTCCGGTCGCACCGAGAAAGTAGCTTCGGACGTTGATTCAAAAGGGGGGAGCGGCCCAGGCAGCAGGGTTGGGTGGTTCGAGTCGCTGGATGGCGACACCGGCGAGCCCGGGAAGGATAGCTGCCAGATAGTCGCGCACGGAGATTTTCAGCTGTCGGCAGCTTCCCACGGTTGTTGGAATCATTTCCACTAGACTCACTGCAGTGGCGTCCGCCTCTTGCGGGAGCGCTGTATCAGCTACTACCCGTTTGCGGCCTTAGCGGCAATGCATTCTGGTGTGGCATGCCGTGCACAGCGTGATCAAGTTATCCTCTGAGTCCGCACCCGAATGGCTGCGGAACTCTCTGTGGTGCACTTCAAGATTCGTCATCGTGCCACAGGATTGACACCTCCAGCCGTCGCGACGCAGAATCTGCTGGCGCAGACTTTCATAGGATAAGGGATCCAGCCGCGAGGGAGCGGCTTTGAGGCGAATCATTCTCATGATGCTTTCTCGCCCAGGTTTTTCAGGAAGGCCTGCTTCTGTTTGCCAGGCAAGAACTTGTAGTAGCGCGAGATGGAGTTGAGTAGGATCTCCGGGTTGCCCTCGTCCAGGTGCGCGCCAGCCAGGAAGTCCGCGCAGATCATTTCCAGGCAGTACCCGCGCGATTTGTCCGTGCCCAGCATGAGAGCTGCCGTCTCGATCGCCTGCTCGATGATCGGGATCTGGCTTTTGTAGACCTTGAAGTAGATCAGCTCCGACGGCTCCGTTTCCTTTCCCGTCAGTTCCTTCTCCACCTCCCTCCGGAAGTCCTCCTTCGGCAGCTCTCGAGCTTTGTGCAACCAGGTTGCACAATCGAAGTACTGACCGTCCCGGCGCGCGACCTTGGCCAGTTCCAGCCCCTTCGTCCATCCCACTTCTATTAGCTCTCGTCTGGCCTGCGGCGGCAGGTGCTCGTGGATGGACATCAGGTAATACGCCTTCCTTCTCGATTCCGAGAACCGCCTCGCCAGGAACTCGTCAAACGACTTCAGGCTCTCCAGTCTCCAGTACTGTCCCGCCCGCACCTCGCACAGATACCTGCCCAGTTCGACAAAGCGGGTGTCGCGCTCTGCCTCTTTCTGCCGTTCCCAGGCCAGGATCTCGTCGATCTTGGTGAGGACAAACAGTGCTCGTTTGCGGTTAAGCCTCGGCGGCATCGGCGGATACCTAGTAAACAAGTTCGTCAAACAGACCAAGATCGACTCCCGGTTTGCGCACAAGGGCGGCTTCGACCAAGTCACGCTTGTCGAGGCAGAGCCCGATGAAGGGGCAGGTTGTACACGGATTCTGCGGGAAGCGGATTCCGCTATGCGGCAGGAACAACCCGGACTCGATCCGTCGGACTGTGTCTTCGACCAGGATTGCGAACTCCTGCCGCTGCTCGTCAGAAATCGTCGCCCGGAGGTACTGAACTTCGACTAGACGCTTGCGGACGAAAACAACCTGGGCGACTTCGTCGATTCCGGTCATCCAGGAATAGCAGACGAGTTGCGGATCCAGTGCTGAAATGCCGGCCGGCTCTTCCGGATATCGTGCCGAGGTAGTCTTCCATTCCAGAACGCATGGTGTACCGTCCAGTTCACCAATAGCGTCGACGTAAGCGACAAAACTGTTGCCGGAAGCCAAGGTCCGATTGAACTGGATCTGCTGGGTGGAACGAGGGCGCCGAATGCGGACGCGGCCGTCCTGGGCGAAGCGCTCGAGCAACTGGATGCCTTGTTGCAGCATCCGGTCCCAGGTGTCGTTGCCGGAGTAGGTCAGGTCCATGTCCTTGCACACTCCCCACTGCTCGAACAGCACAGCCGCCGGATCTTCACGGCGAAAAAGGGCAGCGACGGCCTGTTCGAAGGCTCGGCCAAAGAGCATGGCGGCGCGCGTGTCTTTTTCCTGCCAGCCATCCAGGTAGCGGTGCCGGTAGCGGCGCGGACAGCTCAAGTACTGGCTGATCTGGGTGTAGGAGTAGATTCTCTCTTTTGCAGTCAAGCTTTTTCTCTCTGGGAGAGGTGCGGAGAACCCTCTCTCTTTTGCTCTCCGGTCAAACACAGACAACGGCTGTATGACGAGCGAACTCGG
>JBEKYF010000043.1:0-32688 GCA_049511255.1 Terriglobales bacterium | reverse complement strand
CATGAAGGTCCTGGTTACTGGTGCGTCCGGCTACATCGGCCGGCAACTGGCGGAAAAACTCTCGGCAGTGGGTCACGACGTCACCTGTATGGTCCGTAATGCCGCGCGGGCCCCCCAACTTCACTGCCCGCAAATCAAGTTCGTCGAGACGGATGCGTTGCAAGCCGAGACACTTCCACCGGCGCTAAACGGAATCGATGTAGCCTACTACCTCATTCACTCCCCCTGATCGGGGAAACACAGTACATTAGTAGCAGCAGTTTGGGAGCCGTTCTGATGGATGATGACAGCTTGCAAGAGGTGGAGGGCGTACCGACTTGGCTGGAGACTCCAGTCATCGATGTTCCTCCCACCGTTCCCCTACCCAGACCGCGCCCAGGTACTCCCGCTGAACGACCTCGCGTGGGAACATTTTGAACGCCTATGTCTGCGATATGTGCGGAGCCGTTCGTCCGTGGTCATGACTCAACTCTATGGCGTCGCAATTTCGGCTGTGAGGGGTGCGGATCGCATATCGGTTCGTTGCACTTCAGATGAAAACCTTTCACCGTACGGCGAGACGGGCGTATGATCGCTTGCGTTCTTGAAGTCAAAAAGGAGATTCCGATTGAAGTCAAAAGGGAGTTTCCGGTTGATATCTCCAACGAGATCAACTGAAAGGGGATGGGATGATGTCAAGTGGTGTCTGGATCATTCTGCGGCGTACCGCGAAAACAACAGCCTTCATTCTTGCACCCCTGCTAATTCTGCTCGCTTTCCACATCAGCCTGTCAGCGCAAACGACAGCCTCAACCGGCAGTATCCGAGGCACGGTCACCGACCCCAGTGGCGCGGTCTTGAGCGGTGCGAAGGTCACAATTAATAACAAATCCACCGGGCACTTGATCACCGTAACCACGACCTCGGCCGGCGCCTACACTTCGGGAGCGCTCACACCCGGGGATTACACGATCCGAATCGAGGCCTCGGGCTTCAAGACGACTGAGATCCCTGTGACCGTGGAAGTGGGAGTGACCGCGTCGGGTGATGCCAAGCTGCAGGTGGGGCAGACGGACCAAGTGGTCGAGGTGCTGGGTTCCGCCGTTGCCGTCAACACCGAGCAGGCAACGATCCAGGGCGTGCTGACCACGCAGCAGATTGAGAAGCTGCCGATCAACGGCCGCAACTTCCTCGATCTCGCGCAGCTTGAGCCCGGCGTCCAGATTCAAGACGGAGGAGCCTTCGATCCCACCAAGAATGGGTTCTCGTCGGTATCTTTTGGCGGCCGTTTCGGACGCACCGCCCGCATCGAGGTGGATGGCATCGATATCAGTGACGAAACCGTGGGTACGACCACGCAAAACATTCCCGAGGGCGCCATCCAGGAATTTCAGATCCAGCAGTCGTCGCTCGATCTCTCCACCGAATTGACCTCGTCCGGTTCGGTCAGCGTGACCACGAGGTCGGGGACCAACTCGTGGCACGGCGAAGGCTACTACGATTTCCGCGATCACACCTTCAACGCGAACCTGCCCGGCGGAAGTGACAACTACTTTCAGCGCAACCAATTCGGCGGCAACTTCGGTGGAGCGATTGTCAAGAACAAGGTGTTCTTCTTTCTCGATGCGGAACGCACCAAACAAGACCTGCTGGATCCTGTTCTATCCGCCGCCCCTTTTAACATCGCGGCCTATACCGGAAGCTACGCTTCCCCCTTCCATGAGGCCGAAGCGTTGGGACGGCTCGATTGGCAGATCAGCCAAAATTACAAGCTCTTCTACCGTTTTTCCTACGACCAAAATCATGGCGTGAATGCGAGCGTTAGCAACTCCTTTCAGCCCTTCCTCAACGTGAACCACACCCCTGTACAGGCGGTGGGGCTCGACTTTCTCACCGGCGGCTTTACCCACAGTATTCGTTTCGGGTACACGAAGTTCCGCAACGCCATTACCAGTGCGGTTACGGGATCGATCATCGACCCCTTGCCCGGCATCGAACTTGCCATTGGCAGCGACCCCGATTGCTTTACCGCGGGCGCGGACGCATTCTGCTCCGGACCGAACTACCTGGCGCCCCAGCAAACTTACCAATCCGACCACCAGTTCAAGTATGACGGCAGCAAGGCGGTCGGGGCCCACATCCTGCGCTACGGCGGCGGGATTAATCACCTTTTTGGCGGCGGCTTTGCCAGCTTCTTGGCGCTGGCACCGGCCGTTTCCGCCGGTATCAGCGATTGCAACGCACTGTGCCTGTCGCTACCCGGCGGCGCTGCCAATCCGCTCAATTATCCAGCGAACACGGTGCAGTTAGGCAACGGACAAGGCTCCGATTCGGAGATTCCAGCCTTCGGGCTTCCTGCCGGCGGCTCCGGTCCCGACAATCGGCTGTCTTTCTATTTCGGCGACTCCTGGAAGATCAAGCCGAATCTGACCTTGACCTACGGCCTGCGTTACGTGCGCGATACCGGGCGCTCGGACAGCGATCTGGGCGCGATTGCGAATTTTCCCTTCGGGGCGAATCTAAACGGCCCCGTAAGGCAGCCCAACAAAAACTTCGCTCCGCAGATCGGGATCGCCTTTGATCCGAAGCACAACGGGAAAACTGTGCTCCGCGGCGGCATTGGACTCTTCTACGAGAACTCGATCTGGAACAATATCCAGTATGACCGGCCGGCGCGCCTGACGAATGGACTGTTTCTGGCCACCCCAACGGTCTGCTCACAAGGCAGCCCCAGCGCACTCACACTGCCGGGTCCAAACGGCGGCACCAGCGTCACGCCAGGCTTTTGCGGAGAGACTATCGGACAGGCGGCCCCAGCAATTCTTGCTCTCCAGCAACAATATCAGCAGGCCACGGCTTCGGTCGGACCGGCCGCCCCCAATCCGGAATATATCGGCACTTCACTTGCGGACGGGAGCGACATCAACGGCACGGCTCTGCTCGCCCCGAACTACGTCAGTCCGCGTTCGGTGCAGATGAACTTCGGCATCCAGCAAGAGATTCGCAAGGGAATGGTGGTCTCGGCGGATTACCTCCGCAACATCGAGACCCATACGCTGTTGGGGATTGACACCAATCACGTCGGCGATGCGCGTTACTTCAATATGGCGAATGCCGTCGCGGCCATCAACGCGACCAATGCCAGCTTCAATTGTCCGACTGGAACAGGCGGCATCCAATGCGCAATCAACGCCGGTGCCACCATCAGCAGCTATGCTTCCAATGGCCTCGACTCGGGCTACTCTCTCTGCGGTGGAATCCCGTGCGCACTCGCGGGAGAGCCCGCCGCTGCGTTCCCGGGCATCAATCAAAACGTCGGCGCCAATCAGATGCTGTTTCCCAGTGGCCGCTCTGAATACAACGGATTGCAGGTTACCCTCAAACAGGACCTCCAGAATCCCACCCGCTACATTCGCACCATGAATGTGCAAGTCTCCTATTCGTTGTCGAGATATGTCGCTTTAGTATCGGACAGCGATTTCGTCAACATTGCTACTGACTTCAATAACCCACTGCATTACCTCGGCCCTAACGGACTGGATCGCAAGCATCAGCTTTCGTTTGGCGGGTCGATGGATTTGCCCTTTAAGTTCCGCCTGGGCTTGATTGGCCACTTTTACAGCCCGCTGCCAGTCACTCCAACGCTCAATCCCACTGGCAATCCGGGTGGGATTTTTGTCACCGACGTTACCGGCGACGGAACGGGCGATGGCAGCTTCGCCTCCAACGGCGGCTATGGGGATGTTCTGCCGGGAACCGGCATCGGTTCTTTTGGCCGCAGCATCAACGCCGGCAACATCAACAAGGCAATCAATAATTACAACAACACCATCGCTGCCGGCGTACCCACGCCCGCTGGCCAAACCCTGATCGCTAATAATCTATTCACCCTGCCTCAGCTAGTTGCGCTCGGAGGCGTACAACAACCGGTCCCGCTGGCGCCGACGAATGAGGCTAACATGGGCTGGCTCCACGCCATGGATTTGAGCCTTAGCTGGGAATACAAAATCAGAGAGAGCGTCAAGCTGGAGCCGGGGATTTCTTTTTACAACGTAATGAACTTCGCCAACTTTGACGGCCCCTCAAGTCCGCTGAGCGGCGTGTTGAGCGGAGCCTCCGGCTCGATCAACGGCACCCCCGGCGAGCAGCCCGCCACGAACCGCTTGGGCTTAGGAACAGGCGTCTTTGCTCTCGGTTCGCCGCGTGCGCTCGAGTTCACACTGAAGCTGTCCTTCTGAAACGCGCACACGGGTGTTTGCACCAACTAAAGAATTAACGGAGAAAAGCACATTAACCCGACACGAATGCCTCAAGAGAATAATGCAAACCGAAATCCGGCGAAGCAGTATGCGGGAGCAAGCGTCCACCTGAAGGCGAAGGCGTTTCCTCTGAGCGACGCCATCATTCTTGGACTTGCCAGTTTCGCTCCGGCAAAGGCCGCGATTCTTCTGCGCGCGAGGATGGTCATTCTCCTTCTTGCTTTCAGCCTGCTCTTCTTCGCAACCTTGCCGGCGCAGAATGCCCCAACTCCGACTACGTACCCGGCCTTGCCGACCGAAACGCCGGCCAAATTTGTGCCCGTCACCGACAGCTTTGAGTATGTCAAGCGAGATGTGATGATTCCCATGCGGGATGACGTGAAGTTGCACACGATCATTATCGTGCCAAAGGGAGCGAAGGGCGCGCCCATCCTTCTGACGCGCACGCCCTACGACGCCAGTGCACTCACCAGCCATGCCGAGAGTTCGCATCTCGGTCCCATCCTGCAGGGTTATGACAACGCGACCGACGTGATCGCCGGAGGCGGCTACATTCGTGTTGTTCAGGACGTGCGCGGTAAATACGGCTCGGAAGGCGACTACGTGATGAATCGGCCGCTGCACGGGCCGCAGAACCCGACGCCGGTCGATCACGCCACCGATACGTACGACACCATTGACTGGCTCGTCAAGAACGTCCCCGAGAGCAATGGTAAGGTCGGTATCCTCGGCATTTCCTACGACGGTTTCTTGCCGCTGATGGCGCTCGTCAATCCCCACCCCGCGCTCAAAGTTGCGGTGCCCATGAATCCCATGGTAGACGGCTGGATGGGCGATGACTGGTTCCATTACGGTGCTTTTCGCCAGCAGAATATGGCGTACATCTATGAACAGGAGGCGACACGGAACAATGATGTCAAGTGGTGGACCAGCCACTTTGACGACTATGACATGTTCATGGAAGCCGTGTCGGCGGGCGAACTCGGGCGTCGCTACGGACTCGAACAAGTCGGCTTCTGGCGAAAGCTTCTCGATCATCCCAGCTACGACGCGTTCTGGAGTGACCAGGCGATGGACCGCGTGCTGGCCGCCCAACCACTGAAAGTGCCGGTAATGCTGGTCCACAGCCTCTGGGACCAGGAAGACATCTACGGCGATATCGCGGTCTACAAGGCGATCAAGCCCAAGGACACAGATAACAGCAAGGTATTCCTGGTCATGGGCCCTTGGCATCACGCTCAAGAGATCGGGGATGGCAGCACGCTCGGTCCCTTGAAATTCAACAGCGATACAGCACTCTACTTCCGTCAGAACATCCTGCGGCCGTTTCTGGACCAATATCTCAAGGACGGCGCGCCCAAGGCCGACGTCCCGCCCGTCTCTGCGTTTCAAACCGGAACAAACACCTGGCTGCGATTGTCCGCTTGGCCAGCCGGCTGCGCCAGTGGCTGTGCGGTTCGGCCAACGTCGCTGTACCTGAACGCCGGCCTAAAGCTAAGCTTCACTGCACCGAAGCCTGGCGACACGGTATTCGACGAATATGTCTCTGACCCCGCCAAACCTGTGCCTTTCGTGTCACGCCCGGTTCATGTGACCGACTCCGATGGAGGCGAGACCTGGCGGCGGTGGCTCGTGGACGACCAACGTGAAGCATCCGGTCGCCCGGATGTCGTGGTGTTCGTGTCTGACGTTTTGAGTGCGCCGGTGAAGATCAGCGGGCAACCGGTTGCTAATCTGGTCGCCTCCACCAGCGGCACTGACTCCGACTGGGTGGTCAAGCTAATCGACGTGTATCCCGATGAGGTAGCCGGACAGCCCGAGATGGGTGGCTATCAGCTGATGATCTCGGCCGACATTTTCCGGGGCCGTTATCGCGAGAGTCCGGAGACGCCGAAACCCATCGCGCCCGACAAGCCCCTACTCTACCGCTTCAACCTGCCGACCGCGAACCACGTCTTTTTGCCGGAGCACTGCATCATGGTGCAGATCCAGTCGAGTTGGTTCCCGCTGTACGACCGAAATCCCCAAACTTTTGTTTCCAACATTTTCTGGGCCAAGCAGGAGGATTACCGCAAGGCTGCACAGCGTGTTTATCACGCGCCCGGCCAGGCAAGCTTCATTGAACTGCCTCTGGTGACGACCCCTGCGGTCGTTAAGTAGAGACCGGACCAATGATGCAAAATGCTTCGGCGAACATCGCAAATTGCCTCTGAATGTGCCCAATTACATTGCGATTCAACGAATCGGAAAAGGCATCCACACCGAACGGATCATCTACTGATTAATGAAAAGCCCTACGGTAGAGCGATGCGGGTCAGTTCCTCGATTGTCGGCCAACAGGTAGTTATCCGAGCCGCCAAAGAGGGCGTTGTTCCACTGGAAGAGTTGCAGGCACATGTCAGAGCTTGTATCAAAGAGAATCAAAATGAGCACGGTAGCTCCACAGTCCCACTACGAAAAGAGAGGATTCTGAATCTGCGCGAGTTCCGCGGACGCGGAGCACCCTTCGTCGTCGTTCGTGACATGGTTGATCCGACTGCTCACCGGATAGCACCGCATCCGCCGATCTGAACGCTTGTGCCGCAAATCTGGTCACCGTAAAATTAAGCATGGAGTTCTTCCAGCTTCACCATCCGCTAAACGCGACCGTGTTGTGTGATCGCAAGGGCTGTGAACAAGTGGCCGACTACTTGGAAGTGGATGATCACGGTCAAGAATACCGAGTCTGCGCTATGCACACCGACAGCAAGACGCATTCTTCGCGGTTGCCAACGCGGAAGCCGAGTCCTGATCTTCCTTTCCGAAGCCGACCTGCTGCTTGGACTGTGGGCGGCACCCCTGCGCCCAGCGAGTTGTAGACTGCGTTGGCAAGAACACACAAACGAAAGCGCCCCAGACTACTGAAGGCGCTTCAGCAATTGGAAATCGACTTTGCCGAACAGATGACCAAGATCGGCGTCTTGCCGAAGAACGTTCCAGCGCAAACGAAGAGCGAGTACGTCTTCAAAGCCCACGTAGGCAAAGGCGGCGCTGTGCAGACGCTCGCTGTGGGACTCGAAGCAGCAGTTGCTCGACATCACACGCGCTGAAGAAAAAGGAATACAGGAAGGGGGTAGCCGACTCACCGGAGGATGAAGCGATCCGCGCTCAGCTAGATGCCGAGTACGGCGATAAAGCAGCGCAGCCTGAAAAGTAGCACAGCGGTCAAGTTCCCCACTTGACCCGAGGCAGACATCGACTGGGACGCGGCAGTCCTCAGCGTGCAACGCGGCGTAGTTCACTGCCACGTTGGGAACCCGAAGACGTTGGCCCGGAGAAAACCCATCCCGTTAGCTCCCGAACTGCTCACAGTTTTGCGTGAGCATCGTGAGCGGACGCTTACGCGGCTGGTTCGGACTGGGTGTTCGCCTCACCGTACAAGCGAGGGGCTGAACCCTACTGGTCGGACTCGGCTCTGCAAGCCTTTGTGAAGCCTGCGGTAGTGCGAGCAGGCATCACGAAGCGGGTAGGCTGGCACACGTTCCGGCACAGCTACAGCACATTGCTTCGAGCGAACGGTACGGATGTGAAAGTCCAGAGCGAACTGCTTCGGCACTCGAACATCGGCACCACGCTCAACCTGTACACTCAGGCTGTGAGCGAGCAGAAACGAGCCGCGCATGGGCAGGGTTGTTGGGCAGTTGTTGGCAGTGTGAGCGCAAAGTGAGCGGGGCTTGTAACCGAAAAGGCTTGCAACTGACTGAAAAGGTTGGTTGCGGGGGGTGGATACGACCTACCGGACACCAGTGTTTTGCCTGTGGCACTGGGAAAATCTAACGTCTATATGGCTCCGAATCTTCCTCGCGCAGAGCGGATTCTGCCTTGCGCGCCGGATCACCGCGTATGCAAACGCTGCGGCAAAGAAACCGTGGTGATCGGCTACGAGGAGAGTTCCCAGTTGGATGTAGAGCCAGCGAAGTACTTCGTGCTGGTCACGAAACGAGAGAAACGGGCTTGCCGGAGGTTTGAGGAACTCGGAGTGGTCGCGGCACCAATGCCACCACGGATCATCGAGAAGAGCTTGGCGAGTGATCGCATCGTTATCGACACGGTCATCAGCAAGTATTGCAATCACACGCCGCTGCATCGGCAGAGCATGATTCTGGAAAGAGATATTGGCTTTGGAAATCAGCCGAGCGACGCTGGACGGCGTCGAAGAGCGGGAGCTATGCGGACGTGTTGCTGCTCGCCGTCGCGGGCCGGGGCAGCGCTTCGAGCGCGTCTCTGAGAATGGCATACAACAGGACCGTGCCGGCAAGGCTAAAGAGCACGAAACACGTCGCGTACTCCTTGCCGGTCATCTCGACATCAGGATCAACCGCAGTAATGCGATAGACAAGCCGCTCAACTGGAGGGCATAAGCGATCAAGAAAGGTCCGCTGCCTGGAAAAGACCCGCTCCATGTAGCCGCCCAAGGGCTCCACCATGGCGGTGACAATGGCCACAAACAACACGTCATGAAGTGCACTGTAGAAATCCACCAGCCCTACTCAGAAGCGACCGAGGCGTCCTTACACGCTCAGAAAATATTCTCTATTGGGCTGTCGCCTTGGTCTTCCCCGCTTTGCAACTCTCAATTTGCTGGACTGTTGTCATCCCGAGCGAAGCGAGGGATGAATTCCTCAAAGGTGTCGCTCGTGCATCTCTTCGGACCCGACTTTAAAACGGACTGCTAGTGAAGTCGCCCGTAGCGGGCATCGAGCGCAAGGTTCAGTTCGAGCACGTTCACGCTCGGCTCGCCCAGAAAACCCCATTGCCGGTTCTCCGAGTTCTGTTGAACCAGGCGCGCGACATCAGCTTCCGGAATCTTGCGTTCCGAAGCCACGCGCCGAATCTGGAACTCCGCCGCCGCTGGCGAGATATCGGGATCGAGTCCTGAAGCCGATGTCGTCACCAGATCGGCAGGAATGGGAACACCGGGATTCTCGGCTTGCAGCTTGGCAACGTCTCCATTGATGCGAGTAATCAACTGCGCGTTGGTCGGGCCCAGGTTCGAGCCGCCGGAGGCGCTGGCATCGTAGCCTGCAGCGCCCGCGGCGGATGGCCGCGAATGAAAGTAGCCCGGCCCCGAAAATGGCTGCCCGATCAGCCGCGAACCAATTACCACTCCGTCCTTCCCGTGGATCAGCTCGCCGTTGGCCTGCTTGGGGAAGATCAGCTGCGCCAGTCCGGTCACCAGCAGGGGATACAGAATTCCCAATAGCACCGTCGTCGCGATCGTCATGAGTACCGCTGTAATCAGATTTTTCTTCATATGTTCTTCTCGATGCCAGCTATTTCCTAAGCCAGCTTGATGCCGGTGATGAGCATGTCAATCAGCTTGATGCCGATGAACGGGACCACCAAGCCGCCAAATCCATACACCAGCAGATTTTGCCGCAGCAGAGATTCGGCGCTCATCGGCTTGTACGCGACCCCGCGCAGCGCCAGCGGAATCAGGGCAACGATGATGAGCGCGTTAAAAATAACGGCAGAAAGTATTGCCGACTGCGGCGTCTGCAGCCGCATGATGTTTAGCGCATTCAGCACGGGAAAGGTTCCGGCAAACATTGCCGGGATGATCGCGAAATACTTGGCCACGTCGTTCGCAATCGAGAACGTGGTGAGCGCTCCGCGCGTCATCAGCAACTGTTTGCCGATCGCCACTACCTCGATGAGCTTGGTCGGATTCGAATCGAGGTCCACCATGTTCCCAGCCTCTTTCGCGGCTTGCGTGCCGGTGTTCATGGCCACGCCCACATCGGCCTGAGCCAATGCCGGAGCGTCGTTGGTGCCGTCGCCGGTCATGGCGACGAGCTTTCCTTCGCCCTGTTCGCGGCGAATCAAATCCATCTTGTCTTTCGGAGTCGCCTCCGCCAGAAAATCGTCTACGCCCGCCTCGCGCGCGATCGCCGCCGCCGTCAGTGGGTTGTCGCCCGTGATCATGATCGTTTTGATCCCCATGGCGCGCAGTTGATTGAATCGCTCGCGCATCCCGCCCTTGACGATGTCCTTCAGGTAGATCACGCCCAGCGCCCGCTGATTCTCCGCGACCACCAGCGGAGTTCCCCCCGAGCGCGAGATCTGTTCCACGCTCGCCTGAATCTCGCGCGGCAGCGAGGTGTCGAACTGTCGCAGATACTTGATGATGGCATCGACCGCTCCTTTGCGAATCTCGCGGCCGTCCAGATTTACGCCCGACATGCGGGTTTGCGCAGTGAAAGGGACGAACACGGCTTCGTGCGAAGCCAGTTCACGGCCGCGCAGGTTGTACTTCTCTTTCGCCAGCACCACAATCGACCGGCCTTCGGGCGTCTCGTCAGCAAGCGAAGAGAGTTGCGCGGCATCGGCCATTTCGGCGGTGGTGATTCCCGGCGCCGGAATGAACTCCGCTGCCTGGCGGTTGCCGAGCGTGATCGTTCCCGTTTTGTCGAGCAGCAAGGTGTTCACGTCCCCAGCCGCTTCTACGGCGCGCCCGGACATCGCCAGCACATTATGCTGCACCAGGCGGTCCATGCCGGCAATGCCGATGGCAGAAAGCAAACCGCCGATCGTAGTCGGAATCAGGCAGACCAGCAGAGAGACGAGCACGAATACCGTCTGCGGCGATCCCGAGTAAATCGCGAAAGGCTGCAGCGTAACCACCGCCAGCAGGAAAATAATGGTCAGGCCCGCCAGCAGAATGTTGAGCGCGATCTCGTTCGGAGTCTTCTGCCGCTCCGCCCCCTCGACCAACGCGATCATTCTGTCGAGGAAGGTTTCTCCCGGGTTCGAAGTGATGCGGACTTTAATCACATCGGAAAGCACGCGCGTGCCGCCGGTGACCGCCGACCGGTCTCCTCCGGCTTCGCGGATCACGGGCGCGGATTCGCCCGTAATCGCGGACTCGTCCACCGAGGCAACGCCTTCGATGATTTCGCCATCGCCCGGGACGAATTCGTTCGCGGCCACCATCACGACATCCCCCGAACGCAGGTTCGCACTCGGCACCGTTTCTATCGTGCCGTCCGCCCGCAAGCGCCGGGCTTCGGTTTCAGATCGGGCTTTGCGCAGCGTGTCCGCTTGCGCTTTGCCGCGCCCCTCCGCCATGGCTTCCGCGAAATTCGCAAACAGCACCGTGAACCAAAGCCAGAGCGTGATCTGGAGATTGAATGCGAAGCTCTGTTTTCCGCCGAATAACAGCACGGTTGTCACCACGCTGCCAACCTCGACCACGAACATGACCGGATTCTTCATCATGGTGCGGGGATCGAGTTTGACCACAGCATCGACCAGCGCCCGCCGGATGATTTTTGCGTCCCACAAACTCTTGCTTTTCTTTTCTGCCATGTCTTACCTCAGAAAATCTTGGGTCAGGAAGTTCAGCCTCAGAAAGTTTTCCCTGCCATCATCAGCAGGTGTTCAAGTATGGGTCCCAGGCTAAGAGCCGGGAAAAATGTCAACGCTCCGACGATCACAATCACCGAAACCAGCAGAAGGGAAAACAGGGGCGTGGTTACCGGGAACGTACCCGCCGAAGCGGGCACCGCTTTTTTCTTCGCCAGGTTGCCGGCAATCGCCAGCATGGGAATGATCATAAAGAATCGCCCCACCAGCATCGTCATCGCGCCCGCGGTGTTGTACCAGAGCGTGTTGCCGTTCAAGCCGGCGAACGCGGAACCGTTGTTCCCGGCCATGGACGTGAACGCATAAAGGATCTGGGTCAGGCCGTGTGGACCCGCATTCGTGATGCTCGAGGTGCCGAATCCCTTGACCGATGAAATGCCCGTGAGCACCAAAATGATCAGCGGGAAAACCAGCGTGACCAGCATCGCCATCTTCACGTCGTAGGCTTCAATCTTCTTGCCCAGATACTCTGGCGTTCGCCCCACCATGAGTCCGGCAATGAACACCGACAGCACCACGTAGATCAGGATGCCGTACAGGCCCGCACCCACTCCGCCGAAAACGGTTTCGCTGAGCATAATGTTGACCAGCGGCACCATTCCGCCCAACGGAGTGTAGGAATCATGCACGCCGTTGATGGCGCCACAACTCGCGTCAGTGGTGACGGTGGCGAACAGTGCAGAATTGGCGATGCCAAAACGTACTTCCTTGCCTTCCATGTTGCCGCCCGGTTGCATTGCGGTGGCCTGTTGCTCAACTCCGTGCAGCAGAGGATTGCCTCGGGCCTCGGCCCAGTAAGCCGTCGTAACCCCGCACAGGAACAGGAACGCCATCGCCGCCCAGACCGCCCAGCCGTGACGCTGCAACCCCGTCATTCGGCCCAGCGTGTAAGTAAGACCTGCCGGGATCGCGAAGATGGAAAACATCTGCAGTAAGTTACTGAGTGGTGTGGGATTCTCGAAGGGGTGGGAGCTGTTGGCATTGAAGAATCCGCCGCCGTTCGTGCCCAGCATCTTGATCGCTTCCTGAGAAGCAACCGGCCCTTGCGCGATGGTCTGGTCGGTCACAGTGTCCATCACCGCTTTGCCGTCCGGCCCGACCATTGGCTTGCCGTCGGTTCCAGTCTTCTGGACCTGTTGCACTTCGATCAGCTTCGCGGTGTCATAGGGCTTGAAATTCTGCACGACTCCCTGCGAAACCAGCAGCAGAGCATAAACGATGCAGGCGGGCAGCAGCACCCATAGGATGGAGCGGGTCATGTCGACCCAGAAATTGCCGATGGTATCTTTCTCTCTGCGGTCGATGCCGCGAATGAAAGCAATTGCCAGCGCGATCCCCACCGCCGCTGAGGCGAAGTTGTGGTAGGCCAATCCAGCCATTTGCGTGAGATAGCTCATGGTGGACTCGCCCGAATAGTTCTGCCAATTGGTATTGGTGGTGAAAGACGCGGCGGTGTTAAAGGCGAGCGCCTGCGCGACTGCCCCGAACTTCTGCGGATTCCAAGGCAGCCACTGCTGCACCCGCTCGATCAGATACAGCAGCAGCATGGAGGCGCCGCTGAACAGCAGCATGGAGAAAGCGTATTCGGTCCAGCGCATCTCGTGCTTTTCATCGACTCCGGTCACGCGATAAAACAACCGCTCGACCGGCCGAACCACGGGATCGAGAAACGTGCGCTCTCGGCTGAACACTTTTGCCATGTACACGCCGAGCGGCTTGGTGATCGCCAGAATCAGAGCCAGAAATATGAAGATCTGCATCCAGCCATTGGTTGTCATTTCAGAATTTCTCCGGCCTCAGCAACGCATAGAGCAGGTAGACCATCAACCCTGCACTTATAATCAGCATGATGATCGATTCAGCATTCATATTGATTTCCCTCGGGCGATTTGTCCTCAGCGCATTCGATCGCAGAATTCCACATAACCAAGCGATAGCAGGAAGAACGCTATCGTGACCACGACAAAGATCAGGTCTTGCATACCTCCTCCTTCAAGTGACGATCAAGCAAGCACTTAACTTTTCGTCACCATCAAAACTTGACCAAGTTCAGCCGGTTCTCATCCCTGCGGAGATCCGGCGTCCACGTCCGCTGCTCATGCAGGGGAAGCGTGAAAAGCAATGCGCCCAGCACCATCAGCACCGTGCGCTTTCAATTGCCTTTCCTGCATTCGTCTCGAGTCGTTCCAGAATCATAGGGATCGATTCTCCAGTTCGGCTCACCGGTCCGCGTCGCGTGCGATCAGCTTTCCCCGTGTGTGGCGCGAGGCGTCGGCTCTCCCGGATCAGCGCCACCAGGAACCACAACAAAAAGCCCTCAGCGAACGCGCACAACGTGAGCAAAAATTAAACCATTTCAAGTCCGCTCGGAAGTGGCTTCCGTGCCCACTCGATTAAATTCGGGGCACCATAAAAAGGGCGTAAGGAATTCGTAAAGAAGTCATAAAGAAAAAGAGCGTTTCCGGCTATTTAGTGACTTAAGACACCAGGTCGCAAGCAGAAAGAGAGCCCACGACCGCAGGCCCGCCTTCGGGCAGAATAAGCGTAGCAGCCAGGTCAGTCTCCGCGAGCGCTGCTGACAGCGTTCTTAAACCGGCGCGCCAGTTCGGCGATTCGATCTGGTTGTCGGCGTCGAATCGCTTCCCTGGGGATCAACTCTCCGCCAATTCCAAGAGCAACCGCGCCCGCCAAGAGGAAGCCGAGCGCAGTCCGCTGATTCACGCCTCCAGCAGCGATCAACGGAACATTTGGGAACATGGCCTTCAGAGAACGAATGTAGCTGTCGTTGCCGACGTGCGCGCAGGGAACAATTTTGACAAAGTCAGGACCGAGTTTCCACGCCGCGATGACATCCGTAGGAGTAAGCGACCCGGGAATGATGACTACATCTTCCTTCACGGCAAACTTCACGGTTTCGGGATCCAGGCCGTCACTGGTCAGGAATTTCGCCCCGGCATCCAAACAACGGCGCGCCGTTTCCGCGTCCAAGACACTGCCCGCACCGACAATCATTTCCGGCACACGTTGCACCACATGCGAGATCACTTTGATCGCCTCAGGCACGGTCAAGGTAACTTCCACGATCGGGATGCCACCGCGCGAGACCGCCTCGGCGGCGAACAGCGCATCATCAGTAGAAGACACACGAATGGACGGAATGATGCCGACTTCCTCGATCCGGCGCCGCACTTCTTGCTTGTTCACAGACCGGGCTCCTTCGGCGATCGTTGCCCGACTCGCCGCCTTGTTTCCAAGTTACCGCCGACTGCAGATGACAAGTTACGGCAGATCTCTTACGCCGACCGCTTCGCGAAGCTGCTCCAGAGCGAGCAAGTATGAAGCCAGGGCTTGCCGGTAGGCAAGCTGGGTGGCTCGATAACTGCGTTCGGCGTCAAGAAAATTGAGCAGGCTGGCGCCGCCGTGCCGGTAAGCGTATTCGCTGATATCGCGCGACCGCGTGGCCACATCCAGGTACGTGGAAATATACAGCAGCACCACCTTGTCATTGCTTCGCAGACCCTGATAGGCATCGTACACATCGGTGAGGGCCTGACCTTTTGTCGCTTTCTCCTGCTCCTGCGCCTGGGTAATGACGATGCGCGCCCGAGCGATTTCGCCCTGGTTGCGATTAAAGATCGGCAGCGGAATGCTCCCGTACAACGTGGCGGCATTGATTCCGTTGACGTGCGAGTAGTTGGCTTGGACGGTGACGTCTTGATGGCCAATCGCCTTTTGCAATTCCAGCTGGCTGTTCGCAGCGGTCACGCCTTGCTGCGCTGCGCGCAGGTCCGGGCGATTCTGCAAGGCTTTCAGCTGCAAGTCGTCGAGATTGGCCTTCACGGGCCGATATTCGAAGGAGCTGACAACGTCGTAATCCGCAGACACGGATTCGTATCCCAGGACCTGCCGCAGGTCCGAGAGCGACTGGACCCTGGCCAACTGCGCCTGTTCGACGTCGCTTTCGAATTGCAACAACTGCAGCTTAATCATCAGGTAGTCGTTCTCGCTGAGGCCGCCAACCTTGAATTGATGCTCGCTGATTTCCACGGTCTGCTGAAAGCTCTTTACGTCCTTCTCGGCCAACTCCAGCCACGATTCGGCAAGCTGGGCGTTGAAAAATAGGGTGGCAACCTGAAACGTCAGACCGCGCCCGTTATCCGCCACCAGCGAGCGCGTCTGGGCGGTTATGTCTTTCTGTGCCTGAAGGCGGTCATGGCGTTTTCCGCCACGTTCAATCAGGTAGCTGACGCCGATATCACCTTCCGTATTGTCGTGCAGATATTGGCTTGTGGACTCACCTCCATATAGGTTCTGGTTTTGATGCGAAGGCGAGCCCAGAGGCAAATATTCCCAGTCCGCAAAAAGCGTGGGATTGGGGCGCAGGTTTTGCGTGATCTCCTCGGCTTGGCTCTGCTGAATCGTGGTCGTCATTGCCAGCAGGTTGTGGTTGTGCTGCAGCGCCATCTGTACGGCCTCGTCCAGCGTGATCCTCACGGGCCCGTTGGTGGCCTGGCCAAAGGCCAGAGGCGCGACCAAAATGCAGCTAAGCACTATGCCGCCGATCATGCCGCCGTAGAGTTTCCCAACGTTCGGAGTCGTTCGATTAACCTTCAAGGGGCGCCTCCTGCTCCGGAAGCTTATCGCCGTCGCGAGCAATCCAGACATATAAAGTCGGCATCAGGACGATGCTCATGACGAGATCGGAAATCAGTCCGCCCACGATCACAATCGCGAACGGCCGCTGCGAGTCGGATCCGATGGCGTGGGAAAGGGCAGCGGGCAGCAGTCCCAGAGTTGCCACCAGCATGGTCATCATGATGGGACGAAGCCTGAGGACGGCGCCTTCGACGGCCGCGTCGGGAATGCTGTAACCACGCGTACGGAGTTGGTTGATGTATTCGAGCATGATCACTCCGGTTTGCACCGATACGCCGAACAGCGCCAGGAAACCCACGCCTGAAGAGACGCTGAAGTGCGTGCCCGTCACCAACAGAGCCACGAGACCACCGATCCGAGCCATGGCCACGTTGGTGAGGATGAGAAGCGCCCACTTCGCCGACTTGAACATGGTGTAAAGGATGATGTAGATCACGAGAATGGTCAGGGGCACGATCAGCAGCAAACGTGCTTCCGCCCGCTTTTCGCTCTCATATTCGCCCGACGAACCGAGGGTATAGCCCGGCGGCATCTTCACTTTTTCACCAATCTTCTTGATCGCCTCTTCGACCGTAGTCCCCAGATCCCGGCCTCTTACGTTGAAGGTAATTGCCACGTAGCGGCTGTTGCCTTCCCGGAATATGTCGTACGCGCCGTCCTTGACCTCGACTGTAGCCAACTGCGCCAGCGACACCCGCTCTCCGCTGGGGGAAAGCAGCCGAACCCTCGCGATGGCGTCTTGGGTCTTGCGATAGGGCTCCTGATAGCGCACTACAACGTCGTAGCGCGCCTCACCCTGGAGCACCTGGCTCACGGCGTTCCCGCCCACAGCCGTCTGGACGGCGTCTTGTATGTCGGCGACATTGATTCCAAAACGCGCTGCCTGCTTGCGGTCGATGGTGATATCAAGGTTAGGTTGGCCGAAATCGCGCAAGAGCTTGACGTCATGCATACCGGGGATGCGCGACATGACCTCGGTGACTTCTTCGCCCTTCTGCTCCAAAGTCTTCAGGTCGTCCCCGAAAATCTTGAATGCCAGCGAACCCTTGGTGCCCGTGAGGGTTTCTCCGACGTTGTCTTCGATCGGCTGCGAGAAATTCCAGATCGCCCCCGGGCATCTTTTTTCCAGCTCGCGGTCCATGGCCGCGATCAGTTCTTCCTTGTTCTCACGAAATACCGGTCGCCATTGGTCGTGCGGCTTTAGGTCGACGAAGTATTCCGTATTGCCGAATCCCCCAGTGTCGGTTCCATCATCCGGCCGGCCCGCCTGCGATACCACGGTTTTCACTTCTGGGAACGACGCAAACACATACCGGGCGCTGGTTGTGAACCTCTCGCCTTCCGTAAGACTCGTGCTGTTCGCCAGGGTGCCACGCGCCCAGATGGCGCCTTCGTCCAGATGAGGCAAGAACTCCGAGCCAATCACCCCGCTGAACCACAGGAACAGGCTTACCCCCAGGGCTACCAAACCAATGCCGACCGTAAATACGCGATGCTCGATGCACCAGCGCACCCGCCTGCGATAGTGCTCGGTCAGGTAAGCCATGACCGGGTTATGCCACTCCCGAACTCCACCGCGAAACAACACACTGGCCAGGACTGGTGCGATCAGAATGGAGAAGGTCAGTGCGCCGAGCAGCGCGAACGCAACGGTTAAGGCCATGGGCCGGAACAACCGGCCCTCCACTCGTTGCAGCGTGAAGATCGGCAGATAGGCGGTAATGATAATGGCGATCGCGTAAAAGACCGGCCGCTGCACCTCATGGCAAGCCTCGCGGATCGACTGCGCGACTGTCTTGGTGGGAGCGGCAACATACCCAGAGTCGGTCGCGCTGGTTCCAGACCCATGACCGTTTTGCCGTCGGCTCAAATGGCGAACGATGTTTTCGACCATGACCACCGCGCCGTCCACGACCATTCCGAAATCCAGCGCGCCGAGCGAGAGAAGATTTGCGGGGATCTTGCTCAAGTCGAGCCATATGGACGCAAACAGCAACGAGAACGGAATGGTAAGCGCGACAATGAAGGCCGCCCGCGCATTGCCAAGAAAAAGAAAAAGGACGATCGTCACCAGAATCATCCCTTCCGCAAGGTTGTGCATTACCGTGTGTGTGGTGAAGTGCAGCAGATCGCTACGATCCAGCATGGGAACAACCTTCACGCCGGGAGGCAGAATGCCGTGGTTGAGCTGCTCGACTTTCTGGTGGATGGCATCGAGCGTTGGCTGCTCTTCCGCGCTTTTGCGCATTAGCACCGCGCCCTGAATTACATCGGGCTCATCGATAATGCGCCCGTCCTCCATGTGGTTGGCACGGGCCATGTGGCCCAGGCGGATCTTTGGGCCCTGGACCACATCCGCGATGTCCTTCACTCGAAGCGCGGTGCCGGTCTGGGTTTTTAAGACGGTCTGCTCGATGTCTTGCACCGTGCTGAAGAGCCCGAGCGCGCGCACATTCATCTGCTGCAGGCCTTCTTCCACAAAGCTGCCGCCGGCGTTGATGTTGTTGTTGGCCAACTGCTGCTCGACCTGCCCGATGCTCAATCCGTAGGCGACGAGTTTGTTCGGGTCAACCCGCACCTGGTACTCACGCACCGTGCCCCCGAAGTCGGAAACGTCCACCACATCGGTTACGGATTTGAATTGCTTGAGCAGGACCCAGTCTTCGAGCGACCTCAATTCCATCAGGTCATAGCGGGGGTTGGTGCTTTTCAGCGTGTACCAATAGATCTGACCCGTGGTACTCCAGTCGGTGCCGATTTGAGGTTGCAGGTTTTGTCCAGGAGGGAGATTGACCTGGGTCAGCCTTTCGAGCACCTTCTGACGATTCCAATCGTTCACCGAACTGTCGTCGAAGATCATGATCACGAACGACAGGCCAAAAATGGACTCGGAGCGCAGAAAGGTCATGTGCGGCATTCCGGCCATTTGTATCTCAATGGGAATCGTGACTTGCTGCTCTACCTCTTCCGCGGAACGCCCCGGCCATTGCGTAATAACCGTCACGTAGTTGTCGGCGATATCGGGATAGGCCTCCACCGGCAGGTTGTGAAACGAGATGACGCCCCAAGCGAGCAATAAGGTCGCAATCGCCAACACCACAAACTTGTTGTTCAGGGCAAAATCTACGAGGGCGCGGATCATTTCCGGTTTACGATTTTCCTTCCCACTTCTCTTTCGCTAATCACTGAGCAAGCACGTGGTCCAAGACCAGGGCGTTCGTCACTACTTGCTGCCCTGGCTTAAGCCCGGATTTGATCTCCTGTAGATTCGAGTTGTCCGGCAAGACATCACCACTGACCACGCTCACGCGGCGAAACTTCTTGTCGGGCGCGGGAACGAAGACAAAATCGCGGTCGTGCATGTGCAGGACGGCGGATGCTGGAACTACAGTGTGCATCTCTGTGGTTTGACCGCGGAAGGTGGCCTTTGCGAACATGCCCAGCCGCAGGATTCCTGGATTCTGAACTTCTATCCGAACTTTGGCCGTGCGAATATTCGGATCGAGAATCATGCCAATGTTGCTGACCCTTCCTTTGAAGGGGCGATCGGGATACGCATTCAGGGTGATCTCTGCTGTGTCCCCAAGCCGGACATTGGCCATGTCATTCTCGTACACGTCGCAGACAATCCACACTGTCGAGACATCTGAAATCGTGAACGGACTCGGTGATGAGTAGGCCTGCACGGTCGCTGCGTTCGTCACTTCCTGATCGGTGATCACGCCCGTGGTGGGCGCAACGATGTCCACGATCCCCATGGGTTTGTCGGGATCGTTGCCCAGGAGCCGAAGATGCTCGGTCGCGGTCTCGAGGGTTACCTTGGCGTCAGATGCTGTGTCTTGCGCAACCTCGAGGTCCTGCTCTGCAATGGCGCCGTGTGCATACAGGTCCACGGCTCGATTTAACTGCTTGCGCGCGAGAAGCTCATCGGCGACGGCCTTGCGATAGGCGTCGAAGCCGCCGGCCACATCGTCGCTTCGAATGGTGAGCAGCAACTGGCCTTTTTTCACGGTGTCGCCGAGTCGCGCGTGAATGGCCACGACGCGCCCCGACGCGAGCGAGACGACCGGGACATTGCGAGAGACATCGGGCGCGACTGTTCCCGTAACGACTAACTCGGAGGTCGTAGGATGCGCGGTGGCTTCAACCAGCGGGAATTGCTCCGGGTGGTCGACAGTGAAAAGGTTGAGATCCACATCCGGAACGACGTTAGCAGGAGGCGGCGCTTCCGCTGCCGCATCAACCGCTCTGCTGCAACCCCCGAGAGCTAGCAGCAAGGGGATGGAAAGCAAAACAAGAACAATTTCCCAACCTCTGTTTTTCATAAGTGAGTCCATATTCGCCACCGCAAACAATCGCCGCCCTTCCGAGATTCCGGAGGGCGCGTCTCCCACTTTTGGCAGGCGACATGCGCGCAACAACACACTCTATGGGAATCGACGTCCGCTTCTGGTTGCGCGCCTAAGGAACCTGCTGGAACGGCGTCCCATAGGACTGAATGCCGTGCCGTCGTTGGGCAGTATATGGCTGGGCAGTACAAGGGGAGGGCCCGCGGAGCAGTGTCGGTGTCGGAACCAGACACGGAACGCTGCCCCTCTTTTGTTTCGCGCACATCGTTGTCTCCGCACCAGAAAAACTCATCGCAACTGAATTCGACCGAAACACGCTAACGACATCGTCTCAGTCGGGCTACCTGAACTGCTTCACGCGGTTAATGTATGGCGGCGCGCATAAACAAACCATAAGGATTTCCATGAAAGTTATTAATCGAGCGCATAAGCGTTTTGGATGGGCGTCCGAGTGCACGGGCCCTTCTCATGCAACTCGCGATTCCTTCGAGGTCACTTGGACAAATGGACGCACCCACACTCGTGATTGGGTTAATTCTTTAACGTCCAGCTGTCCCTTATGGCCTGTGTCCAACCTATCGAACTCTGCTTCCATGAATTTCATCCATTCTTCCTTGGAGACCTCGCCGCTCTTGTCCGTGTCCATCACGAGCAAAAGTTGCTTAGCCGCATCGGTTGCGATGGCAAGCTTCCTTTCTTTTTCAGTTTGTTCAGCCGCCGGTGTTGGAGTAACTACCGTCGATTTCTCGCCTTGGGTCTCTGCGGCATTCACTACCATAACTCCGGCTAAGAACACCGCTGCAATGATGGCGACAACAATCGGCCGGAGCCTAAACATGATTTCACCTCCGTTTGAAATCGTTTGACCACGTGAAGCAGGCTTCCCTTGAGGAAGCCTGAATTCAGCGCTAGAACTAGAACTTGACCATGATCGCCATCCTGATGCTCGGTTCATCCTTTCTCAGGTCTGGGGTCCAGAGGCCACCGTGCGAAACAGTCGTATTGCCCCCCCCAGTCCCATTGCAGTACGCTTGTGCGCTGCCGAGGTTGGCTCCATTGGGGTCGATGGGGTTAGCGGGGTTTACCGCCCATCCAAACCCGGTCGAACTATTGTCCATGCAGACGTAATTGGCAGGAGAACCATTGTTGCCGCCCGGAGGAGTTATCCCGCCTCGCCCCGTAAAATACGGCACATTCGCGTGGCGGTAACCGAACTCCCAGACGAAACTAACGTACTGTTTGGGCATGTAATAGAAGCTGGCGGTATTGTCCCAGGCCTTGTACACTGCCCCGGGAAATGATGGGAAGTAGGGCGATCCGGAGACCGCATCCGCTCCATTGATCGGTTGCAGCAGCGTCAGATAGCGCCCTGGATTGTCCAATACACCACCACCAAGTGTTATTGCGTACACGTCTTTCTTGAACCACCAGCGGTTGTAAGCCATCCAACCCGCGAAGACTTGCTTGTAGTTGATTGCGGGCCCTGTTGGGGTCTCGACCCTCCTATTTCCCAAGCAAGCCACTCCTCCACCAGATTCACATCCCAGGTCGCCGGTGAGCGAGAACGCCATCTTGTCCATAGTCCTCTCCGGATGGTCGTAATACTTGAGTACGACGCTGTCATCGGTGTGCAGGCGTGAGCGGTGGCCGTTAAGGCCCAGCGTATCTTCACCCAGGCCGTAGTTGTTAAAGACGAACGAGACCCACGGATTCGGGCGGTATAGAATCTGTCCGCCAAGGCCGGGCGTGTTGCCATACCTGGCATAGGATTGCCATCCGTTGATGAACCAAGGCTCAATCTTCAGTTTGTCGGTGGGAAACCACTGGACCCGAACACCATTGAAAAACCAGGGTGTGTTGGACGATACATATGAAGGCTGATAGGCCCAGTTATCGAAGTTCCAGTAGCTGAAGAGGCCGATGTAGGAAACGAAGATTCCCGCGTCGACGTTGAGACCGTGATTCACTTCGAAGTGGTACCCGCCGTAGGCTTCACCAAAGTACTTGTACGCGCCACGAAGGTCCCATTGGCCGCGTCCCACGCTGCCGTCGTTCCTTGGCGTCGTGACTCCAAACATTCCGCCAAGAGTGAAGATCCGGCCGCGGACGTTTTGCCAGTGGAAGTCACCACCGAAGCTGATCTGTTCTACTTGGACTTCGTTCGAGCGGAAGATCTCGGTCGATCCGCCCAGCGAGTCGTCCTTGGGATGGTTCATACTGCTAACGTAGTCAGTGTCAAGTCTGATTTCCGGGGTGAAGAACTTCGAATCCCACACCGCTTCCTTGTTGTGGGGGCTACCGTTCATCCAGCTCCAATCGGCGAAGGCAAAAGGCTCACTGGGCTTTGGCTTTTCGGGCAAGCCGGTACGCGCCTCTTGCGACATGTCAGCCGTCGCGCTTGACGACACGGTATCTGCTACTTTGGCCCCTGGTGTCGCGGCAGATATTGAGCCTGCGGCAGATGCTGGTCCCGCTACAAGTATTGGCCCGCTCAAAGTGCGGCTCTTCAGTTCCGCTTTGAGCTCTTCGATCTCCGCTTTCATGGCCGCGAATTCCCTGGCGATTGCCGGAGATATCTCCGGATCGCGCGCGGCCGCAGGCGCCGTGCTATTCGTGGTGTCCGTGTCACTGGGCAACGGTTCGTGTACGGCGGCCATTTTCGGCTGAGCGTCCGGTTGCGCCTGAGCTTGGGCGTAACACCGCGAAATCTGACCGACCGCGAGACTCAAAACAAGCATCGAAGGAAAAGTTGAAACCGCTACGGCTTTACGCACTAGAGTTCTTGTAATTTTCAAGTTCGCATCCTTTCCGGTCCGAAGTCCGGTTCTGCTGATTCAATGAGTGTGTCCACTCTAACTAAATGCACAAACGCTTTTGTCGTGGCTAAATCGCTATCACATCCGAAAATCCGTAAGGGTCGCGTAAAAAGTTCATAAAGAGTACATAAAGGCTCTGGAACATGACGGCCTCTTGCCGCGGGGACGCTCCAAACCCAAGACTCCAAACCGTATTGCACGAGGAGAATTAATCCTTTATTAACTCTCGTGACTTGGAATCGGGTCAGACGATAGACGGACAGTAAAGGCAGGCGTGAATCGAGTCCAATTCATATTTCTTATTGCGCCCATCAGGCTCTCCAATACTGCGCATTGCGAGTTGCAGGATGTCTAAGCCTAGCGGTTGAGCCCCGCCGCGATGGTGGGGATACTTCCTGCCACCCGAAGGCGGTTTTCCGCCGTGCTCACCTTACGGTTTTAGTCGAAGGACCTTGGAGCGAACCGCTTTCTTGGGCTCTTACGGGTAGGGGAGCAATCGCTTGGTGACCACGGCAAAAGTGGCCGAGTTGAGCATTTCGTTCAATTCCGCAGGCAACTCGTCAGTTCGAAATGTCCATCACCAAATGCGACAGCGGTTTTCTTTCATCATTGGCTGACCGGCCTTGCAGAAGAATGCCTTCGCAAACTCTGGCATGTTCACCACCAACCCGTTGACCTGGTATTTGCCGGGCGAATGCGGATTTGTGATGGCGCTCAGCCGTAAGTCCTCCGGCCGGTCGTTCTCACATGCCCACTGCGCGTTTCCGACAAAGAAGCGCTGTTCCGGAGTGAGTCCGTCGCAGTTTTCCAACTGCATGTTGTTGGTCTGGTCCTTCCATGCCATCCACGCGAGAATCAGTCCTCCAAGATCGGCGATGTCTTCCCCTTCGGTTAGCTTGCTGTTGATCTTTATGTCGTCCACAACGACGTACTGCGCGTACTGGTCCACTACGCACTGCGCGCGGGCCTCGAAGTTTTGGCTGTCCTGTGTCGTCCACCAGTCCTTCACGTTGCCTTGGGGATCGAACCTGCGGCCTTGATCATCGAAGCCGTGGGTCAACTCGTGACCGATGGTTCCGCCAGTGTCGCCGCAGTTGGGTGCGTCGTCTATTTTCGGGTCGAAGAGCGGGGGCTGCAACACGCCCGCAGGGAAATTAATGTTGGCTGATCGGCGGGAATCGGATTCTTCTTCATCCACCCGCCGCAACTCTACTGATAAGAATCCACGCAGGGGTCGACGCTCCTATCCATGAATTCAGTGTCGAGTCCGGGAGTGTAGGGCAGGGACAGAATCGGAGTGTCGGCAGCCGCGGTGGCGGGATTTGACGCTGCTTGATCGCTGGGCCTCGATTTGGCATCGGAGGGCATCCTATTCGAGGGTGCTGATTGGCCCAAAGCCGCAGCCGCAAAGGCGACTAATAAGACCCTCGTAAATAGAATGCGCATCTTTCGTTCCGATCGTGAAGCCGGGCGAGTGTAATACACGGAATTGCGTGAGATCAACTCGTGGGATACAGCTTGGTCTGAGAGTAGTTCCGAGTGACGGGCAAATGGAAAGTAATCCGCCTGGAACGAAAGCTGGTTTTACAAACGATTGGATAGGGATAATTCGCGGAATCAGGGTTTGCACCGCCTGAGAATTTGCTGATCGCCATGTCTCAACATTGACCCAGCGTGGATGAGAGTGGAACCTCACGCAAAGCTGCGTGAGGTTACGAATATGAATTTAGTATATTCGCCTTTTATTCGCTATTGCCGTAGAAAGCCAGAATCTTTCAGCCTACCGCAGCCGAAGCTCGGCAGAATGGGCTCGCTGATCGGCGGGGCGGGGCGACGACAGGCGGACGGCATCGCGGGAAAGTGCCCCAACCCGCAGTGCAATAATTGAAGCCGAAGAGGTTGCATTCATGAAGAGCAGGCTGGGGTACAAGGGCTACGTCATCGTTGCACGGTCACACGAGCTAAAGGATGGGGGATTCTCGGCAGAGTTCTCCGTCGAGGAACATGCTGCGGATGGGTTCATGGAAACTGAATTCTACCTGCCCGACACATTCCCCACGCAGGAGTCCGCGATTGAGGCAGGAATTCAGGCTGGACGGCGAAAGATCGATCTGGATTTTGAGCGGGGATCAGCAGTCGTGAACGGCTGAGCAGGGGGCACGGAAACACGCGAGATTAGCGTTCCCGAGAGAACTTGAGCAAAACTTGAGCAAAGAATAGAGTTACTGGGGCAGCGAGTGGATTGGCTCAACCCATTGAAACCAAACAGTGGAGTTGGTTGCGGGGGGTGGATTTGAACCACCGACCTTTGGGTTATGAGCTAAACGATCAACAGCTAAGTTGTTGTTGATACTACAGCGCTTCCCTGCCTGCAACCTGCCAATACCTGCCGTATTACCCCGATCTTTGTGTCCAAGTTGTGTCCAACTTTAATCCGCGCCGACGTTCGCCAAATCGTTAGAGCGGATCACGGGAGGAGACGAACCTGGAACTTCAAGAGAATCACGGCAACCTATGTGCGAGCGGCGGAGAGGTTATCTCTGCAGTCCCGCCGCAGTCTTTCAATCCGACCGTGATGAGTCGGTTGGAAAGGCGTCCGGTTGTTCGTTCCCCAAAACAACTGCGGCTGCATCCCGCGCTGGAGGAAATTGGCTGGACCGGTGTAATAGACGAGCTCAGCGACGCCGGCCGGCTGACGAACTTGTCCCTTAGCGATCCGGTTCTTATCACGACGAACGGGATGATTCTCGCTGGATTTGGGCGCTGGCAGTCAGCGGTGTTCGACGGTAGGTACGAGATCAACTGCATCGAATATCCGCTCACTGAGAACGAGGCCCTACAGTTCATCATCAGCCATCATCAACCCCAGCGCGGATGGAATGACTTTGTCCGAATTTGTTTAGCGCTGACATTAGAACCCTATTTTCAGCAAAGAGCGTTGGATAACATGCGTGCGGGGGGCAAACACAAGGGTTCGACAAATTTGTCAGAGGCAGACTGTATAGATGTCCGTCACGAGATCGCCAAGGTCGCCGGCACGGGGACCGGCAATGTAAGCAAGGTCAAGGCAATCATGCAGAGTTCTCACCCAAATATCATCGTCGGCTTGCAAAATGGTCTTCTCCGAATCCACCGGGCATGGCAATGGCGCAAACTGCCCAAATTGCAGCAGAAAGAGGAGTTTGCCCGCCATGAAGAGGAGCGCTTCCGGCGCAAGCTCGTGCGTGAGTTCTCGGATGAGCATTCTGACGTATCCCTCGACCCAGCGCAGATCATTCAAGTGTTGCAACGCGAAGAAGCTCGCCGGCCAGGCTTTATTGCAATCCGCACCAGTCGAAGCAGGCGGACGGTGGTGGTTCTTGGACAAGACTTGCTTGCGAAGCTGGACGCCCAGAAGGAGCTAAATTTCCTTGCCTAAACTTTCCGAAGTTCACCGCCCTAGCAAACTGCAGCAGATTCTGATCCTCGGGCGCGACCACTGGGATCATGATAATTACGACCCCGACTCGCGCCGCGCATTCCGGCTGGCATTTCAATGCAAGACGCCCGCGCTGGGGGGCCGTGTCTTTGCCTCGGAGAACGAAGAAGTGGTGTTTTACAATACTTGCAAGTCACCGGCCTGTCCCAGTTGCGGTCATTGGGCCACCATTCAGTGGCAACGCGAGCGCTGGTGCGCCATGCCGGAGGTACCGTATCTTGGCATAACATTCACTATGCCGAATACCTTGTGGCCCCTGTTTGCCCGCAGTCCGAGGCTTTGCCGCAAGCTACCGGAGATCGCGGCCCACGTCATCGGAAGTTACGCCAGAGTGCGCCACGGCGTTGAAGTTGGTGTGATGCCGATCTTGCACACCTTCACCGGGAAGTTGCAGTTTAACTCCCACGTGCACTCGCTGGTCACAGGCGGAGGTCTGAAAACGTCTAACTCGGGGTGGCGGCTTCGGATCTTCTTCGTTCGCGACAAGCTAATGCGCAGCTGGCAGCGGCTAGTGATTGCACTTCTGCGCGGGGCACTGGACGCGGGCCAGTTCGACTTGGGAATGGGTTGCGACGAACTTGAAGATCTGCTCCAGCACGAAGAGAAGCGCGGGTGGATCGTGCATGTGCAAACCTTCCACGGAAAAGAGCACTTTCTGCGTTATGCCGGGCGCTATGTCAGGCGTCCTCCCATCGCGCAGTGGCGTATTCTTGCGATCGAAGACGGATTTGTGCGCTTTTGGTGTAAGGACAGGCGCCTGCATCGATGGGTCGTGGTGCAGTGCACGATTGAGGAGTTCATCGACCGCTGGTCGCAGCACATCCCCAAACGCTATCGGCATGCGGTACGACATTTCGGATTGTTTGCTCCACGCCGTTGGACCCAGGTAGCCGCAACTGTATTCGCAAATCTCGGCACAAAACAGCGACAACGACCGAAGCGCCTGCCGTGGGCGATTGCGATCCAATCGCAGTTCGGTCGTAACCCGTCCCTGGACAAAAACGGTCGGCCCATGAAGTTTGTCAGACATCTGGCTCCAGCTGCAGTTTGATTTTCAAAACGTGCGCGGCCAGTCCCAATGTTTGCCGAAGGCAGTGGGAATGCCAGCGGTGGGCAGCCCTGCGTTCTTCAACAAGGCGAGATCCTCGGTGATTTCGCAACAGAGCATCTGAGCCAAGTCCTCATGTTCATGGGGTTAGACACGCGATCCCGGAGGCCGGAAAAACTAACAGCTCGCATTGACTGCACCAAAATCTTGGCGCTCCCCGTACACACATCTAAAATCTCGATTTTGATTTTCCTAGTGATCGAGGGGAAAAGCTGGCAGCATATCTCACAGGAGACGCGAATTCCAGTGGGGACGCTGCACGCCAAGTTTCGGCAGGGGCATCACGTATAAGCGTCTGACGGCCGATCACTCTTCTTTCTTCCAATCAACTGACGAATCTCTGCATTGCGGTCCTAGCAGTGTGCGAGAAGTGTGACTCTCTGGCGAGCCATGCCGGTATCCCAAAAATCTGGCGTCTCGCACTGAAGGGGTCCGGAGCACGGTAAGTCATTGAATCGTCGGGAAGTTCCCGCCACGGAAAGTTAACGGCGTCACGCGTCTCTTGACAATCGTCTCTCTACATGTAAGTATCGTCTCATGAATGACGACAAACGTTTTATGAGCGAGCTGTTTCGTATCGTAAACGGTGCCCTGCGTCTTGACGTGGACAAGGTCCGCAACTATACGGCATTCCTGGCTGACAACTTGGAAAAGGCCGGTGACGAAGCCTCCGCCCGACGATTGCGCAGGATGCTGGAAGAGAACGACCACCAACTCCGGCCTGCCGGCACGGCGTTCGCTCGCGCGCTTCCCGTCGATGATGAAAGCCGGTTCCCGCTCATAGAACGTATCAACTGGAAGACTCTTTCTGAGCCGCCGGTCGTCCTGCCGCAGGAGCAGTGGGACACGGTCAACGAATTTCTGAGCATAGCGAAGAGCTATACCCAGGCAGATGTTCACGGCCTTTCTGCTTCCCTGAGCTTCCTTTTATATGGCCCGCCTGGCACGGGCAAGAGCCGACTTGTTCGACACATCGCGCGTGAGTTGAGTCTGGACCTTTATATTGCCCGTCTCGACGGTCTCATCTCCTCGTTTCTTGGGAGTACGTCGAAAAACATCCGCGCGCTTTTTGATTTTGCCGCGAAGACGCCTTGCGTTCTCTTTCTTGATGAGTTTGATGCAATCGCAAAACTGCGGGGTGACAGCCAGGAGCTTGGCGAGCTGAAGCGGGTAGTCAACAGCTTTATTCAGAACCTCGACACGCTGGGCAACCAGTCGATCATCATCGCCGCGACAAATCACCACGAGTTGCTCGACTCAGCCATTTGGCGGAGGTTCAGTTATCGCCTGGTGCTGGATTTTCCTTCGGCCGAACTTCGAAAAACGATGTGGACCGAATTCCTACCTCCGCTGCACATCGAAGAACGCGAGATCGAGCTCCTCGTCGATCTTTCGGAAGGGTTTTCGGGCTCGGACATCCGCGAAGTCTGTGTCCGGCTGCAACGGCGCCGGCTCACGACAGACAAATCGCCGGAGTTGAAGGATGCCTTCCAGGTTCTGCAGAACATGAGCATCGGCGAAGGAGAGGACCGCCGATTCCTGGCGCTGCTGCGAGGCAAGGATGAACACGTTGTTTCTACGCTGCTGCGCGAGAGAAACGCGAAGCTGTATAGCCACGCTGCCGTCGCCGATCTTTTCGGGGTTTCAAAAGCGACCGCACACCGCTGGTCGAAAGAGGTGAAGAGCGATGGCTGAAATAATCAGACCGCCTCATCAAGAACGCCTTCTGATCAAGCTGATCATGCCCAAGCAGGGCACGGAACGCCGGGTTCAAACCGGTGGAATGCCGCCGAAGCCGTTTCGTCCCGTGGACGCGAAGTACCGCGCAAGGTTGTCCACGCAAGTGTCGGCGATACGGACGGCCGTCGTCCCGCAGATGCGCGCAACCGGGGTCGCCCCTGTTCGCGTGAAGTTGCTGTCGAAAGCCGCGGCCAAAAGCCATCGTCCGGAAAACCTGTTTTCACATCAATCGTGTCCGATCATCGGAGCCGGACGTCTTGGGGAATTGTTCGTCAAGGCGACGCCCGCGGGCCTAGATCGTCTCGCCGACATCATCAGCAACAACGACTCCGAGCGGATAACGAAAGAACTCTCCTGCGTCGATGCAATCGAACCGGTGACGCCGGCGTACCGCCGTAGTGGAATGGAACCTGCTGACCTGTTGCGCAGGAGCCCTCGCGGCAAGAAGGGCTTCATCACGCGCGTGCGGCTTTTCAGCATGGGGGCTGAAGCCGAGCAGCGGAACGTGATCGCGGATTTTGAAAAGACCTGTCAGAGCCGCGATGTACGGTTCAGCCAAAACGGATATTCCGCGGGCAGTTTCACTTATCAAATTGAATGCCGCGATGTCGCCGACGTCGAGGCTCTTTCTCGCGTGATCGGTGTGCGATCGATCGCACCCATGCCACTTATCAGAACCATACGCCCTCGGATGTTCGACGCCAAACCGCTTCCGGCACTGCCGACCCGCGATCAGGTCACGGGGGATTTCCCGGTGGTTGTGGTCGTGGATAGTGGAATCGCGGGCCAGGTTCCAGACCTTGAGAGTTGGGTCGTGGGCCGCGATTCCCAGGTCGCGCCTGCATACCGGAACCCGGATCACGGAACCTTCGTTGCGGGCCTCATCTGCTGGGGCGGCTACCTCAACCCGACAATCCCCGGACTGGATAACAGCCCTTGCGGCGTTTTCGATCTTCAGGTCATACCCAACGACGACCCGGCAAAGGGAGACACACTGCCGCTCCTGGAAACAGAATTTCTTGTGTCGCTCGAAGCGGCACTCCAGCAGCACGCCAACAGGTACAAGGTCTGGAATCTGTCGCTGGCACCGATACGGTGTGCTCGCTCGACGAGTTCTCAAAGCTCGCCGAAGAACTGGACAACCTTCAAGAAAAATACCAGGTCTCGTTTGTTATTAGCGCCGGGAATTACGATACGCCGCCTCTCCTGGATTTCCCGAGGACTGCAAGCCAGTTGCAGGCTGGGCGGATCACGACGCCTGCGGATAGCGTTCTCGGCATCACCGTGGGTTCCGTCTCTCACGTCGACTACAAGAAAAACGGGCCAAAAGAGCATCATCCGTCCGCTTTCTCCCGTCATGGAGCCGGCCCCAATTATGTGATCAAGCCCGACCTCGTGCATTATGGCGGATCGTGCTCGACAGATGCATCGCACATTGCGGGAATTCGGTCGGTAAACGGCATGGGCTCCGCGGAGAACCTCGGCACCAGTTTCGCCACTCCTCTTGTGTCCCGCACGCTGGCGCAAATCTACCACCAAGTCACGCCGACGCCGTCGCCGGTTATGGCGAGAGCCCTCCTGACGCATCACGCACGTGATCCGAGAACCGCGCTCCGCGTACCTGATGGCGATGAGAACTTCTTCGGTTTCGGCTTGCCCACTGTGGTGCCGTACTGTCTGAAGTGCACTCCGCATACGTCTACTCTCGTCTTCGACGATGTGTTGCGTCCCGGATACTACCTTGAGTGGGATGACTTCCCGTATCCGCCCTCTCTGCGTCGAGATGGAAAGTATTTCGGCGAAATCTGGATGACGGTCGCTTTCGCCCCGGCGCGTGGCGCACGGTGGGGAACTGAATACTGCGAGGCCCACATCGACGCGCACTTTGGTGTTTACTGCCAGGAGCGGTCCCGCGAGACCGGACAAATAAAGCCAAAGCCGAAGTTCGTTGGGCTGGTGCCTCCCGAACACAAAAATCCTGGCCTCCTCTACGAGTCCTACCAGGTCGAAAAACTCCGGAAGTGGGCGCCAGTTCGCACATATCACGGTGACCTTGGTGAAAACGGAGAACGCGGCCTGCGGTGGCGCCTCATGGTTCGTCTTCTGACGCGCCACGGCATCGAGGACGAGGAAGCTTTCAAACCGCAGCCCTTCTCCCTGGTCGTGACAATTTCCGATCCGGAGAAAAAAGCGCGCGTGTACGACGAAATGGCCCAGATCATACGCAACAGGTTCCAATCGCAGAACCTCACGGTTCGCGCGGCGGCTCGAATCCGCGCAAAACCATGAGGAGCAACTATGTCGGCAACTCAGTGAAGGAGAATTAGCAATGTCTGAACAACAACAGGAAGTCCAACAGCCGCACAATGTGCGGATTCACATCGATCAGCAGCGGTACGAATCGCCGAGCCCGACCACGGGCGATGCTCTGTACCGGCTCGGAAAAGTCGGCGCCGGGAGTGACCTGTACCGGGAAGTCGAGGGCAACCGCGAGGATCAGCCGGTGTGGGAGGGCGGCGAGGAAATCCATCTCCGCGAAGACGAGCACTTCCACAGCGGCCCGGCCAAGCAGATCACGATCATCGTGAACGGCCGCAAGAAAGAAGTGACGCAGCGCGTCCTGTCGTTCATGGAGGTCGTAGCCCTGACGTTCAATCCGGTGCCAAGCGGTCCCGATTGGGTGTTCACCGTGACATACCGGAAGGCAGCGAGCAAGCCTCACGACGGCACCCTAACCGAGGGAGGGCACGTCAAGGTCAAGAACGGTACCGTGTTCAAGTAGAGTCGAGAACAGGCGCAGTGGCGTTAGCCTCCCGGTGGCTGTTGGGGTGCTTTCGCATGACCCGCCTCAATCCGGTTTGGCGTAACTCTGTTTCCTGTTCCCGCTCGTCGAACCGGA
>JBEKYF010000042.1:0-32860 GCA_049511255.1 Terriglobales bacterium | reverse complement strand
CGCGCCGATTATTTGGAACATCAAGCGACCCGATGGAGTGCTCAGATCCAGGTTGTCCCTCAGGCTGATGAACGCCACCCCCAATGCTGCAAGTTCGGCCAGGGCATTGACGAGGTGCTTCAAGGAGCGCCCAAAGCGGTCGATCTTCCAGACCAAAATGGCATCGAACCGTCGGCGGCAGGCATCCGACATGAGTCGATTGAGCGCTGGCCGGGACTCCTTGCAGCCCGACACTCCCTGGTCTGTGAATTCCTCAACGATCTGCCAGCCGCGGCGCTCCGCATATTCCCGCAGTTCAGCGAGCTGCATTTCGGGATCTTGATTGTTGAGGGTGCTGACTCGGGCGTAGAGAGCAGCCCGAGAGATGGGAGGAGTAGATTCTTGAGTAATAGTGGTGCTACGTTGCTGTCTAGCCATTGTTGCCTCCTTAAGTAGGCGACCGTGGTTAGGGCTGGGTGGAGTGCTTCGAACACTCCCTCGGCCCGTTCTAACGTCCTCATGATTTCACCGTAGCGCTACGGTGTCAAGAACCAAATACGAACTCCGCGCATCCCTGGCGCCACGGTGTACTATTTGCAACATGAGCGGGAATGATCAGATTTCGAAGGTCATGTCGGAAATGGGGAGGCGTGGCGGCCTTGCTCGCGCTAAGGCTCTAACCGCCAAGCAACGCAGAGAAAGCGCGACTAAAGCCTCCAAGGCCGCCGCGAAGGCACGAACAAGGGCGGCCAAACAGCGAAAGGGACGCAAAGAATGACGAGATCGGTTCGGCCCTTACGGCAGAGGTGGGAGTGCAGGAGTTTGAGCGAAACTCCGTCGACGGAATCATGCGAGTTTGTCGCTGAGCTCCGCGACGGTCGTGATCGAGACTGATTTGCTTGAGGGTCGGATCGTCAGCGTGGCTAAGAAAGTATGGTCGTGATCGAATTCGAGGCAGAGCTGTTCGGCCGGAGGTAAACGCCGGATCACATCTTCAGGGCCGATCGTGCAGCCCAGCACATTAAATTCCTTCCCTAACGCCGCAGCTATCTCGGCCACAACCCGAAAATCCGGGTTACCTTTTCCGTTCTCATAGAGATTGATGCTCTGCCGGCTCTTGTGGACCTTCTCCGCGAGCTCGTCCTGACTCATGCTCCGTTTTTCCCGGGCGTCCCGCATCTGCACGCCCAAATCAGCCATCCAGTCGAGTACCGGCATTATGTCGAATATATTTGACATATTTGAGGAAAGCTGTACAGCATATTCGACATGTAGGAGTCGTTCTTTACAAGGGAGGAAACTATGCCTACCCTGTGTGAGTCAATGGCGAACCGCGGCGAGCGAATAAATTATCTATCCCTAGCGCTCCAAGCGAGAAGCGCAATCAAGCGCTTGAAGCTTGTCTTGTCGGGAAGTGAGCCCACGCCTGAGTTGAAGTCCGCGCTGCGAGCGGCGCTCAACTCGCTAAGCGAGCCCACTCCTCAGTCAGGGACTCCAGTTTCCAAACTTCACGAAGAGGCGGGATTCAACCGCTTCGAAGAGGTTCGGACAGTGGAGGAGGTCCTCCACGTGCTCGCTGACCCTAATCTCAAAGACGAAATTGAACGGATACATGCGGGTGAGAAGTACACCAAAGAAGATGTTCGTGCTACGATCGGGTTCTTTTCCGCAGTCGAAAACCGAGCGCTCTACCATTACGACGATCCGTCATTGGCCGAGACTTTCCGTTGATTGATGCTTTCGCTTCGGAATCAACTCGTGCGCGAAGTCTCCGCCCTTTACGGATTTGTCGATTCTGTCTCCGCCTCTTGTACCGAGATCCCGCAATCAGTAGCGTTCACCGAGTCCTCGGCGCGATTCTTCCAGTGCGTCGAACAACTGGCCACGGCGACGAAAAATCACCTGGCTGCCTTCCCACCTGAGCATCTGGAGATTGCCACTGAGGACGAGTTTCACGAAATGCGTGACGAACTCTTTACAATTCGGCGCGTTTGGAAACAGTTACATCAATTCATCAAGCCAGCAAGTGATTCGGACACGCTGAATCAGCCGACCGCGCTTATTTCTGCCATGCTGGACCGGACGCGAAAACTCCCCGGACTGCAAAACGCAGATTTTGCAATCTTCCTCACCGAAACATTCGATTATCTCCAGGTGAATCCGACTTGGATTCGGGGTGCAGCATCAGACCTCGCATTTATCGTAACTGCCGAGGAGTTCCCATCCGGTTTGGGCTTGATTGGAATTCCGAGTACGCAGGGCAGCTCCCTGTTCCTGAATTGCCTTGTAGCCCATGAGATAGGTGAATATGTCTACTCGGAGAAATCGTTGGACGACCAACTCCGGCATGAGGTAAGGGCTGCACTCGAAATCGTCTATGGAGCGGACTATCAGACAAAAGAAAGGACCGAGAAGAGCCGGCTCGTAGACACTGTCCTTAGTTGGAGCAAGGAACTGTTCTGCGACCTCTTCGCCGTCTGCCTGATAGGCTCGTGCTACACTTTCGCTTACATTGAGTTGTTCGACCTACCAAATTTGTTGGACAAGAGCGACGCCCTTGCGACCTCAAGGCCCGGCCAGCCACCCATCCACTTTTACTCCCTCCATCCCTCGCATCCATTTCGCGTTAAGTACCAAACCGATCTGCTGAAGCAACTGAAATGGTGGCCGCAGATACATAACATTGATTCCCGGTATGTGCGCGTCATGGATTTGTTGAGTGCGTTGACGGACAATGACTTCATTGAAGCCGAGGACACGCGGAAGCTGCTCATAGATGCGTTTTTCAAGGTAATTCCGGAGATCAACACACAATTGGGAAGGATTGTCGGCGGCCTCGATACAGGGGTACATGACTTCGTTCAATTGAGAGAGCACATCGCTCACTATCTGCAAGAAGGTATTGTACCGTCGACCATCACCATTGACGGCCAACCTCAACCAGCTACTCCGACCGCTGTCACGGTCCTGAATAGCTTTGCCCTCTTCTACTTGGAAAACATCGAGAAGCTAATGAATCGAGTTGCGGACGAAAATCTGAACTCGGCGAAGCGGCGAGTGCATTGGGCCAAAAAGCTTGAGAGCTGGACTTCAAAGGCCCTTGAGGACATTACACTCTTCAGTAGGCCATGAGCGTCTTATCAAAGAAGACGATCGAAGCGCGACTCCGGATTCCAGGGTGGAGGCCCGAGAGCCTAGTCATTACGCCATTCCTCGGTAGCGGGGAAGCCTTCGACCACGACGCGATAGACCTTCGACTCGGCTCTTTTTTCCTAATTCCGCAGAGTCCACCAGCACCGTTCCTCGACCCAACTAAACCTGATTCCGCCAAGCGCTCCCACCTGAAAGTGCACAAACCATTGGGAGCTTACCTCGTCATCCCTGCCCATCAGACCGTGCTTGGAGCCACACTGGAATTTATCAAGCTACCCAACGATGTTTCCGGGCAGATACTAACCAAGTCTTCGGTCGCGCGCACGTTTTTGGTGATTGAAACAGCCCCGTGGATCCATCCTCTCTATCGGGGCTGCCTGACCCTCGAAATTGCCAACGTTTCAAATACTCCTCAAGTGCTGTACCCCGGCTTCCCCATCGGCCAGTTGATCCTGATCAGTAACGACTTGGCCGCCGACGCGTTTGAGCCGCTATCAGCGGCGTATGTTGGCCCAATCGAGCCTGAGGCACCGTCGCTGAAAAGCCCTGCAGATGTTCTCCGCGACATCGGGGTGAAGAGATACCTTAGCCCGCACTCATCGGACTGGAAGAGTACCGAAGACGACCGGCAGAATGCGCTCTGACGAGGACCCCCGAAGGCTTGTCACCGCCGCGAAAGAAATCAGAGGGTCACAGCATGCTACTGAGTACTCCGGCATGTACTCCAGAGTGGTGGTTTTACTGCAATCGCATTGTTTTGTTTTCGATAGCTGCTAGCGTCACCTTCTGCATCGGAAAGTAAAGTAGCGTCCAGTACCGTCCGACGAAATCCCGGGCGCTACTGAGGTCGGTGGTCTTAGGGTTCGACGTCCGGAGGGAAACAGCCGGTTTTCAGGATTCTCAGTTCCTGGGAAGGGCCACGCCTGCTCTGTCTGCTTCGCGGTCAGCCTCGCGATCAGCTTCGCGTTTAACGATTGCCTGAAACTTCCGCAGCACGTCTTCGGGAAGAGATGGCTTCTGATACTTGCCGACCAGTTCATCGACGCGGGCACGGGCTCGCGTAAAGACGTCGCTGGGTGGCTCCGAGCCTCGCGCGCTGCGATCGATGACCGGGGAGGGAAGATACTGCTCCTGCCGAAAAAGCGCGCGCGTCTCCTTCAGCTTGAGAAATTCTCCGGAGAGCCCGGTTTGCGCGAACATGGCGGTGGCCAGGCTTTCACTACCAACGTCATCACCGCGGACTTCCTCGCCGCGGACTTCAATGCCTCGCGCCAGCCGCTGCGCCGAGGCAATCGACTCCGCATCAATGACCAGCTTTTCGACGCTGAAACAGGCGAGAGATTCAAGCATCCCCGCCCCCGAAATCATGTTGATGCCCGCCAGCGCTCCGAGCATCGCCGAGCGGGCACTCTCCGCGCCGGCCTGCGCATCCACAAGCTTCGAATCGGTCGCGACCAGATAGCCGTGGGTCGGCAGGCCAAGATGCTTGCCGACTTCGGCGCACGCCATATTCAGCATGGCCGTTTCCACCGCGCCCATGGGCGCGCCTCCGGTACGCATGTCGAAGATGGCAGGAGCGCCACCCCAGACTATCGGTGATCCCGGTCCCGCCAGTTGATGCAGCGTGATGCCAGCCAGCACTTCGGCGGCATGCTGCGTCACCGAACCAGCCAGTGTCACCGGAGCGGTGCCGCCGGCCAGTGGCATGGAGACGATTTGCGCGGGCATGCCGGCGCGGGCCAAGTCGAGCAGATTGTGCGATCCGAACTCCGACCAGTTCAACGGCGGGGAAGGACACACATCAAAAACTGCCCGCGGTTGCTGACGCAACCGCTCCGCGCTGCCGCTGTCGGTGGCAAGCAAGTCAATCATTCCCTGCAGGCCGGCCGCGGAGAACGATCCGGTCACCACCGGCTTGTCGGAATACTGCAGGACCACGAACAGCCGGTAGAGATCGCCGATCGCGCTCGGCGCGTCATTATCGCTGCACACAACGGCGGTAGATTGCGCGGCGAACTGCGGCAAAGTTTCCGTGACTTGGACAATGCGCACCAGGTCGCGAGTCTCCGACGGCCGCGCTTCCAGCGTGTCAGGATCGAGCATTTGCACGCAGCAGGAGCCGGGATCGAATTGCACATCGTCGCCGCCGTAATGGACGGCTTTCTCTCCGCGGCGGTTGTACAGGTAGAAGTCCCGTGGGACCGATGCCAGGCACTCTCGCACCAGCGGCTCAGGGATGCGCGCTATTCCGTCATTGACTTCAACACCGGCAGACTGTAATAGCTCGATCACCGCCGAGCCCACGCGAACTCCGGGGCTCATCAGCAGTTCAAACGCTTCGCGCAGAATGCGCCCGATGAGTTCAGCACTGAGCAGTTGAATTCTGGGTCTCATGCCGAGACTGTTCCTTTGCCCATCAGATTCTTTGCCAGTTCCAGCGCATCGATGGCATTGCGAGAGTATCCGTCAGCGCCGATTTCGGCCGCCCACTTCGAGGTGACCGCGGCGCCCCCAATGATCGCCTTTACCCGAGGCCGCAAACCATTCCGATCCAGCGCTTCGATCACGGCTTTCTGGCCGGCCATGGTTGTCGTCAGCAAAGCGGAGACGCCGACGATGTCGGCATCAACTTCTTTGGCCTTGGCAACGAACTGCTCGGGAGTCACGCTGGTTCCCAGATCGAAGATCTGGAATCCGCTGGCGGAAAGAATGGTGGCGACCAGATTCTTGCCAATGTCGTGAATATCGCCTCTGGCGGTGCCGAGAACAATCTTGCCCAGAGTCTCGCGCCGCGAGCCGCGCTTCAGCATCTCCGGTTCAAGAACCTTGATGGCGGCCTTCATCGCCTCGGCCGAGGCGAGCAGATCGGGCAGAAACATTTCACCGCAGCCGAATTGATCGCCGGCGAACGTGATCCCCACAGCAAATCCCCGGTTCACCGCTTCCAGCGGATCGACGCCCTTGGCCAGCGCCTGCCGCGCCAATTCCGCAGCCCTATCCGGCGCGCCATCGACGATGCTTTGGAGCATCTCCCCGAAGAGTTGGTCCGGCACTGAGCCTCCCGCTGAGATCAGCCTTCAAATCAGGCCCGTCAAGAGCGCGATTGTACTCCGGCGGGAAGTGACAACACTGTGACCCGCCGCACATCCCCAGATGTTTTCGAAGTGGTTCCCCGTGAGGCGCGGCTTGCCGCGTCCCCCTGGATGTCTTACCCCGTCTATCTGTGCGATGATGGTTCGACTTTCAAAGGAGCCTTTCGCCATGGCTAACGCAGTTCCCCAAAGTTATTCCAATTACACGCGTTACGATCCGCTCTTCCATTTCTTCATCCTCCCCGTATTCGCCATCACCCTGATCGCGACCATCGTCCACCTGGTCAGAAGGCCAAGTCTGCATTCGGCATGGTTGGTCGTCGTCATGATCGCTGCGATAGCCGCCATCTTCAAGATCCGCCTTTATGCCCTCAAGGTGCAGGACCGCGTCATCCGCCTCGAAGAAAGATTGCGCCTCGCGTCCTTGCTCGACCCAGCCCTTCGTCCCCGCATCCCAGAATTCACCGAATCGCAACTGATCGCGCTGCGCTTCGCCTCCGACGCCGAACTCCCCGCGCTAGCCGCCCGAACTCTGAACGAAAAGCTCTCCGCCTCCGACATCAAAAAATCAATCCAGCACTGGCGCCCTGACTATTGGAGAGTGTGAATCAATCCCAGGAACAGTTGCCAGTAACCAGTCGCCAGTGAATGCAAAATCAAGTCCTTATTGTTCTGGCAACTGACCGCTGGCAACTGGCAACTGCTTTCACGCCTTCAAATACCAAGGCACATTAATAATGTTGATCCGCTCATCCCCACCCATCAGCAGCAGCGCCGTCAATATCTCTGCCCGCTGATTGTGCAGAAAATAGTGATACCAGTGCCGCTCCACCATCGACGCAATCACCACCGCGATCGTCCGCCCCGGATTCTCCTTCTCCACCTTCAACACATAATCCACAATCGGATGAATCACCAGCCGATACGGCGACGGCAATGTGACCTGCATCGGCTGCCGCGTCTCCGCCGGCAACTCGGCCAACCACGAAGGCCGACTCTCATCGGCATCGCACGTCACATGCACCGCCCGCACATCCGGAGACAAAGTCATACCGAACCGCAGCGCCTTCTCCGTCGCCGCATTCCATTTCTCCACCGGAACCAGCACAATCGGCGGCGCCAACTCCCCTGCATCCGGAATCACCCTGCCGGGCAGCGCTGTTTCCTCCGCCACCCGTTCATAGTGACGGTGCACCCGCTGCATAAACACCACCGCCGCCGGCAACAGCAGCACCACCACCCATGCCCCCGCGGCAAACTTCGCCACCACAATCACTATCGTCGTGGTCCCCGTAGCCAAAGCTCCAAGACCGTTGATTAGGATGCTGTGCCAAGCCCCCGCCCACGACGCCGTCCTCAGCCAATGCCCCACCATCCCCGCCTGCGACAAAGTGAATGCCAGAAACGCTCCCACCGCAAACAAAGGAATCAACCGGTCTGTCACCCCATCAAACAAAATCAGCAACAGCCCCGCCAGAATCGCCAGCACCCAGATCCCCTGCGAGAACACCAGCCGCCGTCCCCGAATCGTTAAAGAATGCGGTAGATAATCGTCCCGAGCCATCACCCGGCACAGCCGGGGAAAATCCGCAAACGAAGTGTTCGCCGACAAACAAAGCACCAGCAACACCGAGAACATAGTCAGATCGTAAAAAATTCCTTTCCCCGTCACCGCCGCCGTCACCATCGACAACACGCTCTGGTATCCCGCCTGTCCCGGATCCGTAGCCATAATTCCGTAGTACCGCACCAAAAGCGCAATTCCCCCCAGCAACAAAATCAGCATCGCGATGATCGCCGTCAACGTAGCCCGAGCCGCCGGGACCACCGGCTTCCGAAACGCCTGCACCCCGTTGCTAACCGCTTCGATGCCCGTCAAAGCCGTGCACCCCGAAGCAAACGCCTTCAGCAAAATCCACACCCCCACCGCCTGCAAAGCCGCCGGCGCGGTTCCCGCCGGCGCCACCACCGCCACCGGATGTCCCCCCGACACGACCACCTTATAAAGCCCCATCACGATCACCACCGCGAGCGTCCCCACAAACAAATATGTAGGAGCCACAAACGCCGATCCCGCCTCCTTCACTCCCCGAAGATTGACCATCGTCAATATAGCCAGCACCCCCAGGCACAGAGCCAAAGTGTGCGGCTGCAACCAGGGCACCGCCGAAACCAGCGCCCCGATCCCCGCCGATATGCCCACCGCCACATTCAGCAGGTAATCGATCATCAAGGCCGCGCCCGCCAGCACTCCCGCCCGGTCCCCCAAGTTCTCCCGGGCAACCGTGTAAGATCCCCCGCCCATCGGATAAGCCGCAATCGTCTGCCGGTAACTGAAATACACAATCACCAGCAGCCCAATGATCGCCGCCGTCAACGGCACAATGTACTGCACCCCCACCAATCCCAAAGGCAGCAAAATCGTCAAAGCCGCCTCCGGCCCGTAAGCCGCCGAACTCAAAGCATCGAGTCCAAACGTAGGAATCCCCTGCTGAGGCGTAATCCGCTGCCCCTCGTCCTCGGAAGAAGCCAGTGGCCGCCCAAACAAAACATCAATCAGTCCCATATCCCCTCACACCCCAGCGCCAGCCGGGCTCGCGTAGGGACGGCCGCCCTCGGCCGTCCAAGCCGAGCAAAGCTCGGCATCCGTCTGCGCTCACAGTAGCCCTGAGTTAGCGCTCGAATCCTAAACTAAGCGAAGCCCACTGTCAGCGCAAAACAAGACCGTAGCCGAGCTGAAAACCTTACCGCCGGCCAGGGAGAATCAGGGGAGCAAAAAGTGGGAGAGGCTGGCCATTCGGATAAGGGCAGGGCCGCTGGATAAGCCTCTGATTCAATCGCGAAGGCACCCTGGTGGAACCCAGCCGCGGAGGGGCGACCGAACTTAGCACAGCGCTTCAGCGCTGGGAAAAGTGGAAGAAATGATCTCAAGTCCCGCAGGGGGCGACCCAGTTCTCACGCACGAATGTGTGGACCCCGTGGAAGAGCGGCCTCTTTAGGGCCGCGTAACCTGTTTTGAATCAGAGTGGGCTTTAGCCCCCGAGGTCGAGCTCTACCCGCCGACGCAGGGAGAATCAGCAGAGTAACAAGTGGGACAAGCTAGCCATTTGGGCGGGTGGCCCAGCGCTGGGTGGCCCCACCCGTGATTGACGTTTGTTTGCATTGTCACCACTGAGGGTGCCCCACCCTTGCGCCTTTTGCAAGGGTGGGAGATCACCGTGCCGGGCCCCAATCGTGGACAGTCGCGCGTAGGGTTTGGACTTTATCTAGAAGATCTCCGGCCATTGTTGCGCACCGTGGTAGAGGGCGAGGACCACGATGCGGTCATGATCGATGGCGTAGGCTGCGATAAAGGGCGTATTCGAAATGACCAGCTCACGAGTACGCGGAACCCGGCCTGATCTGCTCGACATGGGGAATGTAGCGAGCTGTTGAACGCTGGTAACGATCCGCATCGTGATCCGGGCGGCAACCTCCTCGCTATTAGAGAAAGCGATGTAATCGTGGGCCTGATCCAGTTGCCGGGTCGCCTGCTCGGTCCATTCGATCGTCGGCCCGATCATCGGCCCGATCATCGCCGAGCGCGCCCCTCCCGCTTGAGTCGCTTTACGACCTCCGCATGGCTTACGACGCGGCCTTTCCGCATCTCTTCAAGCCCCTTGCGGACCAGCGCGTCCTGGTAGGCGTGCAGCTCGATGTAGTTGGTGATCGCCTCGTTGATGAGATAGCTGCGCGAACGGTCCTGCGCGGCGGCCAGCGAATCGAGCGCGTCGATCCTTTCGGCGACGGCGCGGAAGCTGACGGTTTTCTCGGTGCTGCTCATAATGCCAGAACAATAACATGTATTATTTGATATTACAAGACGTTGTTCATGGCAGGTGGCCCAGGCCTGGCGCCCATCCTGACCCTCGAGGGTGGCCCGCACAAACTCCGCTCGGGCGGGGATGTTCCTGGTTCTACTGCCCACTGACCACTGCCTTCACTTCCCCTTCAGCATCCCCACCACCCGATCAAAGTCCTCGAGCGTTCCATACTCGATCACAATCTTGCCTCTACCCTTCCGATCCCGAATCCGCACCCTCATCCCGAGCACTTCCTCCAGCGACCGCTGCGCCGCCTTCACATTCGGATCCACCCACCGTGCTCCGCCTCCCTTATTCGGCTCGGCCCCTCCGATCGGCGCGCTCACCCCCAGCACCAGATCCTCCAGCTTCGCCACCGACATCTTTTCTTCCATTACTCTTTGCGCGAGCTTCCAGATCCGGGCGTTATCCCGTAGCGTCAACAGCACCCGCGCGTGGCTATACGTCAGCCGCCCCTTTTGCAGCGCCCCGATCACGCCTTCCGGCAGCGTCAGCAGCCGCATGAAATTTGACACCTTCTCCCGCGACACGCCCGCCCGCGCACCAATCTCCTCCTGTGTGAGTTTGAACTCCGTGCTCAAGTTCGCGAACGCCTCGGCCTGCTCCACGCAATTCAGGTCCTCCCGCTGCAGGTTTTCCACCAGCGTCATTTCCGCCGCCTGCTGCTCCGAAACCCGCCTCACAATCACCGGGATCGTCGTCTTCCCCGCCATCCTCGACGCCCGCACCCGCCGCTCGCCCAAAATCAGGATGAACCGCCCCTCCGTCCCCGGACGCACCACCACCGGCTGCAGCACTCCCTGCACCCTGATCGAATCTGTCAGTTCCTGGAGTAACTCCTGATCGAAACCCTTCCGCGTCTGGTGCGGGTTGTGATCGATCTGATCAATCGCCAGCCGAAACACCGTTTCCCCATCCGCAGTCCGCCCCGAAGCCACCGCCTGCAACTCGTCCACCGCCAAGCCATCCAGTGGAGAGACGGGCGCCCCCGCCCGTCCCCCGTCGACCTGGAATGTAGAATCGGCTGCCCCATCCTTCCGCGCACTTTCCGGAAGGGTGGGAGCCGCCGGCGCCGTTACCACCCGAGGCCCCGGCAGCAGAGACTCCAGCCCCCGCCCCAAAGCTCGCCGCTTCTCAGCCAGCTTCTCGCTAACCTTTTCCGTCCCAGTCTTCTCCGCCGTCTTATCAAGTGCCGCAGCATTCGATGTAGTCATTAAGGAGTCTCCCCGTTCTGTCTTAGTTGATCGTTCGGTCGCGATGGTTTTCTGAGACCTGAGGCCTCGCCAACTCAATTATATCGATGTATATAAATATTTATGTACATCGATCTAAGCCGCTTCCCCCGGCCCGCTGGCCACCCTCGCCTGCCGATCCAGGATCTCCTTCGCCAACCGTATGTAGCTCTCCGCCCCCCGCGACCGCACGTCATACACCAGCGCCGGCAGCCCGTGGCTTGGAGCCTCCGCCAGCCGTATGTTCCGCGGAATCGTCGTCGTGCATAGCTTCTCTCCAAAAAATTTCCTCAACTCCTCCGCCACCTGCTGCGCCAGGTTGGTCCGCTCATCGAACATCGTGATCACCACGCCCTCAACCGCCAGCGCAGGATTCAACGCCGCGCGTATCCGCTCGATGGTGTCAAGCAGCTCCGACACGCCCTCGAGCGCAAAGTATTCCGCCTGCATCGGGATCAACACTCCATCCGCGGCGACCAGCGCATTCAGCGTAAGCAGATCGAGCGCCGGCGGACAGTCGAGCACGATGAACTGGAAGCGCTCGCGCAAACTCGCAAGCGCATCGCGCAGACGATACTCGCGCCGCTCCGCCCCGACCAGCTCGATGTTGGCGCCGATCAGATTCTTGTGCGATGGAATCAGCCATAGCTGCTCAAGCTCGGTGAGCTGCAGCGCCTCCTCCGCCGAGGCCACGCCCATGATCACGTCGTAGATGCTGATGCGCTCCGGATTTTTTACCAGGCCCAGGCCGCTGGTTGAGTTCGACTGCGGATCGCAGTCCACCAGCAGCGTGTTGACCTCGGCGGCGGCGAGTGAGGCGGCAAGGTTGATGGCGGTCGTAGTCTTGCCGACGCCACCCTTCTGGTTGGCAACTGCGATGACACGTCCCATGATTTTATTTTCTGGGTGTTGCGGGTCAGAATATGCGAACGCATCGGTGGAAATCAATGCCAGATTTTTGTGCACTCTCGCGAATGTTTCACGTGAAGCACTCAGCACGTTTCTGGATTATCTGGCGACGCCATCGGTGCGGATGTGTTTCACGTGAAACACATCACACGGTTGGGAAAATTGAAATGATGGGGTCGGGGTTTTGCAAAATGGAGAAGTGTTTCACGTGGAACACTTTTTCTGATTCGTCTCATAATGAGATATTTGTTATTTTATACCACTATAACGTATATTTTCGCATTTTTGTGGATGAATATTTCCACTATCTGTCACTTAAAGGGAAATATCTGCCACTTTACTCATGTATACCAATCGATAACACTCTTTTATGTGACTGCGGGACGGGTATTGGTGGGTGCCATTTCATCTTCGCCTGGGTTGTTAGGTGGGGGATCTGGGTGGTGCTTATTAGTAGGGCTAGGCTTGCTTTGGGAGCCAGGAGAGTTATGGCTTGGGGGAGGATGGTTTCGAAGTGCTCTACGGCTCGGAGGGTTACGATGTCGGCACGGGGGAAGCCGGGGCGGGCGGAGAGAACTTCGGCTCGATCGGTTATTACATTGATGTTGGTCAATGTAAGTGCGCGGGCCACTTCGCGGAGGAAGGCGGTCTTCTTGTGGTTCGATTCGACCAGCGTCAGGTGGATGTGCGGGGCCCAGATTTTCAGGGGAAGGGCGGGGAATCCGGCGCCGGAGCCGATGTCGAGAACGCGTGGAGGATTCGAGTGCGCGGGGAGAATTCCCTGCGGCAGCACGGGCGGGGAGGCCGAGTAGGGGTCCTTCGACTTCGCCAAGCCCTTCGCTTCGCTCTCGGCTCGGCTACGCTCAGGATGACAAGGGATTGAAATTGCTGGGAAGAGGTGGCGGGCGAGGAACAAGGACTCGCCGAAGTGGCGGGTTACGATTTCTTCGGGATGGCGGATGGCGGTCAGATTGATGCGCGCGTTCCAGCGAAGTAATAGATCGATGTACGTCGATATTTGATCGAGCTGGGAGGAGGGAAGCGATGACTCGAGGAAAGGTTCGAGAAGGGCGGCGATGCGGGCGGTGTCCATGGAGAACCTGGAGAGATTCTAACGGGAGTGATTGCGAAAGTGCAGGTTCTCGCTTCCGTTGCTTAGTTCCCGGTTTTCGGGCCTCAGCCGGGATGGAGAGAGGGCGGCCCAAGTGCTAGACTACTCGGACATCGGAGAGGTGCTGCTATGGGCGATGCCCCACAAATAAACCCAACCATTCAGAAGGTACTCAATCTAGCATCCCGCTGTGCCCAGGCTGAAACCAGCGACAATTATGGGGCTTTGGGCGATGAGGTGGAAGAACTCGAAGGCTGTGCGCGAGAAGCCGTTCAGTCCAAGATGGACTTGGCCTCGCTGCTCGTAAAACTGAAGGCACGAGCGCCCCTGACACCGGCTGATTTGAAAGCGCTGGAGCTGCTGATGGTTGGAGACGCCGAGTATTTCCTGAAGTATGAAACCGAATTCGATCAGTGGAAGAGCGAGATCAAGCAGTTGATCGGGGAAATATCCAAATTGCAGTCCGCTGATCTGGATGTGGACGGCCTGATGCATTTGCGCGCGCTCTGCGGTGAAGTTGGCCGGGTGCTGCCGGCGGTTGTCTATTACCTGGATCAAAAGGAGCGGGCAAGCAAGTTTCACGAAGCGACGCAAGGGCCAATTGATGCCGAAGGCTATCATTTTCTCGCCGAGATGGTGGCGAACATGCTCTCTTCGGACAAGATGTAGTGGTTGAGAGCCTTCGGTCGGAAAAGCAGCTCATTGATTTCGTGCCGGCGGGAGGCCCACTTCTCGAAAAGCGAAGCTGTGAAAAAACTAGCCGACGGATTCTCACCAATCTTTCGAGCGACCCGAAATGTGTCCTGACGTCGCAAACATCCTTTGTAAGCCATCTAAACGAATCTCAGCTCTGAGGATCGGGAGGATCCCTGATTGAACTTCGTTCTCCGCTTCCGTTTTTTCATTTTTCCCATTCTGGCCTCGCTCCTATGCTTGGCGGGGTTCGTCCCTTGGTTTGGCGACCGCTGGTTTCGCCGCGTCGAGGGACTCGGAACGCGTTTTGCACGAAAAAAAGGGGCGGTCATCGTTTCCATCGCGCTCGCGACGGTCCTGATGCGAGTGGCGCTGCTTGGGGCCATGCCAGTTCCAGTGCCCCACTTTCATGACGAGTTCAGCTATCTGCTAGCCGGCGACACATTTGCCCATGGCCGGCTGGCCAATCCACCCCACCCCATGAGGCTGTTTCTCGAAACATTTCACGTGTTGCAGCACCCTACCTACGCCTCGATGTACCCTCCCGCACAGGGAGGGGTGCTTGCGTTCGGTCAGGTGCTGGGAAATCCGTGGATCGGCGTCTTGCTGAGTGTGGCGGCCATGGGAGCGGCAGTTACGTGGGCGATGCAGGCTTGGCTGCCCCCTGGTTGGGCACTGCTTGGCGGGGTACTGCTGGTATTACGCATAGGCCTGATCAGCTATTGGATGAACAGCTACTGGGGCGGCGCCGTGGCCGCGACCGGTGGGGCGCTGGTGATCGGCGCGCTGCCCCGCATCAGGAAGCGTTTGCGAGTGGGCGATGCGGTCTTGATGGCGCTGGGCGCGGCACTGCTCGGAAACAGCCGCCCGCTCGAAGGACTGATCTTTTGCGTTCCGGTAGCAGCGGTGATGATTGCCTGGTTATTTTCGAAACAAGGTCCCGCGGCCGCCGTTGCCTTGCCGCGCGTGATCCTGCCAATCGCGGCGGTGCTTACAGCGACACTGGGGTTCATGGCGTATTACAACTGGAGGGTAACAGGCAGCGCGCTCCTCTTCCCCGAGTGGCTTGACGAGAGGGTGTACACGAATTTACCGCTGTTTTTGTGGCAGGCGTGGAAGCCCCCACTCAGGTATAACAATCCCCAGTTTGAATACTTCTACAACGTTTGGAAGTACACGGAGTTTCCGCATACGCTGGTGCGATCGCTGGTGTGGAAGGCGCATCTGTTGTGGGTGTTTTATGTGGGGAGCGCGTTCACAATTCCGTTGGTCGCTTTTCCTTGGGTGCTGAAAGACAAGCGCACGCGGTTGCTGGTGATTCAATGCGTCATTTCAGGACTGGGCCTGCTGGCTGTGGCCTGGTTCTTTCCGCACTACGCCGCACCTTTGACGGCGACATGGTTCATCTTGTTGGTACAGGCAATGAGGCATCTGCGATTATGGAAAGTATATGGACGACCCGTCGGACTTGCGCTCTGCCGCCTGATAGTTCTGCTCACGGTGGCGAGAATTCCTTACATGGCTGCCTACCAGTTTAAAAATCCCGAGGCTCCGTGGAGCCTGGAGCGGGCCGGGCTAACCCGGCAACTGGAAGCAATGCCGGGCAAGCAATTGGTTCTCGTACACTATGGACCGCAACACAATGTGGCGCTCGAATGGGTCTATAACGGGGCAGATTTGGATGAGGCAAAAACAGTGTGGGCGAGGGACATCCCGGGGCAGGACCTGGAGCCGCTGCTTGATTATTATCGGGACAGGAAGGTATGGATTCTCGAGGCGGATGTTTCTCCGGCTCGCCTGCAACCCTACGATGGCGGTGGGACCCGCGGCGGGACCCGCGGCGGGACCCATCGATAATAGATAAGCGACTTCAGGATGGCTTGCGCGAAGGCTCGCGGACAGAGCCTGCCCTGAGCGAAGTCGAAGGGAGTGTCCGCACCACACGTGCGATACTGAGATTTATGGCGCTGCCGGATTTTACGCCTCGGGTGGGGAACGATCCCAAGTCGGTGTTGATTCATTTGACGACGGGAACGGGGATGGAGATTGAGTGGAAGGATGGGCACCGGTCCGTCTATACGTTTCGGTTCTTGCGTGATGCTTGTCCTTGCGCGCTTTGCGAGGATGAGCGGTCGAAATCGGGACGCAAGGCGGGCGAGGCTCCAAAGCTGGCGCCGGGGGCTTTGCCGATGTTCAAGCCGGCGGTGAAAGCGCTGTCGGCGGAGGCAGTGGGCAAGTATGCGCTGAAGTTTTCCTGGAACGATAAACACGATCTGGGAATTTATTCGTGGTTTTATCTGCGGGAAGTTTGTCCTTGCCCGGAGTGCGCGGCGGCGCGGAAGTGATGGTGGGCTGGCGAAAAGCGTCTTCTGCAGCGCGCCTCAGCGGCTGAAGCCGCATTCAAAACAATGCAGTTACCGCAGCGCTTCAAGCGCCGCGCCACCCAAAATCAAGCCGGAGGTATCGGTTATAGAGATCGGTTATGAAGATACGCATTCGGTTGGCGGAGGCTCGCGATATTCCGTTGCTTCGGGAATTGATTGAAGCTTCGGTGCGGGGATTGCAGGCGGGGGATTATTCCGCGGCGCAATTGGAGAACGCGCTGCGGACGGTGTATGGAGTGGACACGCAACTGATTTCGGATGGAACTTATTTTGCGGCCGAGGAGATTGCGGCTTCGGGAACGGCGCTGCTGGTGGGTTGCGGGGGATGGAGCAAGCGGAAGACTCTGTTTGGCGGCGATCAGTTTGCGGGGCGCGAGGATTCGCTGCTGGATCCGGCGACGGATGCGGCTAAGATTCGGGCATTTTTTGTGCATCCGGAGTGGGCGCGGCGAGGGATCGGCGGAATGATTCTGGAGGCTTGTGAGGCGGCGGCTGAGGCGGCGGGGTTTCGGCGGCTGGAGATGGGGGCGACGTTGACGGGGGTTCCTTTTTATCGGACGAAGGGGTATGTGGAGTTGGATGCCGAGGAGGTGCCGCTGGGGGATGGTTTGACGCTGCCGATCGTGCGGATGGGGAAGGACAAGTCAGCGTTCGGGGTGCGGCGGGGTTGAACCGGCTGCGGAAAAAATCGATTCCGCCGCCCAGCCCTAAGGGGGCGTTTGATTTCGAAACTTACGGTATCGCTAAAGTGATGCCCTGATAGGAAACCTAGGTAGTAGAGATGGCGTCCAGGTAACGGGCGAGGAGTTGTTCTGCCTGGCCTTCGAATTCCACGAACATGATGCCGTTGCCGAATTGGGGATGGCGGGTGACGACGAGTCCTCGGATGACGATGGGGCAGCCGTCGAGCCAGAGGGTGGCTCGAACGCGGACGCCGAGTGAGAGCTGCATGCGCATCTCGATGTAGCAGCCGCCGCGACTGAGGTCGGTGGTTTCGAGGCGCATGGGGACGTCGCTGCCGTCCTCGCGGAGTTCGATTTGGACCTGGACGGTGTAGCGAGGATGGCGGCGGCGATCGGGTTCGGTTGGAGTGGGGGGAGAGGGCTGGGCGTCGGGCGAATTCATGGATTGGCTCCGGGGCTCGGTGCGAGGTTGCTTATAGGGCCCCTGAGCTGATTATCGGCATGGAGGCTGGGCTAATCTAGGGCGGGCGTCACGGAGAAGCGTACGGAGGGGAGCGTCCATCGGGTTCTCCTTCGCTCTTCTTTACCGAGGTTTTAGGCTGTACTTGCAAAGCAGACGCGAGACTCGCGCGTCCAGGAACACGTAGTCGCAGCTGGGCCAGATGGCAACGCATGGATTGGAGCAGAAAAGATTCAGGGGCCACCAGATGAGATTGCAATCTTCAGGAGTTTCCATGGCCAGGCCGCAAAAGAAACGATGGGTAGCAGAGGTAAAGACGGATTCGACACATCCTCCAAAAGGACTATTCACCAAAGACGCCAGCACAATCGCTCGGACATTGGCGTCAAAGAAAGTTTCCCCGAAAGGTCCAGTCTCGGGGATGCGGATGCTGATGTACTTCATCAACCGGGGTGGAAAAGGATTGAGTGCGGCACGGCGGAGAGAGTTGGAAAAAGCGAAAGGGTTGCTCTCGAAGCGGATCGAGCAGGAAAAGAAGCGGAGAGTGGCATGAAAGGGCAGTGGATGTCTCGGCGACGATCGCCGCAGCAAGCCCCGAATGGGCGTCTGATTTCGGAAGGCTTGCGACATCGGTGAAGCAATGTCCTGATTCGAAACACTGGGGGAATGCCGGCTTGGACATCGAGTTCGAGTTCGCGATGGAGGGCGAGTCCAGCCCCTCGTAAGCAAGCTTGTGGGAGCGTGCGCTACAGTATAATCTTCGCCTTGAACGAAACAGCATGACCGACACCACGCACACCTCGACCCAAGAACCAGAGCCGGTGAAAACGGGGATGGATATTGGCGACATTCTCAAGATCCTGCCCCATCGCTATCCATTTCTCTTGATCGACCGGGTTGTCGAGCTGGTGCGGATGACGAGCATTGTCGCGTTGAAAAACGTGACCATCACCGAGCCTTTTTTTCAGGGGCACTTCCCGGAAAAGCCGATTATGCCGGGGGTGCTGATTGTGGAAGCCATCGCGCAGGCGGGCGGGCTGCTGCTGCTGACCGAGGTTCCGAACCGGGACGAGATGCTGATGGTGTTCACCGGGATCGAGAAGGCGCGATTCCGGCGTCCGGTGGTGCCGGGAGATCAGTTGCGGATTGAAGTGGTGGTGAAGGCCTGGCGCGTCACGGCGGCTCGTCTGGAAGGCAAGGCGTATGTGGACGGCAAGGTGGCGGCCGAGGCGACCGTGACTTGCCGGCTGGTGCCGCGGAATGCGGGCGCGGGAAGCGCGGAGACGGAAGAGAATTTGTAATTTGGTAATTTGGTAATTTTGCAATTTGTGTCGGCGACTTCCAGGTTTTGATCCAAATTACAAAATTACACAATTACGAAATTACAAATGTCTTTCCATCCTACGGCGATCGTCGATCCGAAAAGCAAGATACATCCGTCGTGCAAGGTTGGGCCTTATTGCGTGATCGGGCCGGAGGTGGAGCTTGGCGAGGACTGCCGCTTGGTTTCGCACGTCGTGATCGAAGGCCCCACGAAAATTGGCGTGGACAATGGCTTTTTCCCTTTCACTTCGATTGGCCTGGCGCCGCAGGATATCGGCTATGCGGGCGAACCGACTCGGCTGGAGATCGGCGATCATAACAAGATCCGCGAGTTTGTCACCATCAACCGCGGCACGGTGAAGGGCGGAGGATGCACGCGAGTCGGCAACCACAACCTGATCATGGCCTACACGCACATTGCGCACGATTGTCAGATTGGGAGTCACATCATCATGGCGAACGCGGCTACGCTCGGCGGCCACGTAACCGTGGAAGACTGGGCAACGGTCGGGGCGCTGTGCCCGGTCCATCACTTCGTGCGGATTGGAACGCATGCCTTTATCGGCGGTGGCACAACCATCACGCGCGATGTGTTGCCGTTTTCGAAGACTTCCGCCGAGCGCGGAACGCGCGCCTATGGGTTGAACGCCGTGGGTTTGGAGCGGCGGGGATTCACGAAAGAACGGATTCAGAAAATTCATCATGCGTATCGGGTGCTGCTGGCGTCAAAGCTGAATACATCACAGGCGCTGGAGAAGTTGCGCGCCGAGCAAGATCGTGGAGACGACATCGACATGCTCATTCGATTTATTGAAGAGTCGGAGCGCGGAGTGATTAAGTAGTGAGAAGCTTCGCGGCTTGCGTAGGGACGGCCGCCCTCGGCCGTCCAGCCGCGCGGAGCGCGGCCGCCGCGGCACCGTTCGATCGACAACCTCTGCGGAGCTTCGCTCCGCTGGACGGCCGAGGGCGGCCGTCCCTACGTGGTTCTTGCTCATGACACGTCTTGGTCTTATCGCGGGTAATGGGAAGTTCCCTTTCCTCGTCCTTGACGCGGCGCGGGCGCAGGGGTACGACGTGGTTGTCGCCGCCATCAAAGAAGAGACTTTTCCCGAGATCGAGTCGAAAGGTGCGGCTTCCGTTCACTGGCTTTCTCTCGGCGAGCTGTCAAAGCTCATCGACACTTTCAAGGCCGAGGGAGTCACCCGCGCCGTGATGGCGGGACAGGTCAAGCACAAGCAGATTTTTTCCGCTATCAAGCCGGACTGGCGGCTGGCGAAGCTGCTGCTCTCGCTCGGCACGCGCAATACGGACTCGTTGCTGGGCGCGGTGGCGAAGGTGCTGGCGGATGAAGGCATCATGCTCGAGAACTCGACCGCGCTGCTGGAGCCGCTGCTGGCGAAAACGGGCGTGCTCACGAAACGGGCTCCGAGCGGGCAGGAACGCAAGAACATCGAATACGGACGCGCGGTGGGTCGGCGACTGGCGGAGTACGACATTGGACAAACGGTGGTGATCGCGGAAGCGGCGTGCGTGGCGGTCGAGGCAATGGAAGGCACGGATGCGACGATCGAGCGGGCAGGCGAACTGATGCGGTCGTTAGAGTTGGAATCGGAATCGAAATCTGAGGGCGAGGCTTCGACGCTGAGCCGGGCGCTGACGGTGGTGAAGGTGGCGAAGCCGGGGCAGGATCTGCGCTTTGACGTTCCGGTGATTGGGGTGAAGACGATCGAGACGATGGCGCGCGCCGGGGCGAGTTGTCTGGCGGTGGACGCGGGGCGATGCTTGCTGCTGGATGGCGAGGCGATAACGCGGGCAGCAGATGAGGCGGGGATCGCGGTGTGCGCGGAGTGACTCGGCACGCGTTCAGTGGCGAAGCTATAACCCCGAAGGGCACGAAGGATCACGAAGGAAACGTACATATGACTGAGACCGCTCGCATTGCCGACCAGCTTCGCCGCGCGTTTGATGGCAAGGCTTGGCATGGCGATTCGTTGCTTGAAATTCTGGCGGGTGTCACGGCGGCGCAGGCGGCGGCGCGTCCGATTGCGCGGGCGCACACGATCTGGGAGTTGGTGCTGCACATTGCGGCGTGGGATGGGGCGGTGCGGCGGAGGATGACGGGCGTGGCGGCGAAGCTTTCCGCGGCGAAGAATTTTCCTCCGGTTACGGACACTAGCGAGGCGGCTTGGGCGAAGACGCTGGAGCACGTACGGCGGGTCCATGAGGAACTTATCGACGCGGTGGAGAAATTTCCGCAGAAATCTCTCAACAAGCAGGTACCGGGGAAAAAGGGCGCGCATTACGACTTTTATTACATGCTGCATGGGGTGGTGCAGCATGAGCTTTATCATGCGGGGCAGATTGCGCTGCTCAAGAAGATGTGACAGGCCAAACGCCTTGAGGTTGAGTTCGTTGCGGATGCTGGACGGCCGAGAGCCTGCCCTGAGCTTGCCGAAGGGGCGGCCGTCCCTACGCGTGCACTTTCCTATCTGGGGCTGGAACTGCGACAATAGCGCGTTGTTTCTTCATCTCGGAGCACTCGTCTGAGCAAGGAATTTCCTATCAATGTTGCGGTGATTGGCGTGGGCGCTTTTGGGCGCAATCACGCTCGTGTCTATCGGCAACTGGAGCAGGCAGGCAGGGTGCGGCTGGTGGGGGTGGTCGATCCGGATACTCCGCGGGCGGATGCGATTGCGCGCGAATTCGGCGGCAAGGCGTTCGGGTCCGTGGAGCAGATGCTGACTACGCACAGCGAGGTGCAAGCGGCGTCGGTCGCGGTGCCGACGGTTCTGCATCTGAAGGTCGCGCGCACTCTGATGGAAGCTGGGGTTGACGTGCTGATCGAAAAGCCGGTGGCGGCGACGCTGAGCGAGGCCGACGAATTGATTCGCGTGGCGCTGGAGCACAAGCGGGTGGCGCAGGTGGGGCATCTGGAGCGCTTCAATCCGGCGGTGCGGGCTACGCTGCCGCTGATCAAACGGCCGATGTTTTTTGAAGTGCACCGGCTGAGCGTGTTCTCTCCGCGGGCGCTGGATGTGGACGTGGTGCTGGATCTGATGATCCACGATCTCGACATTGTGCTGACGTTCGTGAAGTCAGGGGTGAAGGAAATTCGGGCGGTGGGGCTGCCGATTCTTTCGGGCAAGGTGGATATTGCGAACGTGCGCATCGAGTTTGAATCGGGCTGCGTGGCCAACTTTACGGCCAGCCGGGTTTCGACGGAGCGAGTGCGCAAGCTGCGTTTCTTTCAGGCGGGGCAATATATTTCGATCGATTATGGACGGCAGGACGTGCTGGTGTTCTCAGTCGGGAGTGCGACGGGAGCCGCCCAGTCTTCCTCAATCGCAAAAGACGCGACTGAGTGGGGCACCCAGCCGAGCGTGAATCCGCAGATCCAGATGACGAAGCCGCCGATCACGGCGGAGGAGCCGCTGCTGGCGGAAATCACGGCATTCCTGCAATCGGTGCGGGACCGGTCGCGTCCGGTGGTTTCACTCGAAGACGGGCGGAGAGCGTTGGAACTCGGGCTGGCGATTCTCGGGGAGATTGGGCGGCACGCGGGGCGGATCGGGGTGGGGAGAAGTTAGAGCGTTGCCGTGGCCGCAGGCAGCTGCCGAGCTGCGCTCGGCTAGGACGGGCGAGGCGCCCGTCCCCACACGAGCAGGTTACAGATGGCTATTGCTGAGGCGGTGGGCCCTGATGGTCGCCGGCGTCGGGTGGGCCGTGGCGACGGTTTTGTCCCCATTGCTCACGCTTGGCCTGCATTTCATCCCATTTCTTTTGCTGGGTAGAGTCGAGGAGCGCGCGAACCTGCGCGTCGGTGCCCTTGTGGATCTCCATCATTTTGGCGTGGCGATCCTGCTGGGAAAGAGAAGTGTCCTGGCGCAGGCTCTCCATCTGTGAGTGTTCGGACTGGAAGATGCCCTGCACTTTGGTTTGCTGATCGGAAGTGAGATTGAGTTTCTTGGTCAGTTCCTGGGTGCGCTGGGCGGGATCGGGTGGACCGTGGTGCCAGCCACCGTTGCCCTGCGCGGGCGGGCTATCCTGAGCCGCCGCGAAAGGCGCGGCGATCGAGATGAGGCCAACCGCGAGAAGAACGAGAAGACACTGCTTGAGCATGGAGATCTCCTTTTCAAAGCGATCTGTCTACATCTATGAATGGAATTATGCGCCGGAAGTTGTGCGAGGAACAGGATTCGGACAAATCTTTGCGTAACTTTACAAAGCGCAGCTCCGATTTGGGATTTATGGCGGTGACGCGCCTTGCGCGGACAGGCGTTGCTTAAGCTGGGTGGCAAATTGTGTTGTCTGCTCATCGGAGAGCTGTAGCTGACCGTCGAGGACCAGGCTCAACTGGCCGGCGCCGGCATCCTGGAATTGTGCTTTCTGGATGGTGGCGGACTCCCGCGCGGCGGGCGGGAGTGTGGTCTTGAGGTCTGCGCCCTTCTGCACGGCGGCGAGGAGCGATGCGGCGATTTGGTCACGCAGCGTGGCGCCGAGGTCACCGGAGCGGAGCAAGTCGCGGAGTAAGCCGCTGGCGTCGACGCGGGTAATTTCGGAGACGAGGCCCAAGCCAGCGTTTGGTTCGTTCGTTGGTTCGACAGATGGAGTGAGCTTGACTTCGAGGGTGCCTTCGCCGGCGGCCACTTCCATGGGGCTTTGCTGGCCAGGCGGGCAGATCCAGCGCTCGAAGTGCAAGTGAGCCACCACGACGCTGGCGGGCATCAGAGGAGTGAGCATGGCTTCTTGAACCTCAATGCGCTCGCCGCAGCGGGGAGCGCGGGTGAGTCGGGAGCGGAGAATGCCGGTGATGTTGTGCTGCACGTCGGAGAGATCGGCGACGAGCTTGAGATCAAAAAGATTGTGGCTGTTTTCGGCGGAATTCCGGGACACAACGCCCGACGTAGGGATCGAGAGCGTCTGGCCGGCGATGTTGATCGAGTTCGTTACCTGGGGAAGATTGAACGCACGGCCTTGGCTCTCCGCGTCGAGGAGAATACCCATTTCTCTGCCCAGCTCAAGTTGCTCGTTTTGGAAATCGGCGAGTTCCTTGTCGAGACTCGCGGCGGAGTTGGAGATCTGTGCGCTGTCTGGCTTGGAGGTCTGGACGACCTGATCGAGCGTCTTGATCTGTTTGTCGAGCTCGGAATCGGCTTTGGCCAGCTTGTTCGTGATCTCCTTCAACCCGGACTTTTGCGCGTCAGAAAACGAGCCGAGAAAATTCTGGTTGCCGGCGCGAGCTCTCTCAAGGGCCTGATCGAGGGCGGTTCCGCGATCCGCCAGCGATACCGAAGCGGAGACTTTCTGCAGAGATTCGTGAAAATCCTTTAGCTGATCGGCGGCAGCCTGGCTGTATTGTGAAATTCTGGCGAACGCGGCGCGCTGCTCATCGGTCGCTTGCACGGCGATGGAGCGACGAAAGTTCTTGAGATCATCCTCTGCGCTGAGCCCTCCGCGAAGGGCGGGGCAGTCGTGCACGCAGATGATGGGCGTCGAATTGCGTCCGGCGCCACCGCCACCTCCTCCACCGCCGCCACCGTGCTGGGCAAGCGCTGTGCGGGGACTAGCAAGCAAAGCGATCCCGAACATCAGTACAGCCAAACCGGGCGAAGATATACCAGAGCCAGACACAATGCTTAAAGATACACGATGGGCAAATACGCCAGGATGGCGAGTTCCTTGGTGGAAAATAAGCCGGATCTCCAGGAACATTTTACGGTTGGAACGAGACCGCAGGACTAACCGGAGCAACAAAAAATTTCGATGCAGACGGATTCAAATTGGTGATCTGATCCCTCGGCCCGGTGCCGGTTGCCCGGCCATTACTCAGGTACTCACTCGGCGGGCGCAAAAAATGCGACAATAGATTCGGCGGTCGCAACTCCATAATTTACGTAACTTTACGAAGCGACTTTGCGCGTAATCTTACGCAAAATGTTACGCAACCCTGGAGTCTGCCCGTGTTTCTAAGCATTATAGTCTCTGCCTGATGCCGGTCACCCAAATTCCGTCTCGCGATCCGCTGACTCCTTCCGAGCAATCGGAGCAGCGCGATTTATTCGAAGCGCAACATTGGGAAACGGCCTACCGCGGCTTCAATCCTGACGATGTTCCGCATCTTCTCATTCAGTTGCAGGACGATCTTTCGCGGGCGCGCAAGCGCGAAGCGATTTGGCTTTCCGTCATCCTGCACTTGTTTGTGATCATTCTGTTGTGGAACAGCGAGAAGTTAATGGGGCTGTTGCCGCACCGGACCGTGGATCTGGCGATCCAGGCGAATGCAGATCGATCGAAAGACGCGACGTTTTTGGAGTTGCCGCCCGACGAGCAGAAGCTGACGCGGCGTCCCGATGCGAAGGTGCTTTCGGATAAGGACCGCATCGCGACCAGCAAAGCGCCGCAAATCAATCGAGAAGAGTTGAAGAAGATACTCGAAAGCTCGCGTCCGGGACGGCCGGGCGAGAACGCGCAGCCGCCGGCGCAGGGCCAGGCTCCGCAGAATCAGCAAGCGCCGCAGGAGAATCCCCAGCAGAGTTCGGGATTCGCGCAGCCGCAGCCGAGCGATCAGGCGGCGCAGTTGAAGTTGCCTCCGCAGAACAGGCCGCAGCCCGATTTTAATGCTCGCATGACGGCGGGCTCGGCGATCGAACAAGCGGCTCAGGCTGCAGCCGAGAGCCGCGCGCACTACGGCGGCTCTGGACAAGCGGGCGATTACGGGAGCCCGGGCAGGAGCGGGGCGAAGGCGCTGGATCAGGCCGAAATCCTGACCGACACGATGGGCGTGGATTTCGGGCCTTATCTGACGCGAATCGTGCAAATTGTGAAACAGAACTGGTATAACCTGATGCCGCCGTCGGTGTATCCGCCGATCTTGAAACAGGGCAAGCTTCAGATTGAATTCGTCATCCTGAAGGATGGCAAAGTGAGCGGCATGACGGTGCACACCTCGTCCGGCGACGTGGCGCTCGACCGGGCCGCGTGGGCGAGCATCACCGCATCCACCCCGTTTCCACCGCTGCCAAAAGAATTTCCCGGCCAAATCCTCGGCCTGCGTTTCTATTATTTTTATAACATCAAACCCGGCGAGGACTTCACGAAGTAAGCTCGCGGAATCGGCGACTGATTTCCGGTAGAGATGCGGCTTGCCGCGTCTCTGCTTCACATGTTCGGGCGCTTCGCTCGGCAGGTGCGCGAATGGGCCGAATTCGCTACCATAGGGAATATTCTCAGTTCGATGTGCATCCAAATAAACTATGAAGATTCAACGACTGCCGCTCTTAGTCCTGACGTCCCTTGTTCTGCCGAGTCTGGTTCTGCTGTGCCCGCAGGTTTTCGCGCAGGATGCGCCGGAGGCTCTCCGTCCGCCGAAGGGGGCGCAGGTTGCCCTCGTCGTTTTCGAGGACCTGCAATGTCCGCAATGCAGTCGAACCGCGCCGCTGCTGGCTCAGGCTGGACGGACCTATAAGATTCCCGTTGTCCGCCACGATTTCCCGCTGCCGGCGCACAACTGGTCGTTCGACGCTGCCGTGCTGGCGCGCTACTTCGACACGCACTCCAAGGAGATCGGCAACGCTTTCCGGGACTCTGTGTTCGAGCACCAACTGGAGATCAACCCGCAGAATTTGCGGGGATTCGCGGAGAAGTTTGCCGCCGACCACAAGATTGGTTTGCCGTTCGTGGTGGATCCGGAGGGCAAGCTGGCCGGGCTGGTGAGGGCGGACAAAGAATTGGGCATGAGTCTGCACGTCGAGCACACGCCGACGATCTGGGTGGTCAACAACAAACGTAGCGGCAGGCCCTACATGGAAGTGACGGACACCAGTCAGCTCTATGTGCTGATCGACGCCATGAAGAAGGAGTAGGAGATTTCATGCGGAGGCGGGGCTCCGTTTATGCTTACGATCCGCTGAATAACCTGCTAAGTGTCAACCAGACGGGTGGCAGCAGGACACGGACGTTCACGTACGATTTCAGCCGTCCCTCCGGGACTTTAGTAGTTCTCCAGACCTTTCCCGGCGCTAAAGCGCCGGGCTATCGTCAGTCGCCCCTGCCGGGGCTGAGAACACGCGGTTTTCGGATGTGGGTCGAGGTTGCCCGACGTCAATCTCTCTTCGCCAGCTTTTTCGCAATTTCTTCCACGATCTTCGGGCGAAGATCGGCCATCACGCTGTCCACGATGCTGGCAATCGTGCTGGCGTCCGTTGCCGATATAGACCCTGTACCGCCCTCGGCGGAAGCCGCCGCTGCCATGGCCTTCGGAGCCTCTTCCACCCCGTGTTCCTGTTTCGCCGTTTCCACGTCACTGCTCGCGACAGCGCTGGCCGGCGTCGTGTGGATCTGATGCCAGTTCGATTTTCCCGATTTCGCCTTCACGTCCTTGCCCATGGATTCCTGACCTCCAGCATCTGAACTCGAATCCTGATTCTCTTCTGCCACCGCAGCCGTCGTCCCTCTGACGGGCTCCTCATTCTGTTCCGCTGTTGCCTCGACCTCGTCCTTACCCACCGCATCCGCGAACGTCGCGGCCGCGACTTCTTCCGCAGGCGCCTCCTCCACGACTTTCGCCGGGGAATCTTTCTGCTCCGCTTCGATCTTCTCTGGTTCGATCTTTTCTGGTTCGATCTTCTCTGGCGCGATCTTCTCTACTTCGATCCCATCCACCGTGGGACTCGCCGCATCCGAAGCGGCCGTCATCACTTCTGCAGGCGCTTCCATGGCCGGTGTTTCTGCGGCGGTGGTCTCTGAAGCATGCTCCGATGAACCATGCTCAACTGAATCCTGCGCAGATGAACAATTCTCGGCCCCTGGCTCTGTCGAAGCTTCCGGAACGGCTGCCAACCCTGCTGCTGCCAGTCTGTTCTCAACCGCAGCCGCAATCGCCGAAACTCCGGTGATCCGTACCGGTTCCATTTCGCCGCCGGAAGTTGCCGCGGACATCGACGCGGGCGTTGTCGCGAAGGTGCGGAACATTTCCGCTTCCAGTGAAATCGCCGCTTCCTCCGGACTCAACGTCACCGGCTCAGCTACCCACCGCGAACCGGCTGCCGCATTGCGTGCCGCTTCTTCCGCGAGCAACTGGCCGGCCACCAGGCCTCCGCGCGACGGAACCGTAGAGACATCCGCGTGTCCGGCAGCGGGTGTAAGCAAGCGCAACGCTTCGGCCAGTTCCGCATCGCTTGGCGCCAGCTCTTCCGCCTCCGTCTCTGGCACGCTCGCCGCAACCGGGAACGATTGCGCAGTCTTCTCCGCCTTCGATTCTTCGGGCTTGGATTCCTGGTCCTTCGCAGCAACCACTTCCGCCGGCGCGTTTGCCTCGGTCGTCTCGATCGTCGCGGTCGTGGCGACGGCTTCGGCCTGCTTCACTTCAATCTTCTCTTCGGCCTGCTCTTCGGCCTTGCCTTCCGCCGCCGACTCAACCGCGCTCGCAGGCGAAGCGAACATCGGCTCATCGTCCCTGTCCATGGGAGCGGGTTCCTGCGCAAAGAGCGCAGTATTCACCGCGACTGCGACCACCGCAGCCGGATCGGCAACTACCGCAGCCACTTCGCTCGCCGGCTCCACGGGCTCGACCGGAATCCCGACTTCGCTCTTTCCTTCGGCGGCCAATGCCGGGGCCTCGACGGCTAACGCTGGAGCTTCAACTTCTTTCTTCGCGTCCGCCGCAGCAGCAGGAACTTCCACTTCCGTCTCTTCCGCCGCCGCCAACTCTGCCGCTGGCGCCTCAACCGGGCCCAGCTTTGTCCTGTCCGCCAGAGGCGCAATATTCTCAGCCGCCGGAATGGGTCCATCGAGTTGCGCGGCCACCGCGCTTAGTGCGTCCAACTCCTCCGGCGTGATGTCGCGCGGAATGTCTGGAACCAGCCCGGGCTCCTGTACCGGCGGCGCCTTCTCCGTGAAGGCTCCGCTCTCGCCCGTCTGGCCCTTCCGCTTCCGGAATTCCCGGAAGGCGGCTCCGGCCGCGACTTCTTCTGGTTCCGGTTCCGGTTCTTCTTTCTTTTTCTTCGACGGAAAACGCAGCCGGCTCTTCCATCCGGTATCGGCATCCGCGTTACTTTCCGTTTTTCTGCCGCTTCCCTCGCTGCCGAACCGCTCCACGCCTGAAGCCGACGAACTGAAGCGCGCTCCCTCGCTTTGCTGCGGCACCATGCGGTCTTCGAGTCGCGCGATCACAGTCAGCAACTCGGTGGCTTCGAATGGCTTCACGATGTGAGCGTCGGCCCTGACCCGGCGCGCTTCTTCCGCCTTGAAAGGTTCGAGCTTGCCCACGGTCAGCAGCACGGGAATGTTCTCCGTGTCGGCCGAATCCTTCAGCCGCTGGCAGACTTCCAGCCCGCTGTAGCCGGGCATGTACACATCCAGCACGATCAGATCCGGTTTGACTTCGGCGATTCGCTTCAGGGCGGCAGATCCGTTGTTGACCGTGACGACGTCATACCCGGCATCGGCCAGGATCTTTCGCCCCATGTTCTGGGCCGTCACACTGTCATCGGCAAGCAGTATTTTCCGCGCCAAGCGTCATCCTTCGACAAAAAAAGGAGAGATAACGCGAAACTACCTTGTCCCTCAATCTAAGTCAACGATTCCTGCGGAGGTAACAGGTTACGACCGTTCCTAGTCTGTTGGGGAGTTGGCCGTTTCTGAGGTCGTCCGTGCCATTGGTAACCTCAAACGGTCGGGCTACCGGGCGATTGACCCCGGGCGCCTGGCAGCACCCGCAGTCGAAAACCACTTTGCAATCTGACCTTTAACCTCTGCCATTCCTAGAACGGGTTCAGCTTCCCCAAGCCCTTTTTCTTTTTCTTCTTGCTCGAAGAAATATCCGCCAGCTCCTCGGTTTTCGCTGGCGCACTCGAAGAGATAGCGCTCGACGCCCCGCCGCTGCTGTCCAGTTGGTTGCTCTGCTGCAGCGGGGGAAGCGCGTTGGGATCGGCCTCGACATTCGGCTTCAATTCATTCGGATCCACCACATTCGGCTTCAACTCGGCCGCCGCCGATTCTGCCGCTGCCACCGGAGCATCCGAACGCGGCACTTCCTGATTCGCTGCTGGCATCCCACCGGTCGTTTCCACACTGATCTTGTTTTCCCCGCCGCCCAACGAATTGGTCACCTTTCTCACCACGTCCGTTGCCGTCACTGGCGTCGGATCCACCATCGTCGGCTCGCCCACATGCGCAGCCTTGCTCACATCGGGGCCCTTTTCGAAGTTCCCCAGTTGCTTCGCCACGATGCCCGCTTCATGCCGGCTCGCCACTTCCTTCTTGTTCAGTTCGAGCGCCGCCTTCGTCGGCCGCGGCACCGGCTGATGCAATGCCTCCAGCCGCGCCTTGGCGTCCACCGCCCGGTCCATTGCCGGATACCGCTTGATGATCCTCCCGTACGCGTCCGACGCATCCTTGGTCAGGTCCTCGATCATTTTCCCCTTGGCCACTTCACCCATGTGCGGGTTCTTCCGGATCACATTGATCTCGCTTTCGTACGATTGCCCCAGCAGATACAGCGCCTCGTCCGCGCCGCTGTATAACGGATAGCGGTCCACCAGGGTTTTCAGGCGCGCAATCGCCGCCGGATACGCCAGCCGCAAATAATAGAACCGCCCGATGTCGAACTCCCGTTCCGCCAGCACTTCCTGCACTTCCCGCAACCGCTGTTTCGCCAGCGGCACCAGCTTGCTGTCCGGATACTCCTGGATCAGCGACCGGTATTCCTCCTCCGCCCGCATGGCGTGCGTGTAGTCGCGGTCCGGCTTTTCCATCTCCTGATAGTGAATGTTCGCCACCTTCAACTGCGCCTCGGCCGCCTCCGGCATATTGGGAAAGAACGTGCGGAAATCCTTGTATTCGATCTCGGCCTGCTGCATCGCCGTCGTACCGCCCTCGGCGTACCAGGAATCCGCCACCGCCAGCTTCGCCCGCGCGATAAACTCCGAATCCGGATAGGTGTTGATCAGCGTCTGCAACGTCATCCGCGCCACGTCGAAGCGATTGTGCTTCATAGCATCCATGGCCCGGTCAAACAGCACTTTGTCAGGCTGTTTGGACCCGACGTTGGCCAGCGGATTCACCGACTTCTTGTTGGTGCAGGCGACTGTTAATGCCAGCAGTAATGCGAGAAGCACAAAAATAGAATTACGACGCATAGAAGACCTCAAAACCGGCTGTTGGCTCTTGGCTCTTAGCTTTTGGCTTTTAGCTAAAGGCTAAAGGCCAAGAGCTAAGGGCGCCTTTCTCTACACCCGCTGCAAACTCGCGCTCCGCGCCGCTTCCAGCAGCGCCTGCGCATTCACCTTGGCATCGCCCTTGCCGAACACCGCATTCCCCGCCACCAGAATCTCCGCCCCGGCGCGCACCACTTCCGCGACGGTGTCCATCCCCACACCGCCATCTACTTCGATGCGGTACTGGTATCCCCGCTCGGCCCGAATTTCCGCCAGCTTCCTCATTTTATGCAGTGTCCCTGGGATAAACTTCTGGCCCCCAAACCCCGGATTCACGCTCATCACCAGCACATAATCGACAATGTCGAGCACTTCGCCGAGCGTCTCCACCGGCGTCGCCGGATTGATCACCACGCCTGCCCGGCATTCATGCTGCTTGATAAGGTTCAGCGTCCGGTTCAAATGCCGGCACGCCTCCTGATGCACCGAAATCCAGTCCGCTCCCGCTTCCGCAAAATCCGCAATGTACTGATCGGGGTTCTCAATCATCAGATGGCAGTCCAGCTGAAGCCGGGTTGCCCGGCGCAAGGATTTCACCACCGGCGGCCCGATGGTTAGATTAGGCACAAAATGCCCGTCCATGACGTCGACATGGATCACGCTGCCGCCGCCGGCCGTCGCCCGCTCAACATTTTCCGCCAGGTGGGCGAAATCGGCCGAGAGTATCGAGGGTGCAAGTTCAATCAAGACTAGGGTCCAGGGTAAGCTGAAGCTGTGGAAATTCTAGCACGGCGCCGCAGAGGAGGGCGGCGGCACAATCGAAGTTTCGGTCAGAGATCGGTTCTGAGTGAAATCGCTGATTTCAACAGTTGACTTCCGGATACCGCGCAGACTCGGACCACTCTTCGGCTAGGATCGCATAAAGAAAGCTGCTTTTCCATTCTCCTTGAATCTTGAGGTTCTTGACCAAAAACCCTTCCTTGCGCATACCTGCTTTTTCCAGCACGCATGCGGAGGCTGGGTTCTCCGGAAGACACGTCGCCCAGATTCGGTGCAGGCTCATCTCTGAGAATCCAAGCTCTAGCAGTCTTCTCACAGCCTTTCTGGCGATTCCCTTTCCCCACAATTCGGGATTAATCAGATACCAAATTTCACCATCACTGTTGCCCCTGAGGTTGACTATGCCGCATAGGCCGACTAACTCGCCGCCGGGTCCCCTAACTATCGCGCGCACGACGGAACGCCATGGGGCTGATGGCGATTCATTTATCGACTCTGTTAGAAACTTCTCGCTCTCCTCCCGAGAGCAAACCGCAAACAGCATATACCGGACAACCTCCATATTCGAGATCAAGGCGTGAACCGCGTTGAGGTCGTCAATCTGCAACCTGCGTAGAGCGATCATGAGTTTCTCGCTGGCGTATAGCTCTGAACGCGGATCAGACGCTCTTGACACGCTCGAACACCTTTGACTCCCGAAACCGCCCGTGCCGGTTCTTGGAGAGTGCTCAGTTTGGCGAAAAATCCCGATAGCACTCATCAACCGAGCGTCAACGAAGGAACCAGCCAACTGCGACCGCAACAATCGCGAGCTTTGTCAACCAGCCGATTGCGTATGACACCACAAAAACCCGATGCAGCTTCATAAATGCGGCGTTAGTGAGGATCAGGGGCAACGGGCCGATCACCCACACCGCAACGGCCAATTTGAGCGCGCTCGATACAGAATGAAGACCCAGCCGGGCGGCGACAAAGGCAAACACTCCGCATGTCACAAATGGCAGCGGACTGGTCAGAGCAATCGCTCTACTCTCTTCACCCTG
>JBEKYF010000041.1:0-32909 GCA_049511255.1 Terriglobales bacterium | reverse complement strand
GGGAAAAAAGGGCAGAACGTGCGGCTGGCGGCGAAGCTGCTGGGCTGGAAGATCGACATCAAGAGCGAAGAAGAAAAGCGGCAGGAAGTGGAACAGCAGATGTCGGCGCTGGTCACGCAGACCGTAACTCCGCTGGAGATTGTCACCGGACTGGGCGAAGGGCTGGTCGAGAAACTGAAGGCGGCAGGTGTGAACACGGTGGAGTCGCTGGCCGATATGACGCCGGAGCAACTGGAAGCGATTGAAGGCATTGGCCCGAAAACGGTGGAAAAAATCAGCATTGCGGTCAATAATTATTTTGCCAGTCTGGATGGCGGCGAGGCAGTAGCCGACGCGGAAGCAGAAGGTGCCGGAGAAGCCGCCACCGAAGCGGCTTTCAGCGAGGAATCGCTGGCAGAAGGCACGGTAGAAGCGGATGCGTTGTCCGCGGAAGCGGAGCCTGCGGAAGAAACGGCGCCGACAGCAGAAGACGCCGAAGCTCCGACCGAAGAACCCGCGACTGAAGAAGCTGCGACTGAAGAAGCCCCGGAAGACAAGCAGAGCTGAACCTGGGAGCGTGGCGAGTTCGGAGTTGCATCCGAACCGAAAGCGCGGGCTTCGTCACCCGGAAGTGAGATTGCACAGGGATTTGTGAGGTCAGATATGCGAGCTTAGATATGCGAGCTTAGCGGCGCAAGAAGAGGAAACGACGGCGGATGAGTAAGATTCGAATCAACGATCTGGCCCGTGAGTTGGAAGTCAAGAGCAAAGAAATTCTTGACGTGCTGACCACGGTGGGCGTCACGGAGAAGAAAACGCACTCCAGTTCTCTGGAAGAGCACGAAGCGGAGCTGGTGCGGAAACATCTCCGCGGCCGCTCCGAGGGGACGCCCGGTTCGGCGAAGACTTCGCGTGCCGCTCACGGCGACGAAGGGATCAAGACAAAAATCGACCTCTCGCACATTTCGCGACCTGGAGACGTCCTGCGCGCCATCACGCAGCTCAGAGAAGTAGCCGAGCATCCTGCGGCGCGTCCGGTAGTCAAGCCGCCGGCGATAGAAGCGAAGGCAGAAGCTCCGACCGCTCCGGTGGCGCCGAAGGCAGTGCCGCCCAAGCCTGCGAGCGAAGCTCCTGCTTCTGCGCCGCCGACACCGAGACTGGTGACGCCGGCTTCGGTAGCCGCTGCGCAGCGGCCGCCGGCAGTGGTCGTGATTCTGCCGAAAGTTCCCGCGACACCATCCTCCGCGACCACACCGGCTGCGGTCCCGTCCGCTACAAGTACGAGTGCGGCGCCGCCTGCGATCGCCGTTCCGCCTCGAGTTACGACTCCTGCAGCGCCAGCTGGAAGTGCTCCGCCAGCAGCGCAGCCTCCGTCGCATAATAATGTTGCGCAGATGCAAAGCGCGGCGCCCGCGAAGCCAGCGGCTCCGAGTGCGCCGCCGCCGCGAATGATCATGCCGCAGACCGGCCCGCGCCCGGTATATAAGGCGCCTCTGTCTGCGCCGGGAGCGCCCGCGCCGGGTGCAGCCTCGCGGCCGGCGCCTGGACGGCCGGTGCCGGGACAGCCAATTTTTCAGCGCACGGCACGACCACCGCAAGCGCCGGGAGCAGCGCGTCCGCCGCTGCGTCCGGGTGAACGGCGACCGATGCATCCGACGCGAGTGGCGCCAGCGGGATCGCGTCCACTGGGTGTAGGTCCGGGAGGAACGCTGCCGCCGCCGGGACCAGCGCGTCCGGGAAGCCGTCCGGGCGGTCCGGCGCGGCGACCGGGACAGAGGTATGTGCCGCGAGGAGTGAAGGAAGGCCCGATGAAGGGCTACACTCCGCCGCCGCGGATGACCATCAGCAACGAGCCGGCGCCGATCACGCGGAACATCACGATTACAGAAGGAATCTCGGTGAAGGACCTGGCCGAGAAGCTGGGCATCCGCGCCAAGGATGTGATTGCGCGGTTGGTGGTGCGGGGCGTGTTCGCGACCATCAATCAAACGCTCGACGCCGAGCTGGCCAGCGAGATGGCGCGCTTCTTCGGAGCGGATACGGAAGTGATCACCTTCGAGGAACAAGCCGCGAAAGATACGACCGAAGCCATCGAGAGCAGCGAGGAAGGCGCGGAAGCGGTACCGCGTCCGCCGGTGGTTACGATCATGGGCCACGTGGACCACGGCAAGACTACGCTGCTCGATTCGATCCGCTCGACCAATGTCGCCGGAGGCGAAGCGGGCGGCATTACGCAGCATATCGGCGCATACAAGGTTCGCATCACGGACACGGCGTCTCCGGCCTATGGGCGCGAGATCGTGTTCCTCGACACGCCTGGTCACGAAGCCTTCACGCGCATGCGGGCGCGCGGCGCGAAAGCGACTGACATCGTGGTGCTGGTCACCGCGGCGGACGACGGCGTTATGCCGCAGACGGTGGAGGCGATCGACCACGCTCACGCTGCCGAAGTTCCCATCATTGTGGCGGTCAACAAGATCGATAAGCCGGGCGCGCTGCCGGAGCGGGTCAAGAAGCAACTGGCTGATCGCGGACTGGTCCCAGAAGAGTGGGGCGGCAAGACGGTGTTCGTAGACGTTTCCGCCAAGCAGAAAACGAACCTGAATCTGCTGATGGAAATGATCTGCCTGACAGCGGACCTGCAGGAATTGAAAGCGACTCCGGGACGCGCGGCGAGCGGCGTAGTGCTCGAAGCGAAGCTGGATCGGGGACGCGGTCCGGTGGGGACGATCCTGGTGCAAAACGGCACGCTCCACGCGGGCGACAACTTCGTGGTGGGGAACGTGTACGGAAAAGTCCGGGCGATGTTCGATGATCGCAGCAAGCCGCTGAAGGAAGCGCCGCCCTCGACGCCGGTGGAAATTATCGGATTGGAAGGGCTGCCGCAAGCGGGCGATCAGTTCGTGGTGGTCACCGACCGCGAGAAGGCGCGCGACATCTCGGAATACCGCGAGCAGAAAGCGCGCGAAGCCACGCTCGCCAAGAGTTCACGCGTCTCGCTCGAAGGCCTGGCCGAGCAGTTGAAGACGGCGGGCATGAAGGAACTGAACATTATTCTGAAGGCCGACGTGCAGGGATCGGTTGAAGTGCTGGGCGATTTGCTGGGCAGATTGTCGAACGACAAAGTGCGCTTGAAATTGCTGCGCTCGGGCATTGGCGCGATTACGGAGACGGATGTGCTGCTGGCGTCGGCTTCGAATGCGATCATCATCGGATTCAACGTGCGTCCGGAGCGCAAGGCGCAAGAGCTGGCCGAGCAGGAAAAAGTCGACATACGGCTGCACTCGATCATTTACGAACTGCAGGACGAGATCAAGCGCGCAATGACCGGGCTGCTCGAGCCTACGATCAAAGAAATTTACCAGGGACGCGCCGATGTGCTGGAGACATTCCGCATTCCGAAGGTGGGAACGATTGCCGGTTGCCGCGTGACCGATGGACTGATCAAGCGCGACTCCGAAGTGCGGCTGCTGCGCGACAACGTGGTCATGTTCAAAGGGAAAGTCGGGTCGCTGCGGCGCTTCAAAAACGATGCGTCCGAAGTGCACAGCGGTATGGAGTGCGGTATCTCCATCTCGAACTACGGCGACATCAAGGCTGGCGACGTGATCGAGGCGTTCGTGACCGAGAGAATCGCGGCGGAAGCGATAAAGTAGGTTAGTTCGTGGAGCGCCGGGCGTCCTCGCCCGGTCTAACAGGCATTCCTCCGGCCGGGCGAGACGCCCGGCGCTCCATTGGACGATTCGTCACCAGATGAATGTGATGTGGCTCCTAGCTAACGTTTAGAGTACGGTGATAAATCTGTCTTTGTGTACTCTTATGAATACCGCCGCCGTTTGCCTCATTTCCAGCCAGACTTCAAGATCATATTCACCACCTTCTGCTCCTACCTTCGCTGGACTCTACCTCCTGCCGCCAGAACAATAGTTGTCGAAACCTGCTTGGCTGGAAATGGTTTGAAGTTTGACCTCTGCGGTCTAGTCGTCATGCCGGATCATGTGCACCTTGCCCTGGTGCCGATTTGCCGCGCGCAGGGACCCATCCCGATCGCCGAGGTCATGCAGGCTATCAAAGGCGCGTCGGCGCATCGCATCAACAAACTTCTGAACCGTCGCGGGAAAGTCTGGCAAGAGGAGTCGTTCGATCGGGCCTTGAGAAAGGACGAGCAATCTCAGGAAAAGCTCTATTACATGCTTGAGAATCCTGTGCGGGCTGGTCTGGCTAGCAATCCGTTGGACTATCCGTGGATATGGCGAAGGACATCACCGATGGTTGTTAGTCGGGCCCCCTAGGTGTTAGAGGAGCGCTGGCCGTCGTCGCCCCGCCCCTGCAAGCATTCGTCCGGCCGGGCGGGGACGCCCGGCGCTCCCTCCGGCGCCTGCAGGCATTCGTCCGGCCGGGCGGGACGCCCGGCGCTCCCTCCGGCACCCGCAGGCATTGCTCCGGCCGGGCGGGGACGCCCGGCGCTCCATCCGGCGCTCCACTGTTATCCTGACTTTTGTCCTTACTTGGGCGATCCAGGTTCGACGACGCTACCTGCATGGCGTAGAGCAGAACTCCCGCCTTTTTTGCGTCTAGCCGGCGGTGCAACAGGTGCTCGCAGACTTGCGTAATCGCTAACCGGATCGAGGCGACATCTTCCAGGACGGGCAGGAAGAAGGGAGCGGGCGGTTCAGCCGCGGAGGTGCTGACGTCGACCTTTACCGGGCGGCAACGGGCGTGGAAGTAGCAAAATTTTTGATCGCGCAGGGCGGGCGATCCGCAGCGATCTCCGTTCATTTTTATATGCTGGCAACGTTCGCCTGGGTAAATTGGCATGATGGCTCCTAAGTCGGCTGTGAGATCTCAGCTGTCGGCTCTCAGCTTTCAGTAAGTGCGTTTGACGCTCTTTTCCGTGTACCCCCTACCCCCCCTTTTTTCCGATCTATTAGAATCATTGGGTTGCGGGCGAGTTTTTGCAAATTCCTCAAGAATAAGGACTTATATGGAAAATCCTCAGGGGTAAGGACTTAGAGGGACGAGGTTGCAAAGTTTCAGGGCTTCAAGGTTCCAGTCTGGCTGCAGCGTGCTCTGCTTCGCCAGTAAAAAAGGGTGCGGGAGGGACGCCGCACCCTTATTCTTGCCTATAGTTCTATTATATCAATTTCAACCTACCTACCTGGACAAGTTTCCCGATTTTATTTTCCCAGCCAATTCATCGACTTACACGGAAAATCGCCAAAACAGGGGCTTGACAAGATTTTCCAAAATCGAGGGGTGGATCTCAAAGCTTCGCTGACTGGATTTTCTTCGAGGGAGCACGAAGCACACCCCAGGCGCTAAAGCGCGGACACATTTTCAACGACTTACGGCACGACTTGAAGTCGTGCCCTTCCCAAAAACCTGCGTGAATCAGAGTTTTTCCGCAGCCTGTTAAACTCGTGCCCTTCCCGCTCGTTGGGCCTTCCAGTTCGTTGAGAGGGTCGGGTTTTTGCGGATCGCGGCGGAAGCGAAGGCGAGCAGCGTCGTGGCCGGGCGGTGACGCCCGGCGCTCCATTGCATGTGGACATTGCTCGAAGAGAGGGCGCGGCCTGGGGGGCCACGCCCTTGGTCGTTTATGCGATCCGTCGTCAGAATCTATTTGCGCCGCAGGGCTGCGTGCGGCCGGACTATAGGGTGCACGATCGCGACGTGCGAGCGCGCCCCTCCTACAGGCTGGACAGAACTCTGCGCCTCGAAGGTGCCCACCGCAACCTGGGGATATCCGCTCGAGCTGGGGTCCACGTCGATAAAGAGGGCCGTTGAGCCGTTGACCGCGTAGTACTCCAGGGTCATCCCCCCGATGTACGTGTTCGGGATGGTGGCAATGATCGAGCCACGGCCGGTCGCAGGCGAATCCGGAGTGTAGGTGGCGGAGTTCAAAGGCTCATCATAAGCCCGACTGCCCATGACATTTTCGTCCAATACGCCGGTCATATTTGTTGCTGGTGACACTGCAGTGGTGGCATTGAACTGGGCAATATCGTCGACCTCGCCGCCGCCATTGGCTCCGGTGAGGTTTAGTCCGTAGCTTGCCGGGACAATGAATGACGTAGCGGTTTGAGCGTAGGCGACGCCGGCGGTAACGTTTACCGAATCCATCTCCAGCATCAGAAGTCCGCCGCTGGAGGGATAGATAACCCACTGAGTGGCGGGAACGAAGCCAGTGAGATTGACAAAAACCCGACCGCCGACGGGGCCGCTCGCGCCAGCGTCAAGCGCGCCTCTGAACTGCGCCTGCGCCGCCGGAATCGTGCCGGCGTCGTTGATGTCCTCAAGGCCGCCGCTAAAGTTACCAGTTCCGTCAGAGGTCATAAGGCCCCCATTCGCGATGGGACCGGAGGCGTTTGTGCCGCCGGCCATTGTGAACACCATGGTCCCTTGGGGGATGGAGGAAGCGCCGGTTTGGGTAAAGACATCGCCGGCAAGGAAATCCTTATAGTCCGTCTCGATGAGTTTCCAGTGGGTGGCGTCAATCGGGTAGAAATCATAGGTGAGCGCGAAGCTGGCGGTGGTAAGGGTGATGGTTCCAGGGACGGTTCCGGAACCCAGGGTTACTGCGGGGGCGGCGAGGGTCTCATTGGTGTAAGGGATACCGCCGTCATTGAAGTCCTCGACGCCTGGGGCAAGAACGTTGCTGTTGGGATTGAGGGTGAACGCACCGGCGGTGGCCAAGGGATTGCCGTTTGAGTCACTCCCGGCAAGACTGAAGGCGTACGGACCAGCGAGCTGACTCAGACTCGTGACTGCGGTCTGCAAGTCGAGGGTGCCACTGCCAGTGCCATTGCCGTCGAATTCGGTGACCAGCCCGCCAGAGCTCGAGGTCAGGACGAAATCCAAGACAAAGGTTCCGTACGCAGTCGTCGTAAGCGATGCCTGTCCGCGGCCGTCGGGGCCGACAGCATAGGAGCCGCCGGTAATCGCCTGGGCGGCCTGCGCCGGTATAGAAGTGAACCTTGGGTCGATGACGTCCATCATGCCCCCGCTACCAATACCGCCCTTTCCGTTGGCCACGAGAGTGCCCGCAATATTCAAGGGGGCTCCGTCGTTATCTGTGCCCTGCGACGAAAAAACGTAGGTGCCATTCAGGCTGCTGTTGCTGAAGCCGATGGGGTTGATCGTGGTGATCGGGCTGCTGGAGCCGCAGGATGCCATCAAAACGATGCTGGTGATCGCCGCCAGAGCCATGAGCAGGCGTCCGGCACACTTTGTGGAAGCAAGGGGATTCATAAAGACACTCCTCTCTTCTCTTCTTAAGATGCGCTAACCCGGATTGTAGAAGAAAGATTCGGTGGGAAAAATTGACGGGGGAGTTTCTCAGGCTTTGGTAACTTCCACCCGACTTGGGGCCGGGGCTGGCGTGGCGGAATGCTTGCGTTTTTCGGAAGCTTTTTCCGAAGCTTTTTCCGACACCCAGACTCCCACACGGTAAAGCAGAAGGATGCTGAGTACGATGCCGTACTCGATGGGCTTGCGGTGATCGGCCTTTACCAGCCAGAAGTAATGCACCACCGCCAGGATTCCGGTGAAATAGATCAGGCGGTGCAGACGCTGCCAGTTCTTTCCGCCCAGGCGACGAATCGACCATGCGGTCGAGGTCAGGGCGAGGGGAATCATGAGGACGAAGGCGGAGAATCCTACGGTGATGAAGGGGCGCTTAGCGATGTCCTTCGACATGGCGTGGACATCGAAGAACTTGTCGAGCCAGATGTAGGTCAAGAAATGTAAAGTTCCGTAAAAGAACGCGAACAGCCCGATCATGCGGCGGACGCCGATCAGCCAGTATTGGCGGGTGATCCGGCGCAGAGGAGTGATCGAGAGGGTGGCGAGAACAAGGATCAGCGTCCAGTCGCCGGTCGAGTGCGTGATGAACTCGATGGGATTGGCGCCCAGGCCGTCATGAAAAGCCTTCCAGACGAGGCGTTCCACCGGAATCAGTGCGGCTAGGAAGATCGCGATTTTTGTTAGACGCAGTTTCATTTTGGGCTTGTAACTTTGCAATCTACAGCGAAGTCCGAATTGCTGTCACCGCGGCAACTGCCGAGCTGCGCTCGGCTGGACGGGCGAGGACGCCCGTCTCTCCACGAACAATTCTCAGAAGTTCTTTTTCAGGTCCATGCCTGAGTACAGGCTTGCCACCTGATCATAACCATTGAACATCAGGGTGGGGCGCTTTAGGAATTCACCCAGGCGGCGTTCCTTGGCCTGGCTCCAGCGGGGATGGTCGACGTTCGGATTCACGTTCGAGTAGAAGCCGTATTCGCTGGGAGCGTACTGCTGCCAGGTGTTCATGGGCTGATCGCCGCTGAAGCGGATGCGGACGATCGACTTCGCGCTTTTGAATCCGTACTTCCATGGAAGCACGATGCGGAGCGGCGCGCCATCTTGATTCGGGAGCACCTCGCCGTACATACCGAAACAGAGCAGGGCGAGCGGGTGCATGGCCTCGTCCATGCGGAGACCCTCGACGTAAGGCCATTTCAATACGCTGGTGCGCTGGCCGGGCATTTGTTTGGGATCGTATAAGGTGGTGAACTCGACAAACTTTGCTTTGGGCAGAGGGTCGGCGCGCTTGATCAGTTCGCTGAGGGAAAATCCGATCCAGGGCACGACGATCGACCAGCCCTCGACGCAGCGATGACGGTAGATGCGTTCTTCGGGGGCAGCCATTTTGAAGATCGCATCGACGTCGAGCACCTGCTTTTTCTTGACCTCGCCGTCGATGGTTACGGTCCAGGGACGAGTCTTGAAATTCTTTGCCAGGTCGGCAGGCCCCTCTTTGTCGGTGGAGAACTCGTAGAAATTATTGTAGTTGGTGACATCCTTGTAGGGCGTTTGCTTCTCCGTCGTGCTGAAGGGGCTTTTCTGGAGGCTCTCAATCTTGGCGTTGGCGTGGACGGTGAGCGCTGGATCGACAAGATCACGGAAGGCGACACCGGTGACGGCGGCCGCGCCGGCAATCGCCGCGCCAGCGAGAAAGTTGCGCCGGTTCAGATAGATCGCCTTGGGAGTAATTTCAGAAGACGGAATCGCAGCCGGTTTCCCGATCAGCATGATAATTGTTCACCCCGATTATGGCTCACGCTATTGAAGTACGCATGGCAGGCAGAAACGGACGTGTCCGGCGCCGAAGCCCCACGCTTCGGCACTCACACCAGTATCAGACGCGGGAACGGGGGGAAAAGTTGCAAGCGCTGGTGGAGGGACGGGCGTCTTGCCTGTCGAGCAGTATGGCGGCCGGGCGAGGACGCCCGGCTCTCCACCGGCAAGCGAGGTCAGTTCGAAGCCGATTTTGCGATGGACTTGGGGGCGGGTGGCGGGGCGGATCTGGAGCGCAGGACTTCGCGGACTTTCTTGGCGAGATTCTGAAGGGTGAAGGGTTTCTGCAGGAACCCGGTACCGGGGCCGAGCGCGCCCGGGGTGACGACGGCATCTTCCGTGTAGCCCGAAAGATAGAGCACGCTGATGCCGGGACGCAGCAAGAGCAGCTTCTTGGCCAGTTCGCGGCCGCCGATGCCGGGCATCATGACGTCGGTGATGAGAATGTCGATGTCCTCGTTGAAGGCCTCGGCGACGCGCAGGCCGGACTCGCCATTTTCGGCTTCGATAACGTTGTAGCCGCGAGAGGTGAGGGTTACACGCACCAGTTCGCGCACGGATTCCTCGTCTTCCACCAGCAGGACGGTTTCGCAGCCGCCGACTTCGTTCGGCTGGGACTGGGCCGGACTCAGCTCTTCGGCGGAGTCTTCCACGCGGGGCAAATAGACGTAGAAAGTTGTGCCCGCCCCGGGCTCGCTTTGGGCGAATACGTATCCATTGCTCTGCTTGACGATGCCGTAGACAGTGGAGAGGCCGAGGCCGGTGCCTTTTCCTTTTTCCTTGGTGGTAAAGAACGGCTCAAAGATGCGGGATTGGGTTTCCTTGTCCATGCCGTGGCCGGTATCGGCAACCGAGATCACGGCATAACGTCCGGGCTGAATAAAACGGTGTTCGCTGAAGCTATGGCGTACGGTAACATCGGAGCTCTGCACGGTGAGCTTGCCGCCTTCGGGCATGGCATCTTTGGCATTGACGACCAGGTTCATGATGACCTGCTCGAGTTGGCCGGCGTCGGCGCGGGTGTGTCCGGTTTCAGTGGAAAGCCGCGTGACCAATTCGATATTTTCGCCGATCAGGGGCCGCAGCAGCCGCTCCATGTCGCCGATGACGGTGTTGACGTCGACCACCTTGAGTTCGAGGAGCTGCTTGCGGCTGAACGCCAGCAACTGGCGGGTGAGGGTCGCGGCGCGGTCGGCTGCCTGCTGGATGGACTGCACCTTATGGTGCATGGGGCTGCCTTTTTCCAACTGCTCCAGCAATACTTCGGTGTATCCGTTGATCACCATCAGCAGGTTGTTGAAGTCGTGGGCGACGCCGCCGGCGAGGCGGCCGACAGCGTCCATTTTCTGCGACTGGCGAAGCTGCTCTTCGAGCTGACGCCGTTCGGTGATATCTTCGGCGATCAGTTCCAATACTTCCTCGGGTTCATCGGCGCTAATGGCGGCACAGCCGCTGAGCCGCACGATGATGACGCGGCCGTCTTTGCGTTTCCACTGCACTTCCACGCCATTCAGACTTCCGGTGCGGCGACAGTCCTCGGCCAGTCGGTCCAACTCCAGGGGATTGACGAAGACTTCGCGCCTCACATCGAGTTGGAGAAGATCTTCGACCGATCCATGCCCGAGCATGTTGATGAGCGCGGGATTCACGTCCAGGAATCTTCCGCCGAGCGTACAGCGGCAAATGCCGAAGGCTGCGCTCAAAATCAGAGAGCGGGAACGGGCTTCGGAGCGGCGGAGCGCCTCTTCATAGCGCTTGTGCTCGATGGCCGCGGCCAACTGCTGCGAAACAAATTTTAGTATTTCGCGGTCGCGCTCTCCGAAGCGCGCGTTTTCGTTGTAGCTCTGGACGACCAGCGCTCCAATGCAGGCCGTGCCGCTTTTCAGGGGAACGCCCAGCCAGTCGAGCGACGGAGCGCCGATCAATTCCACTTCGCCGCGCCGCACCAGTTCCTCAAAGACTGCCGGTGTCGCCAGCAGGGGCTCGCCGGATCGCAGGACGTATTCCGTCAGGCCGCGGCCCAGAGGCTTGGGGGCCGGAGTAGAGTCCTGTTCATCGACGAAGTAGGGAAAGCTCAACAACTGAGACTGCGGATCGTAGAGGGAGATGTAGAAGTTGCGGGCGTTCATCAGCTGACCGAGGATGTTGTGGATGGCGGCGAAAAACTGTTGCAGATCTTCGGCCGACTGGCTGCGCGCCGCGATGGCGTACAAGGCGGCATTCAGCTCCTCGGCGCGCTTCTGCTCGGTGATGTCGCTATAGGAGGCGTAGGCTCCAACTCTTTTGCCGTTCAGCATCACGGGCGAGGTGGAGAGCAGCACCTCGACCAGTGAGCCATCCTTCCGCTGGCGGCGGGTCTCCAGCGAAAGTTTGCGTTCTGTCTTGACGCTCTCGCCGATCCACGCGGTTTCCGCATAGCGATCGGGCGGCACGATGAGTTGGTCGAGCCGTTTTCCCGCAGCTTCATCCGCGGTAAAGCCGTACAAGCGGGTAAACTCCCCGTTGATACGCAAAACGCGCACTTCCTCGTCGACAATACTGATCGCTTCCGGCGCGTTCTCGATGATCTGTTCGAAGTACGCTTTCTCCACCGTGAGCGGGACTTCGGCGGCATTGCCGTTGGTGGGCGAAGTGGCCGGGGCCGGATCGGAAATCTGATCGGAGATGTGGGTAAGGGTCGGCGGCGCGCCGTGCGCCAGGGCTTCCTGCAGCGCCTTCACCCGCGGCAATTCGGTCGAAGTTGTTGCCGGGGCGATTTTCTCACCCATACGGTCCTTTCCCAGTGTGCAATGGGGGATAGTGCGATGGTAAGCGGGCCCGATTATCCCCGATAGTTACCGCAGTAATGAGGGGTTTGATGAGGCAAAGGAAGGGTTCAGGAGGCGTTCGCCAGCACTACGCAGACCTGGCGCAGGATCTCTTTCTGCTCCTCGGTCACGATCAGAAACTCGAATCCGCAGCGCAGGCCGTTGCTATAGCGCACCACCGCTCGCACCTTCATGACGTGAGGCGGGAGCGGGATGGGAAACTCCAGGGAAACAACTTCGCCGGCGTGCAGCTCGCCGCTGAGGGTCGCCCCAACGCCGTCCTGGCCAACCTCGTTGGTTCGGCCCCAATATGCGGCCGTCTGGCCTTCGCGAAACACCGACACCTGAATGCGCACGTCAAAACGATAACGGGGGAAACGCCGCGTACGGCGCTGGGTTTTGGCTGCCGCTGGTTGCGGGTCGCTCAATGCAGCTTCTCCATTTCCGATATTCTTTTCGACTCTTGCGATTGTGCTTGAACGCAAGGGTAGCCCTCAACGGCATCAAAGTCCATGTACCAATGAACCAAGCGTTCGGGTAAGGTGACTGTCGGCCGCATTGCCGCGATTGCGCATCTTGTTTCAGTGTTCGATGCGGCATGGGAACGGCATTTGGCGGGGGTTCACGCGTAAAGCTGCGTAAAGACGCGTGACAGACGCCGGGTGCGGCATCTAACATCGGTAGTCGGCTGCTGAGGATGGCGCTGACGGAGCCGCGTTTGGTGTAATCTGAATGCTTATGTCTTACCGCTCAAATGCCGCCGAAGCGTGGTATACGGACCCGCAGCCTACGGCTGCACAGCCGGATACACCGCTGGATTTGCTCCCACCGCCGAGCCTGGGGCAGCCGCTCTGGAGGTCGCTAGTCGGCAATCTGCGCGATACGTTCGCGCCGGAGAAGTTGCCGCCGCTCGTACTCACTTCACGGCCGGCGAACGTCGGCCTGCTGCTCGGGGAGCGTCTGCGCCTGCCTTGGTTTCGCACCGTGTTCACCAATATTGGGGACGTGATCTCGCCGGAAACACTGCCGCCGCTTGAACTGGAATCGCAACCCGTCGATGTCGGAGAACTCATCACCGATCAGCTCAGCCACTTCTGGTGGGGCTCGCTACTGCGGAATCTGGCTGATCGCGTCGCGCCGGAAACAGTGCCGGCTCTCCATCTGACTTCCAAGCCGATTCTGGACATTATTCCGAAGTCATGGATACTGCTGCCGCTGTGGTCGGAGGTGGTGGACACGCCGAAGGTATTTTATCCCGACAAGCCGAAGCCGGCCGATGCAGTGAGGTCAGTCAATCTGCAACCGGTCGCGTTGCCGGCGAAGAAGATGGAGGCTCTGGCCGAAGCTCTGGTCAGGGAACCCACTGCCGGCGACCTGCTGCGCGATCTGCGTCGCTCGCGCATTCGGCAGCGAATCTGGATCGGGCTGGCGACGGCACAAGTTGTCTATATGGTTCTGGCCGCAGTGGGAAAACTCTGATTAATGGAGCGACGGGGGGCCCGCCCGTCCTGCATCTCACCGGCCGGGCGGGGACGCCCGGCTCTCCATAAGCGCAACTTACTGGCGCAGCCCCATCCAGCCTTCGGCAATGACCAGGGAATTTCCCGGATTGCGAGCATCGTACTTCACTGAGGTCGGCAGGCCGAGCCGGCAGGAATGCAGATTGATCCACTGCCGAAGATAGGTGACGTCCTGCGAGGCCTCATAGGAAACGCCGGCTACGTCATACTGGTAAATCAGCATGGTGGCGGGGCGGTTCGCGGCAGTCGTGATTTCCTGGACATCAATCACCGTGCCATCGGTGATGCGCCCGACCGTATTCAGCCAAGCGCGGCGTTCGCGCTCGACGTCATCCGCGCTCTTGGATTTGCGGCGCAGCAGGGCATAGGCGGCGATGGCCAAGCCAATCGCGGCCAGCACGAGTATGTAGAGGCGAAGTGAAATCATTGTCGTGAAATCATTGGCGAACGGAAGCTGAGCCTTTCGGTCTACTTTCAGCATAAGCTGTAACCGCGCTGACCGCCAAGGGCACCAAGGTGCGCAAGAATGTACAGGAAGTGTTGACGAAAACTGGCGTGGCTTATACGCGGCGGCGATAGTAAATGTTGAATTCGAACCCGGGGTTCGGTGGAAAGATTTCGGCGATCTTGCGCAGCCGTTCGGCCATCGGAGCCGGCGCCAGCAGCGGATAGTCGCGCTCGCGCAGATCGTGGTAATCGACGTCGAGGTAGAGCGAGAGCAGGTAGATCGAAATCGCATCCGCGAAGCTGGCCGTAAGATAATCGTTTTTAAATTTCTCCGCGTCCGGACCGTGGGCCGTGGCGAACTTGCGCGCCTCCCATGCGTCGAGTGAAGTTTCTCCGCGCACCCCGGACTCCACTTGCTGCCAGGCCAGGTCGGCGAAATTTTGGGATACGCCAGCGCGTTCGACCAGCGCGTGCCCGACGTTGATGTAGAACTCGAACGCCACCGAGAATTTGTCGTCCATCAAGCGGGTCGAGATGAAGACGCACTGCGCATCGCCGAGATTCAGGTTGCGATGGCAAACCGCATTGTCACTGAGCGCAACGTCGTAGCGGTCGGCAATCACGGTCTCATCGCCCTGGGTCACGGTGAGCGGCACGAAGTAGTACGCCTTGCGGCTGAGCGCGGCGGCTACCGGCACGGGCACCGTTGCAATCATGCGGTCAAGATCATTGTCGGAAACGGCAATCTCGCCCGAGCGGGCGTAGCAGATGCCATTCGGCGCCTGTGAAACCGGGCTGTTTTGCACGATCTCCACCGGGCTGCGGGTGATCGCGGAGGCGGTTTGCGACATGCCAAGTATTGTAGCGTATGGGCACAAAGTGACGGTTGGGGTACTTTTTCCGCAAGCTGCTATGTCACGATCTTGCCCGCCGCTTTGCGGGGAGGATCTTGTCTAACGCATGACCCAGATCGGCAATCAGGTCTTCGGTGTCTTCTATGCCCACCGAGTAACGGATGAGGGCCTCCGGGATGCCGCTCGCCGCGCGTTCCTGCTTGGTGGACTCGACATGGCTGGTGGTGGAGGGGGGACCGGCGACCGTTTCGACCGCACCCAGGTTCGCAGCTAAATGCGCGTAACGCAGACGCGGCAGAAAGGATTTCACTGAATCGAAACCGCCTCTGATGACAAAGCTGAGCACGCCTCCAAAACCTCGCATCTGCCGGCGAGCAATTTCGTGATGTTCATGGGACTCCAACCCGGGATAGAAGACCTTAGTTACGTGCGGGTGTGATTCCAGGAACCGCGCAATCTTAAGCGCGCTCTCGTTCTGCCGTGCGATCCGAAGATGAAGAGTTTTCATGCCTCGAAGCAGCAGGTAAGCGGACATGGGATCGAGGCAGGCGCCCGTGATCTCGCGAAAATGATAAATCCGCCCTATGAGATCGGCGGGGCCGCACACCACACCGCCGAGAGCATCCGCGTGCCCGCCGAGGAACTTGGTTGCGCTGTGAATGACGAGATCGGCGCCGAGTTTCACCGGTTGCTGATTGATGGGCGTGGCCAGTGTGTTGTCCACAATCACCACGGCACCGTGACGATGGGCCACGGCAGCCAGGCGGGCGAGATCGACAACTTTGACAGTTGGATTCGTCGGACTTTCTAGGTACACCGCCTTGCACCCCTGGCCGATTGCTGCTTCGATCGCCTGGTGATCGTTCGTATCACAGAGCGACACCTTGATGCCGAATCGGGGCAGGAATTCGATAAAGAGCTTGTTCGTCCCCCCGTAGGTGTCGTTAATGGAAACGACGCGATCGCCAGGAGACAGGAGCGCAAAAAGCGTGTTGCTGATCGCTCCCATGCCGCTCGAAAAACTGGTGGCGGCTTCGGCCGTCTCCAGATCTCTTATCTTTTCTTCGAAGGCGGCTACGGTTGGATTTGTGTTGCGGCTATAGATATGGCCAGGCGTCTTTCCTTGCGCCACCTTGAGCCACTCGTTCACATCGTCGTAGCCGAAGGAGACACTGAGGGCCACGGGGATTTGCGTGGCGCGTTCCCAATATTTGCCCTGCTCACCAGCCCACACTCCCCGGGTTCCAAGTCCCGCGTCATCTTTTTTGTTCTTGGTGCGTCGGCGCACAGAAGAGTGTCTCCTTCTTGTTCGTCAGTCTAGCAGGCACGGGGGATCCGCTAGAAGCCTACCGCGTAGAAATTGTAAAGTTCACTACGACACGAGCTTCCGTTCCGATGGGTGCGCCATTTTTGTAGTGCGGCCGAAAGTGCCACTGTCGAACAGCTTCTCGAGCGGCGGCGGCCAGGATTGCGGGACCGCTCAGCACCTGAATGCCCCCGATGGTTCCATTCTTGTCGATATTCACCCGAAGCGTCACAGCTCCTTCGATCTTCATCTGCTCGGCCAGGGGTGGATAGACCGGTTCCGAAGGACGATATAGGACCTCAGGGGAGTCGGCTGAAACTTGTTCATGTTCGGCGGCGTTCACAACGGTCGCGGCTACTGCCGCAGGTTGCGTCTGCGCCGATGTTGCCGTAGTCGAGCCTCCCAAATCCAAATTGACGGTTGCATTGTGCGGGTGAATAGTCAGATGCCGACCTCCGGGAAAGATGACCTCGATGGAGATGACAGAGCGAGTGACCCGCTCATTCGTTCCAGAGTTGGCCGTCGACGGGCGCTCCGCCACAGGGAGTTTCTTGGGCTTGAGTTTCGGTTGCGGGACTGGCGGTTGAGGATTCTCAACCTCGGGTGTGTTCTGCGTCACAGTCGCCGGTTCGGAAGTGAGGACATGCGCGAGACGGTCTCTGAAGAAAAAAACTACGCCACCCAAGAGAAGTATGAGCAGAATGAAGGCGGCGGAGCCGCCTCGTTTCTTGCCGGGACCGGAAACCAGCGCGTCATAGTTGATCTCTGGCAGTTGCTGCTTGTTGTTGGGCATGTCAGCCTCGGGCTGTCCCCCCTGGAGAGTATACGGAAAGAGGGACTGGGCCGGCTTTCCTCCGGCAGTCTTACTCCGGCAATCTTACTCCGGCAATCTTACTCCCGAAATCTTACTCCCGAGGGTGTTTTGCCCCTTTTTGCGTTAAGTGCGAAAGGGCGGGGCTTTTAACTCGCCTCCCGGCGGGTGCCCGCGTCTAACCTTGTTTGATCCGATGGTGTAGCTTAGAAGCATGGGGAAAACGAGTTCGGGCGGGCCGCGCTGGACAGGGATTCCGGTGCGCGCATTTGCGATGACGTTTCTGTTCACACTGCTGTCATTCGCGGTCGCGCTTTTGCTCAGCATTATGGGGACAGTGGTGTACTCGCAAGTGAAGCATGTCGCGCCCAACCTGACGTTTGCGTACCGGCACATCGCGTTTCCGTGCGCGATCACTGCGGGCGCGATAGTGCTGGTGCTGTCGCTGGTGATGGAAATTCGGAACTACCGGCAGCGGAGGACGCTGGAAGGGATCGAGCGCGTGAGTTGAAATAATACGGTGGAGAGACGGGCGTCTCGCCCGTCCAATTCGGGGGTGGCCGGGCGGGGACGCCCGGCGCTCCACCAGCAAGCGTGGGTGAGTTGAAGATGAGTGAGTTGAAGACGGTTGCGCCGCGTATTGCCATTCCCGTGCCGCATTCCGGCGATCGCGAGTACGCCGGGCGCGCGCTGCCGCCGTATGAAGAAGCCGTGCGCGGGGCCGGTGGCGATCCGGTGCGCATCGAACTGGATCAGGCACCCGGACAGGTGATGCGGCAGATCGAGCGCTGCGATGCCGTTCTGCTGCCCGGCAGCCGGGCGGATGTCGATCCGCGGAGGTACAGCGCAGGTCGCCACGAGAAAACAGCAGCCGCGGACGCCCAACGAGAGATGGTGGACGAGTTGCTGTTGCAGGATGCCTATAACCTGCATAAGCCGGTGCTCGGTATCTGCTACGGACTGCAGTCGTTGAATGTGTACCGGACGGGATCGCTGGTGCAGGATATCGAATCGGCGAACGTCGATTCGACGACCAATCATAGCGCGGGACGGACGGTAGCGAACGCGCACGATGTCAAGATCGAGCCGGAATCGCGGCTGGCGGAGATTGTGGGGGCTTCCTCGGGCACCCAGAAGATGATGCCCGTGAATTCTTCGCATCACCAGGCCGCGGACGCGGTTGGCGATGGATTGCGAGTGGTGGCGCGTTCCGCTGAAGACGGAATTATTGAAGCTCTCGAAGGAACCGCTCCCGGACATTTTGTTCTGGCGGTGCAGTGGCATCCGGAGCGGAGTGTGAACGACGGGCCGGATGTGGCAGATTCGGCGCGCGCAATTTTTCGCGCGTTCATCGAGGCGGCGCGGGCGAAACACGCGGAGTTGGCTAGCGAGCTTAAGGCGGCCAGTAGGCGGTAGGTATGACAAATTCAGAGTTGACGTGACCACAGACAGCTGCCGAGCTGCGCTCGGCTTGGACCCTTCGACTTCGCTCAGGGCAGGCTCGCGAGGACGCCCGTCACTCCACTAAGTCTTAGCAGCGCTTCAGCAACACCATCGCATTCGCAATCGCGGCGTTTTCGGTGCCCATGCCTTCCGGGGTTTTGGCTTTGATACCTACGCAGTCCGCTGGAATTCCGCATAACTCGGCTACGTGTTTGCGAATTTTGTCGGAGTGCGGGCCGATTTTTGGAGTGGACAGGATCAGCGTCGAATCCAGGTTCACGAGTTCGTAGCCCGCGTTTTTGACGCGCTGCAACGCTTCTCGCAGAAACAGGGCGGAGTCGGCGTTTTTCCACTGCGGATCGGAAGGCGGAAACAGCGATCCAATGTCGGGGCCGGCGATGGCACCGAGCAGCGCGTCGGTAATCGCGTGCAGCAGCACGTCGCCGTCGGAATGGCCGCCAAGACCTTTATCATGCGGCAGGGTCACGCCGCCGATCTTGAGCGGAATGCCGGGCTTGAATTCGTGCGAGTCCCAACCGTAGCCGATGCGCATTTCAGGTTTCAAGATTTTCCCGCCTTCGAGGCCCGGCCTCAGGGGCTAAAGCCCGCGTGTTTGTCGTCCTAGCGGCGCGGCTAAAGCCGTGCCCTTCCCACATCCTGCTCGAACCGGAGTTTATCGGCATCCCAGACGGGGCAAGCCCCGTCTCTACACTAGCCGTGCCCTTCCGAAAAACATTAGCTGCCTGCGGTTTTCAGATAGAACTCTGCCAGTTCCATGTCGGCTGGCGTCGTGATTTTTATATTGCGCGGCGATCCCATTACTACTACAACTGGCAGGCCTGCGCGCTCGATCAAGGAAGCCTCGTCGGTACCGAGGAAGCCGTCGGCGATGGCGTCATCAAAGGCGCTCTTCAGAATGTCGTAGCGAAAGCCCTGCGGAGTTTGCGCCATCACGATACTGGCGCGCGGGATGGTGGCTTTGATGAGCGCGCCGTCCGCGGTGCGTTCCACCTGTTTCACCGTGTCCACGGCGGGCCAGCCCGCGATGGCGGCTCCATGTTTGTGCGCGGCCTCGATCACATGGGCAATGATTTCGGGCGTGACGAATGGGCGAACGGCATCGTGCACCAGGACGATGTCTTCCGGATCGGCAGCGGTGCGGGCGAGAGCGTTTGCCACCGAGTCCTGACGATGCTCGCCGCCCTCAACCAGCTGCAGGCGCTTGCTCGAGATTTCCGGGTACTGCTTTTCGACCTGGGCGCGAAAGCCGGCAATTTCGCCGTGACGCAGAGCGACGATGATTTCGTAGACGGCAGGAGCGGCGGCGAATTTACGCAGCGTGTGGACAAGAATGGGCACGCCACCCAGTTCTTTGAACTGCTTGGTCGGCGCTTTTTTTCTGGACTTTTCGGCCTTTAGGGCGGCCGAGGGCGGGGCCATGCGCGTGCCCAGTCCGGCCGCCGGAACAATGACGAACACCTTCATAGGGGCGATCAGTATAGTACAGGACTTAGGTTTTGAGCATAACGCTCAGCGGGCTGCGGTGATGCCCAGCCCCTAAAGGGGCGTGTGGTTTCGAAGTAATTGCGGTATCGCTAAAGCGATACCCTGATACGAATCCTGGATCACTAAAGCCAATATTCCGATACGAATCCTGAGTTCTTCCGCAGCTTGCTGAAGCACAGCCTAGTCGGCTGTCCGGTCGGCCACCGCCGACGTTTGTTTTTTTTCCGGGTCGGAGGGCGGTCCGCCGCTTCCCGGCGCCGGAGGCACGGGCAGTGGAGGCGGCGTCACTCCTTTGGCGTCGTGGCGGCCGCGATCATCCCACTTGCCAAAGATCATCTTTCCCGCGGTGGTTTGCAGGACCGAGGTCACCGAGATGTCGATGGTCTTGCCAATCATTTTGCGCGCGTTATCGACGACCACCATGGTGCCGTCATCGAGATAGGCGACACCCTGGTTGTATTCTTTTCCTTCCTTCAGGATGAATACCCGCATCACTTCGCCGGGCAGAACGATGGGCTTGAGCGAGTTGGCCAGTTCGTTAATGTTGAGCACGGCCACACCTTGCAACTGGGCGACTTTGTTGAGGTTGAAGTCGTTGGTGATGATCTTGCCTTCATACAGCTTGGCCAGTTCGATGAGCTTCATATCGACTTCGCGGACACTGGGGAAGTCGTCTTCGACGATCTGGATCTGCACGGAAGCAGTTTTCTGGAGACGCTGCAGGATGTCGAGGCCGCGGCGTCCGCGATTACGTTTGAGCGAGTCGGCGGAATCGGCCACCAGTTGCAATTCCCGGAGCACGAACTGCGGGATCACAATCAGGCCGTCGAGGAAACCGGTCTCGGCGATGTCGGCGATGCGGCCGTCAATAATGACGCTGGTGTCGAGGATCTTGTAACTCTTTTTGCCCGACTTTTCGCCGCCGAAGACGCCGCCGAGCGCCGCCAGATTGAGCATATCGCCTTTACTGGCACCGACCGCCAATCCGACGTACGCCATGACCATCATGACCATGATCTGCAGGAAACTCCGGGTCGGGCTCGCAGGCATGCTGTTGCCAATGACAAGCGCGAAAAGATAAGCGCCAACGATGCCGAGCACGCTGCCGATGGCGGCCCCAATCAGGCGCTTCAGGCTCATGGCGCGCAACCTCCACTCGAACACGACGATGGCGACGCCGATCAGGGCGCCGACGACGGCATCCAGGTTCGAGGGCAGGTTAAAGGGGCGAATGAAAAAGCAGACGACAGCGACGACGAGGACAAACAGAAGGCGTATAAGTATGACGTCCACGAGCAATACCTCTCTCGGGGAAGGCACCGCTCGAGCGATTCCCGCCCCCGCCGGTCGTCGAGGGCGAATGATATTAGGAGCCCTGCGCCAGCGTTCTATTCACGGAGCCGTATGAAAATAAAAATGTACCCCGTGTGTCCGGTCATAACCGGTTACGGCAAAAGTACGGGAGCAGTATATACCCGGCTGGGAATGGGAACCAGCCTTTAGCTATTGACCTTATAACTCCCTGGCATCTAAGGGCGCGGCTTCCGCCATCTAGGCGGACTCCCGACGGACTCGTAGGTACGTGCGAGCGGCTAGTTGCTAAGTGCGCTCTTTATCTTTACATCCCGTTGTAGTTCGGGCAGCCCCCTCGTGGTTCGCGCTGATGCTCTAGTGCATCGGGAACTGCGGCTACGTTAGACTGTTGGGTCATCTGGAGGCACCCCTGTATGAACTGGCCGGGACAAGTCGTCCTGATCATTGCCATCTGCGTTTCGCTGTTTCTGTTTTGGCGGAAGTTCGGCGCAGCCCTGCGCACGATCCTCGGATCGAAGCCGGACGCTGACTTCCACCTGCGGCCCATTGGCCCGCGCATCCGCAGAGTGCTCTGGGAGGTGGCCGCGCAGGGACAGGTCATTGCCCAGAGGCCGTTGCCCGGCGTGGCGCATGCCTTTGTTTTCTGGGGCTTCTGCGTTTTCGTCCTGGTGACGCTCAACCACTTCGCCGAGGGATTCGGCCACGGCTTCCTGTCCCATAGCGGCTTCTCGCGTTTTTATTTCGTGTTTGCCGGAGTGTGGGCCGTGGCCGTGGCCATCTCGATCGCGGCGCTGGCCTTCCGCCGGTTCGTCCTCCGGCCGAAATGGCTGGAGCCGCTGTCTCCGGAATCTGGCCTGATCGCTTTCCTGATTTTCGCGTTGATGATCACCTACCTGGCCCAGTTCTGGGTGCCGGAAGGCAGCGTGGCGGCTTGGACGGTGTGGTGGGCGCACACGCTGTTGCTCCTGTTTTTCCTGGTGCTGATTCCCGGCACCAAGCACCTGCACCTGGTGCTGAGCCCGTTGACGATATTTCTGGAGCGCGACGGCTTCAGCGCCATCCCGCCGCTGGTGGGCGACGAAGATTTCGGCCTCGTCGCCGGCACGGATCTGACCCGAATCACCAGTCTGCAGGCCTACACCTGCGTCGAGTGTGGCCGCTGCACCGAACACTGTCCGGCCGACAACACCGGAAAGATTCTGAATCCCAAAGAGATTATTTTGGGCACCCGGCATTACCTGAAAGAGTTCGGGCCAAAGAGCAGCGAACCGCTGCTGGGCAAGGACCTTTCCATGGAAGCGGTTTTCCAGTGCACCACGTGCGGGGCCTGCGAGTTTCAGTGCCCGGTGGGCATTCAGCACCTGCCGTTGATCGTGGGTCTGCGGCGCGGCGCGGTGAATACGGGCAAGTGGGACAACAGCTACGGCAGCGAAATGTTCGTCACGCTGGAGCGGCAGGGGAACGCGCTCGGATTTCCGCCGTCGGATCGGGAAAAGTTCATCGAGAAGAGTGGCCTGCCGTACTTCGACGGAACCCAGGAATACTGCCTGTGGATGGGATGCCTGGGATCGTTTGATCCGAATGGCCGGAAGATTCTGCTGGCGCTGGTGGAGGTGCTGAATTATCTGGGGATCAGCTTCGGGGTTCTGCGCCAGGAGAAGTGCAGCGGCGATCCGGCGCGGCGGCTGGGCAACGATTATCTGTTCGGCGAATTGGCGCAGGGAAACCTGGAACAGATCCGCGAGGCCGGCGTGAAGAAAATGGTTTCAATCTGCCCGCACTGCGTGCGCACCATGGGCGTGGATTGGAAGGAGCACGGCGGCACCATTGCCATCGAGCACCACAGCGAGTTGCTCGCCCGCCACCAGGACAAGCTGCCGCTCGCCCTGGAAGAGCAGAAGAGCATGGTGTTCCACGACGCCTGCTACCTGGGACGATATCGCGGCGTGTACGATGAGCCGCGCGAGGTGATTGCGCGCTACGGGCAGGTGGTGGATCCGCCACGGGCGCGCGAACGCGGCTTCTGCTGTGGTGGCGGCGGCGGCTTGATGTTTCTGGGAGAAGAGTCGGGCAAGCGCGTCAACCTGGAGCGCGCCCAGGAGTTGGTGGCGACGGGCGCAAGCGTGGTCGCCGCGGCCTGCCCGTTCTGCAACTCGATGCTGCGCGATGGATTGGCGGCGGCCACTGACAATCCGCCGGAATTGCTGGACGTTGCCCAGATCGCGGCCGCAGCCATCGCGAAAACCATCCCGCAAAAGACCGCCGACGGGGCCTAGTGGAGCGACGGGCGCCTCGCCCGTCCGGCACTATGGTGGCCGGGCGGGGACGCCCGGCTCTCCACGATCAAGAGCGGCGGCTTCCGCGATCGCCTCGCGAATAGCCTGCGGGACTCCATCCATCTGTTTGGGGTTGCCGAGGTCATCCTTCGTGTCGCCGCGCATATTTCACTGCTGCAAAGAGCGTCGCACAGATTATGAAATCCACCAGCAGGCCCCAGTCTTCCCTGAAAAGCGCATGGCGCGCCACGGCGGGCAGATGTGGCATGAGCAGGAAGTAGATCGCGTTGCCTGCGAGCACGGCCACGAGCGCGTCGAAAAGATTCTTCATTGTTGTACTCACCATAGGAGCGCGGCGGCCCACGTCTCGAAAAGCGCGAGACGTGGGGCACCCCCGCGGCCCTCAGCGGCTAAAGCCGCAGTCGATTTTGCGATACTTACGGCGCGGCTGAAGCCGCGCCCCTTCAAAACAGCGTCCCGGCTGCTAACATCGCTTAAGATGCTGGAACCGTCCACTCCAGTGCAGTATGTGAAAGGCATTGGCCCGCGTCTGGCCGAGGTCCTTGCCGCCAAGGGCATTGCGACCGTCGATGACCTGCTGCACTACCTGCCCTTCCGCTACGAAGACCGGCTGAACCCGCGTTCAGTCGCCGAACTGCGCGCCGGAGAGATGGCGACGGTCATTGCCGAAGTCCGCAACTCGGGACTGTTTCGCACGCGCCGCATGCCCATCTTCCAACTCACGGTCGGCCAGGGCCGCACCCGGTTGAAGTGTATATGGTTTAACGCCGCTTATCTGCAAGGCCGCTTCCAGCCTGGACAGATGCTGGCGCTCTACGGCAAGGTCGAAGAGGACCGCGACGGCCAACTGCAGATTGTGCAGCCGCAATTCGAGATTCTCGGCGATATCAACGAAGAAGGCGGCGCCGACGAGGCTGAGAAAAAGGCAGCCGCCTCGCTTGAGATCGGACGCATTGTTCCGATTTATGAATCGACCGGCCAGGGGAAACTCACGCCGCGCTGGTTCCGGCGCATTATCCGGTGGGCGCTCGAAAATTTGAATCCCAATCTTCCCGATCCAATCCCCGCCGCGGTGCGTGCGCATCTGAGCCTGATGTCTCCGCGCGAAGCGTTGTGGAAGGTGCACTGGCCCGATGCGGGAGAAAGCTTTACCGATCTGCAATCGTCGCGCACCGCAGCGCACATAAGAATGATCTTCGATGAACTCTTTTTCATCGAGCTCGGGCTCGAACTCAAACGCCGCGAACAGAAGGCGCGGACCGGCATCGCCTTTCGGCTGGACGGCGGCGTGCGCGAGGCGATTAAGAAGATACTGCCGTTTCATCCGACCGCTGCCCAGAAGCGAGTGCTGAAAGAAATCGCCACTGACATGCAGACGCCTTGTCCGATGCGGCGGCTGCTACAGGGCGACGTGGGATCGGGCAAGACGATTGTGGCCTTCCAAGCCGCCATCATCGCCATTGAAAACGGCTACCAGGTCGCATTGATGGCGCCGACGGAAATTCTGGCGCAGCAACATTATTTTTCCGCCCGCCAGATTCTCGAAAGAGCCGGATACCGCATCGTGCTGCTGACCGGCTCGCTCGAACAGGATCGCAAACGCGACGTGCGCCGCCACATCGCGCAAGGCAACGCGCAACTGGTCATCGGGACGCACGCGCTGATTCAGGATCGCGTCGAATTCGAAAAACTCGGCCTGGTCGTCGTGGACGAGCAACACCGCTTCGGAGTAATGCAACGGCTGAAGCTGATGAAGAAGGCGGATGAAGCTCGTGTGGGGGCGGGCGTCCCGCCCGCCCCGCCGGGCGGGGACGCCCGGCGCTCCACTGAATCGGACCCCGAGCCCGACGTGCTGGTGATGACGGCGACGCCCATCCCGCGCACGCTCGCCCTTACTCTCTACGGCGACCTTGACGTTTCGGTGCTCGACGAACTTCCGCCGGGACGCACGCCGGTGGTCACCCGCTCCCTGCCCGACGAGCGCGCGCCCGAAGTGTGGGACTTCGTCCGCAAGCAGATCGGCGCCGGACACCAGGCCTATGTCGTTTATCCGGTGATCGAAGAGAACGAAGAGCGCGAACTGAAGGCGGCGCAGCAGATGCACCGGCAATTGCGGGAAAGAATTTTCCCCAACCTTCATGTCGGTTTGCTGCACGGCCGCCTTGATGCCGACGAAAAAGAGCACGTAATGCGCGAGTTCCAACAGGGCAAGATCGAAATTCTTGTCGCGACCACGGTGATCGAGGTCGGAGTCGATGTTCCTAACGCGACCGTCATGGTGATCGAGCACGCCGACCGCTTTGGTCTGGCGCAACTCCACCAGTTGCGCGGGCGCATCGGCCGCGGCGCGGCGAAATCCTACTGTGTGCTCATGCGCGGTGGAAAGGTTTCCGAAGAAGGAGAACGCCGTCTCGACGCCATGGTGCGCTCGAACGATGGCTTCCAGATCGCGGAACTCGATCTCGAACTGCGCGGCCCCGGCGAATTTTTCGGGACGAAACAGGCGGGCATTCCGAGCTTCCGCGTTGCCAATCTCATCCGCGATCGCCAACTGCTGGAAGCCGCCAAGCGCGAGGCTGCGTTTGTGATCTCAGGGCCGAATCCCGAAATATCTAAAGCAGAGATCGATCGGGCGCTTAAGGAAATGCGGTCTCGCTGGGCGCTCACCTACGGGTTAGTTGAGGTGGGATAGAACTCGTCTTCATTTGTGGGATAGAACTCGTCTTCATCTGAGGAAGCCCGTTTGAGCGTTAGTGGTGCAATCGCGATAGTTCGCCGACAAAAATGGGATCGATAGTTGCCCAAGTGGTTAGCTCCAAATTGGACACGCGTGAGGATTCAGCGTAGTCTTGAAGGTGAGTGAGCAGTTCCTCTCCTCTTTCAGGTCCCCTGAACTAAGTCAGTTCATCTGAAGTACCTTCCTCTTAGTCCACAGCACGCAGGAGGTTTCCTAATGATTGATTCCAAGGTTCAGAAACAACCACAGCCAAAGATTGTCATTGGTCCGAAAAGCATTGATCCGAAAAGCACTGATCCGAAAAGCTCTATTGGCAAGGTGGCGACGATGTCAAACGCCGTCCCATCCGAAGACAGGATAAGAGTGCGGGCCTATGAGCTGTATCAAAGCCGTGGTCGCGAACCCGGCCAGGACGAACAGGACTGGCTCCGCGCCGAGCGGGAGATCCTCAAACGGGAGCGGTAAAGTGGCCACATCCACCGCCGCCCGCGAATCTGCTGGAAGGCCGGAGGGATAGCCATGGGTTGCTTAATCTGCAAGGATCTGGAACGAACTTTTGAATTCAGGCGCAGCCAGTACGTCGAGGCCCGTTCCGCAGCGTATTACCAGGTCAGTACGGAGCTTGCGGCCTACAAAAACGTCGATATGGAGCGCGCCAAGAGCGACTTGGAAGAGCACCAGTTGGTATGCGTCTCCGCCGCCAGCGGAGAGCGCCGCTCACGGGCTCCATCCGCAATGGTTCTGCTATGATCGCGGCAGGGCCGGGAAAACCGGCGGATTTCACCCTTTACCAGGAGTTTTCATCATGGAAATGCCCGCTCTTCCCCTGGGCTCCCGCCGCAATGAAGACATCGCGCTCGATCTCATGAAATTCATCGCCATGACCACCGGCTACGGCAAGACGACTGGGGCCGGAGTCGGCTTCCAGGGTAGCGGTGCGACCGATAAGCCCGAGGAATACGCCGCCCATCTGCTGGAACTCTATGGCCGATGTTTGCAGTCGGTTGAGGGAAAGTAAGCTGGATCACCACCAACTGCAGATCCCTCACTTCGTTCGGGATGACAATTCGTGGTTTGGGATGACAATTCATGAAGGGGTCGCCGATGCACGGCTCTCGATTACAGCTCTGGATTGAAGACGGTTGGCCGGGCGAGTATGCTTCGGTAACCCCTTGCTGCTGAACCTCTTCGTTGACAAACGCGTCGCAGCTGGGCTATTCTAAGTGTCTTTGGAAGTGAAGATGGAAGTCCTGCGGCTGCCCGCCTGGAACACCTAGCGCGCGTTCTGCGTGGATAGATATTGCTTAGGGCACTCAGCGGTCTTCATAGCGTTCTTTAAAGTTCTGGGAGATTTCCGATGTCAACCTATTTCCCGAAAGAGGGAGATATTGCGCGTAAATGGTTTGTGGTGGATGCAACCGGGCTGCCGCTCGGACGCCTGGCCTCGCGCGTGGCCCGCATTCTGATCGGCAAAGAGAACCCGAAATACACGCCGTTTATCGACACCGGCGACCACGTGGTCATCATCAATGCCGAGAAGATCAAGATCACCGGCATGAAGGCGGATCAGAAGCTCTATCAACACTACACCGGCTATCCCGGCGGACTGCGCTCGGAAGAAATGAAGAAGCGCATGGTCCGCAAGCCAGAGCTGGTGATTGAGGACGCCGTGTCGCGCATGCTGCCCAAGAACAAACTGGGCAAGCAAATGTTTACGAAGCTGAAGGTTTACCGAGGCGACAAGCATCCGCACGAGGCGCAGAAGCCGGAAGTGAAGGTGTTTGCGTAGAGCGGCTCTTAGCTTTTGGCTTTTGGCTCTTGGCTTTCGGCTTGGAGCAAGCGGGCCTCGGGACGAGAATTTTTGAGAGATCTTTGGAAAGGTTGAGTGGTGGATGGCGTTGTCTTCGCTCTAAGGTGAGCTAGAAGCCAACAGCTAAAAGCCAAGAGCTAAACCATGGCAGAAACTGTTCAATATTACGGAACCGGACGGCGCAAGGCGGCGATTGCGCGCGTTTTTCTTCGTCCTGGCAGCGGCGAGTTCAAGGTCAACGGCAAAGCGTTCGATGAATACTTTGTGACGCCCTCGCAGCGCATCAGCGCGAAGCAGGCGCTGGTCTCGACCGACACTGCGGCCAACTTCAACGTGCTGGCGAACGTGTGTGGCGGCGGAGTCGCTGGACAAGCCGATGCGGTGCGCCTCGGCATCACGCGCGCTCTCATGGAGTTCAATGCGGAACTGCGCAAGAAACTCAAAGCCGAAGGCATGGTTACTCGTGACCCCCGCGCCAAAGAGCGCAAGAAGTACGGACAAAAAGGCGCAAGGAAACGGTTCCAGTTTTCGAAGCGGTAAGTTCGAGTACTGATTTTTAGGTGTTCAATTCATCCCCCCACCTCCCCTTGAGGCGGGGGGGAATGGCAATCCGGGGCCTTTTAGTGTCCGGATGCAGACCAACTGAGGAGGTTGATTGGCAAACATTACGATGAAGGAGTTGCTCGAAGCAGGCGTTCACTTCGGGCATCAGACGAAGCGGTGGAACCCCAAGATGAAGGAATTCATCTTTGGTGAGCGCAATGGTATCTATATTATTGATCTGCAGAAGACGCTGAAGATGTTCAAGGAAGCGTCGAAATTCGTGCAGGATCTGGCCGCTGATGGCAGAATCATCCTCTTCGTGGGCACCAAGCGCCAGGCACAGGACGCGATTGCCGAAGAGGCGCAGCGCTGCTCGATGTTCTATGTGAACCAGCGCTGGCTGGGTGGGCTGCTGACCAACTGGGTCACCGTACAGAAATCCGTGAAGCGGCTCAAGGAACTCGACGAAATGGCCACCGATGGCCGTTACGATCTGCTTCCGAAGAAGGAAGTCATTAAGCTCGAACGCGAGCGCAAGCATCTACAGGCCAACTTGGCTGGTATCAAGAATATGACACGGTTGCCGGATGCGATCTTCGTCATCGATTCGAATAAAGAGCAGATCGCGGTGCGCGAAGCGCGCAAGCTGGGCATCCCGGTGGTCGCCGTGGTCGATACGAACTGCGACCCGAGCGAAGTGGATTACGTGATTCCGGGCAACGACGACGCATTGCGGGCGATCCGGCTGTTTACCTCGAAGATCTCGGAGTCGATTGCCGAGGGTGTCCATGCCCGGGACGACAAGCAGGTGGCGGACATTCAAGCGGTGGCAGTACCCGAACCGGTTGTCACAACTCCGATCACTGAAAGCGAATTTGCCGAGGTCGCAGCCGAAGACGCAATTGCCGCCCCCGCTGTGGGGCCCGAAGGTGAAGAGATCCGCATGGAAGACGTGCTGGGCAAGGGCACGCGCAAGCGTCCGTCAGCCGCCACCGAAGATGTCGACGAGCTACAGGCCGAGACGCGGCGGTTCTAACATTAGTCATATTCATTAGTGGCGGGTTCATTAGTGGCGGGCTCGTGGCTACGGACTACTGACGAACACCGAAGAATCTGACCCGCGCGGTCGGTCGATGCGCGGGTCAAGTTTTGTAGAAGCAAAGGAACTCAAAAATCATGGTTAGCACAGTAAGTCCCGGACCTGACGACAACAAAGGCCCGAACATTTCCGCTGCAAAGGTCAAAGAACTCCGCGAAAAAACCGGTGCACCGATGATGGACTGCAAACAGGCGCTGACTCAATCGAACGGCGACTTGGAAGCGGCGATCGTCTGGCTGCGCAAACGAGGTGTATCCGTCGCTGCCAAGAAGGCAACCCGCGTGACCAGCGAAGGTTCAGTAGCGAGCTACATTCACGCTGGCGGCAAGATTGGCGTGCTGGTCGAGGTCAACTGCGAAAGCGACTTTGTCGCGCGCACGGAAGATTTCAAAGAGCTGGTCCACGACATCGCCATGCACATTGCGGCGAGCGATCCGAAGTTCGTCCGGAAAGAAGACGTCACGCCGGAAGCCTTCGAGCGCGAGAAGGACATTTATCGCGCCCAGGCCGCTGCCACCGGCAAGCCCGCTCCGGTGGTCGAAAAGATCGTGGCCGGCAAGATGGAAAAGTTCTACGAAGAGGTTTGCCTGCTCGAGCAGCCCTTCATCAAGGACCAGACCATCAACATCGCGCAGCTTATCGCCGCCAAGGTGGGCAAACTCGGCGAGAACATCGCTGTGCGGCGTTTTGCGCGATTCAAAGTCGGCGACGCGACGGCTACCGTCGCCTTCGCCAGCACCAAGCCGGACGGTCATGCGGACGAGGGTGGCGAGGCGTCTGCGCCGGTTGCCAAGTAGCAGCCGAATAATTCAGGGGCGATGCGGCCGGGCGGGGACGCCCGGCGCTCCACTATTCCAGTCCTGAACGGCACGGTAGCGGTGCTACACTGCTTTTTCATGCCCACTCCGATCTTCAAGCGCGTCTTGCTAAAAATCTCCGGCGAAGCCCTTGCCGCTACTCAAGGCTTCGGCGTCGACACCAAACGCATTCATGAAGTCGCAGCCGAACTTGCCGATGTACACAATCTCGGCATCCAGATGGCGATCGTCGTTGGCGGTGGCAATTTCTTCCGCGGGGTTGCCGACCAGGCCAAGGACATGGATCGCGTCTCCGCCGATCACATGGGCATGCTGGCCACGGTCATCAACTCGCTGGCGCTGCAGGACGCTCTCGAAAAACAGAACGTCTTCACCCGCGTGCAGACGGCCATCGAGATGAACCAGGTGGCCGAGCCCTTCATCCGGCGCCGCGCCATCCGGCATCTGGAAAAAGGACGCGTCGTCATCTTCGCCGGCGGCACTGGTAACCCGTATTTCTCGACCGACACGGCCGCCTCGCTGCGCGCCATGGAAATCAAAGCTGACGCCATCCTCAAAGCCACCAAAGTGGACGGCATCTACGATGCCGACCCGATGACAGTGAAGGATGCCAAGAAGTTTTCGCAACTTACCTACATGGACGTTCTGAAGTTGGGCCTCAAGGTGATGGACTCGACCGCCATCTCGTTGTGCAAGGACAATAATCTGCCCATCATCGTTTTCAACCTGAACCAGCGCGGCAATATTCGCCGCGTCGTGCTCGGCGAAAAGATCGGCTCGCTGGTCAGCGCGTGAAGGCTGTTAGCTGTTAGCTTTTGGCCTTTAGCTAAAAGCCAAAAGCCAAAAGCCAAAAGCCAGAAGCGGTTTATAATGCACGGTTCTATATCGCTACGTTTGGGAGCTGAGAAAGATGGCTCATCCTGCCCTGAAAGAAGTCTACGCAACATTAAAGACGCGCATGGACAAAGCGGTGGAAGATTTCCGCCGCGAAATGGCCGCCACGCGCACCGGACGAGCGAACGTTCACATGCTCGACACTGTTTCCGTCGACTACTACGGCACGCAGATGCCGCTCAACCAGATCGCGCAGATTCACGCGCCCGAGCCGCAAATGATCACGGTGCAGCCGTTCGATGCGTCGCAGCTTTCGGCGATCGAAAAGGCTATTCGCAGCGCCGACCTCGGCCTCAATCCGATGAACGACGGCAAAATTGTGCGCGTGCCCGTGCCCGCGCTCACCGAAGAGCGCCGCAAGGACATGGTCAAGCACCTGCACCGGATTCTCGAAGAGCATCGCACCGCGGTGCGCAACATCCGCCGCGATGGCAACGACGCCATCAAGAAGACGCTGAAAGACAAGAAGATTACCGAGGACGACGAGAAGCGCGCGCTCGACGAAATCCAGAAGCTCACCGACGACGAAATCAAGAAGATGGAAGAGATGAGCAAAGCCAAAGAAAAGGAAGTCTTGGAGTTCAAGTAGTAGATGCGGCTTGCCGCGTCTCCCCACCGGCAAATTTCGCTCCGGCAGTAATTCCGCCGGGCGGGGACGCCCGGCTCTCCGACGTTTTTGCAAAGGAAGATTACGCGCTGGCTTTGTCGAGCAGCGGCACCGGCTTGTCGCCCCCCGCCGCCTCCAACTCCAACTGCTCCTGTCCGCTGAGCGCGGAAACTTTCCCCCGATAACTCTTCAGATGCCGCTGCGCGGTCTCAAATGCTTCCTGCGCTTTGTTCAAATTCTTGCCCACGTTTTCAAACTGATTCTGGAAAAAGTCGAACGACTTCTGCGCCTTGGCAAGTTCGGCGCGGCTCTTCTCGAAGCGGCTGGCGACTTCGTACCACTTGTGCACCAGTGAAATCGTGTGCAGCGTCATCAGCAAGGTGTTGGGCGAAACCGGAAACACATGCTGCTCATTCATCCAGTCGCCCAGTTCACGGTTGCGGATCACTTCCATGTAAAGCGTTTCACTCGGCAGATACATGAGGGCGATTTCCGTTGTGCCATTCTCCGGCTGGATGTACTGCTGAATGCGCTTGGCTTCCGCCTTCATCACGCGCACCAGCGCGACACGCGCCGCTTCAATCTCAGCTTTGTCGTTGCTCTCGAAGAGCGCAATCACTTGCTCGCGCGGGAACTTCGCGTCGATCGGCAGCTTGCGATCGGGAAAATAGATAACGGCGTCGGCGCGTCCTCCACCCTCGCCCGGCGACGACTGCAGCGAGAACATGTGCGCGGGCAGGAAGTCCGCGAGCAACCGCTCCAGGCTTGCTTCCCCGAACTGGCCGCGTAGGTGAGGAAGTTTAAGCAGGTTATTCAGATCGTTAATCGAATGGCCGAGCGCGCCGACTTCACGGAGCTGCTCTTCCGCCGCCTTCAGGTGCTGCTGAACTTTTTCGAACTGCGCAAATCCTTCTTTGATGTTCTGATCGAGTTTCTGCTGCACCTGCTCGGTGATCGCCATCAGCTTCGAGTCCACGCGATCGCGAATCGAGTCGAGGCT
>JBEKYF010000040.1:0-33523 GCA_049511255.1 Terriglobales bacterium | reverse complement strand
TGTTCGACAACACGTATTTCTCTTCCGGCGGTGTGCCCGGCCCCACCGGGAATCTCTACACCTGCGGGAATACCGGCGGAAATCCTACCCTGTACCAGATCCCAATCTCCGCGAACGCGATGGAAACACCGGTTACCGGACCCGTTCTGGCCAGCGTGGCGGGAGCGGGATGCTCGCCGGTCAGCGAAAATTTCAATTCGCCCGACGATTGGATCTTCGTCGCCGTACCGTCCAACTCTTGCGGAGCGACAAGCGGGGCCACCGCGGGCGGTTGCCTCATGAGTTTCAACGTCGCGAGCGTTGCGCCCACGATTGGCCCATGGCTGCCCTCGACCGTTTATGCCGTCAATGATGAGGTGGTAGACACCAACGGCAACATTCAGAAGGTTACTATTGCCGGTATAAGCGGTACTTCCGCGCCGAGTTGGAACACGAGCGGCGACACGGGGGATGGTATCTCCCCTAATCCGAGCGTGACCTCGGTGTCACAGTCGGCTGCCGTAGTGACCCTCACGAACGCTACCTTCAGTGGCATACCCTTTTCTTTTTCGGGCACCAGCGGTGACGTCACTCTGAGCCCGAGTGGTGGCACCCTGGGCGCCGGAGCAAAGGGAACGATCACATTTGTTAGTAGACGCCCTACGGCGGGGGATACTGTGACTGTAGGGGGCGTAACCTATAATTTCGTCAGCACAAAGCCGCCCGAAACTGGAGGTACACACGCCTCCCCAAACGTATATGAGAACTTCGGCAACAACGCTGCTGGCAACACGACCCCTGAAGCAGAGAACCTCTACGCCGCGATTACCGGCGTGGTATCGAATTGCGCCTCTGGCGACACCTACTGCTTTTCCCCTCCCGGCGCCGTGGTCTGGGCCTACCAGATCGCCAGCAATGGTCAGACGACCGCCGCACAGCCGACAGGTACGAGCGGAATCATCGTCGATAACGTCAGCGCTTCCGCCGGGACTTCAAACATCTATTTTGGAACTTTAAGTGGAACGGGCCACACCAACTCGGCAGTGAAAATGACTCAAGCGGGGTTGCAATGAACGGATCAGAAGAGAAAAACCGGGTACCGGGAGCGGGGGCGCAGCGGGCGAAGAAGCCTTACCAGAAGCCCGCCATGCGCCGTGAGAAAGTCTTCGAGACTACAGCCCTGAGCTGCGGGAAAGTGCGGGAAACGCAATCAGGTTGTGCGCATAACAGAAAAACCTCTTAGCGGTTCCAAACATCGATCATGGAAGCGCTAGCCGATACCCGTGGTGATTTGAAGCAGGACCTCTTCATCGAGGTCCTGCATTTTTTCGGAGAGGCCCGCCTCGCCGTAAACGGCGCCAGCATGTTGCCCGGCCTCTGGCCCGGCGACACCCTCACTGTAGAGCGCCAAAGCCTGGAGAATATTCTTCCCGGCGAGATCGTGTTGTGCATACGGGAAGGCCGCTTCACCGCTCACCGCATGACCGGGAAAATCCAGAATCGTCAAGGCACGCAGGCGGTTACTCAAGGCGACTGCCTGCGGCGAACCGATCCGCCCTTTTCCGCCCACCAACTTCTGGGCCGGGTCCGGTCCATCCAGCGCGGCCATCGAACCATCCTCCCGCGCATGACGCTCCGGATTCGGATTGCCGCCTGCATCCTGCGCCGCTCGGAGCTGTGCACCCGCGTGCTGCTGCGCCTCGCCACCCTCCGCCGGAATTTGCATGCCCCGGACCCGATATGGGCAAATTGATCGCGTCCGAAAAAGAAACCGTCCCCGCTAACCTGCCTGCCATTGAGCTTGTCATAGACATTGGCGGCATGCCGATCCTGGTCCGCACCGCCAGCCCGGAGTTCGCCCGCATCCTGGAAAATCGTTACGGCGGGTTCGTCATCGTCCGTGCGGACGCGCGGCATAATCCGTCTGAAGCGCCGATGTTTGAACTGGATGTCGAACTGATGCCGCCCGGCCTCATCAATCAAGACGAAGACTTGCACGTCCGGCTGGAAGCGGGGCGATGGGTGATGGAGCGCGGCGACTTTCGCGCCGAGTGGGACACGGAACGGCGGCGGGGATGGGTGCGGCAGACGGCCAATCCTTACTCGATTGACGCCGTACTGCGCATTCTGCACAGCTTGATGGTGGCGCAGCGCGGCGGATTCCTGCTGCACGCCGCCAGTGCGGTTTGCGATGGCCGGGCATATCTGTTCTCGGGCGTATCCGGCGCGGGCAAGACCACAATGACGCGGCTGGCGCCAGCCGACATCATCCTGCTTACCGACGAAATTTCCTACCTGTGCCCGACCGCCGGCGGGTACGCGGCATTCGGCACTCCGTTCGCGGGAGAGCTGGCCAAGGCCGGCGAGAACTGCACCGCTCCGGTCTCCGCTCTGTTTTTTCTGGAGAAGGGCGCGGAGAACCGCGTCGATGAGTTGTCATCCGCGGAAGCGGTCCGCCGCTTGATGCGCAATATTCTGTTTTTCGCCGAAGACCGAGGCCTGGTGGAAAAGCTTTTCGCCACGGCATGCGATTTCGTCGCCAGGGTTCCCATTTGCCGCCTAACGTTCTATCCTGATGCCAGGGTGTGGGACCAAGTTCGTAACTTCGATCGTAAACTCGACCGCAACTTCGCACGCAGCTTCCAGGGGGTGCCCGAGCATGCCTGAAACTTGCATTTACATTGCGCGCAGTTCTGCCATTGCCGCCCGCGCGCTGGCCGGCGAAATGATGGTCATGAACTCGGCCGATTCGATGTTCTTCACGCTGAACGAGGTCGCAACCGTCATCTTCCAGGCTGCCGACGGCCGCACTCCGCTGCGGGAAATTGTCCGCGATCGGATCTGCGAGCAATTTGACGTCGATCCCGAACAAGCCCAGGCGGACGCCGAGCAGTTCGTCGCCGAACTTTCCGGCCACGGAATTCTTCTCGTTTCGAATCAACCTCTGGCCTCGGAGACACCCTGATGAGCCTGATGAGTGAAGTAGGCCAGAAAGCGTTTAACCTGGGCGTGCCCCTCACCGTGCACCTGGATGTCACCTATCGCTGCAACGAGCGCTGCGTGCACTGTTATCTCGATCACGACGATCACGGCGAGATGACGACCGCGGAAATCAAGGACGTGCTCGATCAACTGGCCGAGGCAGGCGTTTTCTTTCTCACGTTCAGCGGCGGCGAAGTTTTTATGCGCCGCGATTTCTTTGAGATTGTCGAACACGCCCGGCGTCTCATGTTCAACGTGAAGATCAAGACCAACGCGGTCATGATCCACGAAGAGGAAGCACGGAGAATCCGCGAACTGGCCGTGGACACAATTCAGATCAGCGTCTACTCGCATCGTCCCGAAGTTCACGATGCCATCACCAAGCTGCCGCACTCGTTCGAACGCACCATCAAATCCATTCGCTTCTTACGCGAACAAGGGCTGCGAGTCACCATCGCCAATGTGCTGATGACCGTGAATTCTTCCGATCATATGGGCGTGCAAAAACTTGCCGCCGAACTCGGCGTGCATTACACCCTCGATCCCACGATCACGCCCATGATGGACGGCGACACTTCGGTTCTCTCGCTGCGCATTCCGGGAGAAGATCTTCCGGAAATTTTTCACAACCCGGCGCTGGTCGGCAGCCAGGAAGAGTTCTGCGCTCCTCCCAAGCCAGCCTCGGCGGAGGATCTTGAAGGTTACTCGTGCAGCGCGGGCCATTCTTTCTGCTACATTTCGCCCTACGGCGATGTCTTTCCCTGCGTGCAGTTTCCGCTTCCCACGGGAAATATTCGGCAGCAGAAGTTTTTGGATATCTGGAATTTGTCCCCGCAGATGAAAGAGGTCCGCTCGATCCAGGCCAAAGACCTGACCGTCTGCTCGTCGTGCTCGCACGTCGCCAGTTGCTCGCGTTGTCCAGGCTTGGCCTATGTGGAAGGAAATATGCGGGGCCCATCCACCGCGGATTGCGAGAAGTCGTTCTACCGGACTGGCGTGCCGACGGAGAACATGCTGCGACAAGGACTGTCGAAGCCACGCGCCATATCAGGCAACACCGCACCGCTGATCCAGATTCGGCCGATCCAGATTCAGCCGATCACCGTTCCCGCATGATACGGGAGTGCCCGTTAAAGTTTGCTCCCGGCAACAGCCTTCTGGCTGCGATTTAGATCCACGACCGCTTCCGCGCTGGCCAACTGCTCCAGAATACGCTGCAAGGCGGCGCGGACCTCGTGCGTCGCTTCATTGAACTTCAGCGCCGCTCCAATCCCCATGTCCATGCGCACGACCTCGCTCTCCATCGAAACCATCGTATGTTCGTGCGAGAAGGTGAGTTTCAACTGCGATCCCGGCAACAGAATGCCGCTGGTTTCAACGTAGCAACCGCCCAGGCTCAGGTTGGTAACGATGCCCAGCATCGCCAGTTCCTTGCCGTTTCCAGAAATTTCCGTTGTGAGCCGCCCCCGCACTCGCGGATACTGACGGCGGTTCTTCTGAGGCGACTGACTCTGCTTCTGCAGATACATACGCTTGTCGGCTTCCGAGAGGAGCTTTTCGGCATCCTTCCCGTCCTCGGGATACACCGCCTTGCCAACGCTCAGCGATAGAATGTCCTCGTTGCAGATGTCCTTACCGGCTTGTTTTGCCAGGTCTCGCATCTGTTCCGCTTTGCGCGCGGCAGCTTCGGGCGTGAGTCCAGGAGCGATGACCACAAATTCGTCGCCGCCCATGCGCGCGACATAATCGTACTCACGGCTGGTTTCCTTCAGGGAGTGCGCAAACAGCCGCAGGACTCGGTTCCCTTCCAGGTGTCCAAAGCGGTCGTTGATCTGCTTGAAGCCGTCCATGTCGGCGACCATCACGGTCAGCGTTTTGTTGTCGCGTTTGCAGCGCGCCAGTTCCCGGTCCAGTTGCAGGAATAGCGAGCGCGCATTGGGAAGACCTGTGAGGTAATCGGTAACCGCCGAACTCTCCGCCTGCTCGTACTTCATCGCGTTCTCGATGGCGAGCGCCATCTTGGAACTTACAGCCAGCAGAATGCGCAGGTGGTCGGAGGTAAAGAAATCCTTTTCTGCGTGGTACAAAGCGACCACTCCGACCACGCCCTGCAAGCCCTCGAGCGGCACGGCGAGCGCCGACGTCAGCGTGCTGTACTTCGACTCATCGTTCAGATAACCGGGCTCGACCGAAGGATTGCCATTCAGGATTGGTTTAAGGTTTTGCGCTACCCACCCCGAGAGCCCCTGTCCCATCGGAATGCGCAGCGACGCGAACAGTCGAAAGTTGTCGCCATTCACATATTCCGGCACCAGTTCATCGCCGTGACGCACGTAGATCGCAATCGCATCGTAGGACATGGCCCGGCGCAGCTTCACCGCGAATACCGAGAGCGTTTCTCCCAGACTGAGCGAAGCCCCCAGATCCTGGCTGAGTTCGAAAAGAGTCTGCGCTTCCTGACGCGCCGCCGCGATCGAACCCAGAAAACTGCGCTCCGGCACTTTCCCCCGTCCTTGCGCCTCGAACCCGGCTGCTGGCTTGATGGCCGTCTCAGCTTTCGCGTCTTTGACTTCCGTGGATAATTTCTGCTTGCCCAATCTGTCGGTGCGTTGGTGGACCAGTTGCTCCAGTTCCACGTATTTTCGTTCCAGCACCTTGACCACTTGCGGATCAAAAGACTTTCCCGATTCATCCACCAGCCGCGCCATCGCTTCGTGCAGAGGCAGCGCCCGCCGATATTGGCGATCCGAAGACATCGCGTCCAGAAAATCCACCGCCGCCAGGATGCGAGCGCCAATCGGAATCCCGGTCCCGCGCAACCCCAGCGGATAGCCCGTCCCGTCGTACTTTTCGTGGTGGGCCCGTACGATGGGCACGACTGGGTATGGAAAGCGCACCCGTTCCAGGATTTCCGCTCCCACCAGCGGATGAATCTTCATCTTCTCGAATTCTTCCGGCGTCAGGCGCCCCGGTTTCGAGACGATGTGCTCGGGAATCGCCAGCTTGCCGATGTCATGCAGCAAGGCTGCGGCCTGCAAGGCCTCCATTCCCTCCCGGTCAACCTTGAGTTCCTTTGCCACCTCGACGGCGTAGATGCGAACCCTCTGCAAGTGGTCGTGAGTGGTCTGATCCTTGGCCTCGATGGCGAGCGCGAGCACCTCGATCGTGCGCAAGTGCAGGTCGGCCATCTCTTGCACGTGCCGCTTCTCGTCTTCCAGTTTGCCGAGGTAAAGGTGGTAGGAACGGTAGATAAGGTAGACCACCGGAAGCGTCAGCAACGACGTCTGCCAGTCGGTAAAGCCGTGCAGCCAGCTCATCATGCCGGCCACGCCCGCGCCCACCAGGTAGTAAGGGAAGCTCCAGAAGTAGCAGTCTACCCAAATCTTTCGTAGCGACCTGCGCTCCGTCAACGAGACGACGACCGCAAGCGGAAGCGTGGTGGCCACGAAATACATGCAGGCCGCCAGGAATAGCGATGTCGAGGGGTTATTCACTGCGTGATGCAACAAAGCGTAGCGATACGCAACGAAGGTCACCGCGATGGCCAGCGCCGTCGAGCAGACGTTGAAGGCGACTAGAATCGGAATCGGACGATCGCGACCAAGGCACTGCACTACCACCGCCGCGCAGCCTAGAGCCATGGCTTCCGAAAAGCTCAGTTCCAGCACGCCCAGCAGTAGAAATAGAAAGTTGACCGACATCGTCCCGGTAATCCCGGGCAAGCTCACCTTGAGCCGCGAAGCCGCCAGCGCAATCACCAGATAACAGAAAAATTTGAGCGGATTTTCGCTCCTGCCGTGCAAGATCGAGTAGGTCAGGACGGCCGTTCCGCAGAGCACGACCACGGTAATAAAAAAGCGTGGCGCGGCGCTCATGTTCTTCCAGGATTGCGGACTGGTTTTCACCTTCGACGAACTCCTCCCCAGGAAGCCGGGTGGCAATTCCCAGGCGTAAAAACAAGGGGAATGTTTATTGATAACAGGCACCGGACCGGCAGGAAAGCATTCGGATATTTGGAGGTAAACTTCCGTAACTCAGGACGGTGACCTTTTGCCCCTGCTTGGCCCCTCCGAGCGCCCGAAATACTGCTCTTAAGTCGTAGAAAAAATAGATAGTGCCGACCACCCCTGAACCAGGAACTTGGCGCCCCGCCGCATCGTATAACCAATAGGTTTGACTTGCCAGAACCCACCGGCCTAACATGAATGACTCTCTCCCAGGAGTGTTCCCCGGAATGATCGGCCAGACGAAGATCGACCAGACGAAGATCGACCAGACCATGATCGGCCAGACCGTCTCGCACTACCGTGTTCTCTCGCAGTTGGGCGGCGGGGGTATGGGCGTTGTGTACGAAGCCGAGGACATCAATCTGGGCCGCCACGTCGCGCTCAAGTTCCTGCCACCCGACACGGAAAAAGATCCTCTCGCGCTCGACCGTTTCCAGCGCGAAGCGCGCGCGGCCTCCGCCCTAAACCACCCGAATATCTGCACCATCTACGAAATTGGCGAGGACAGCGGACGCCACTTCATCGCCATGGAGTTGCTGGAAGGCGAGACGCTCAAGAGCCGCATCCACGGTCAGCCCCTGGAACTCGAACCATTGCTCAATCTCGGCACGCAGATCGCCGACGCTCTCGACGCCGCCCATGCCAAAGGGATCATCCACCGCGACATCAAACCCGCCAACATTTTCGTGACCAGTCGCAACCAGGCGAAGATTCTCGATTTCGGCCTGGCCAAGCGCACCGTCAAACCTTCCCTCCTGTCCGACGCCACCCTCGGTTCCGCCGCGACCGTGGACGAGCCCTTCCTGACCAGCCCCGGATCGACCGTCGGCACCGTGGCGTACATGTCTCCGGAGCAGGCGCGCGGCAAGGATCTCGACACCCGCACCGACCTATTCTCTTTCGGCGCCGTGCTCTATGAGATGGCCACCGGCGCCTCGCCCTTCCGCGGAGACACCTCCGCAGTTATTTTCGACGCAATTCTGAATCGCGCGCCGGCGTCACCGCTTCGCCTGAACCCGGATTTGCCTTTGCACTTCGAAGAAATCCTGCACAAGCTGCTCGAAAAAGACCGCGACCTGCGCCACCAGAGCGCCGCCGACGTGCGCTCCGACTTGAAGCGCCTGAAACGCGACTCCGAATCGGGCTCGATTTCGGCCGCGACTTCTTCCAGCTCTTCCATTCATAAACCCCCGGCGTCATCCCGCAAGCTGCCCCTGTGGCTGATCCCGGCTCTGATCGTCGCGGTCGTCGCCGCCGGCGTTGGCTTCGTGTTTCTCAAGCGCGGCCACGCGCTCACCGAGAAAGATTCGATCCTGATCGCCGATTTCGTAAACACCACCGCCGACCCGGTCTTCGATGGCACGCTCAAGAAAGCGCTGGCCGTTGATCTGGGGCAATCCCCGTATCTGAACGTCTTCCCCGAACAGAAGATCCGCCAGACATTGCAGTTCATGGGCCGCAGCCCCGGCGACCGCATCACCAGCGAAGTCGGCCGCGAAATCTGCCTGCGCGACGGTATCAAGGCCATGCTCAATGGCAGCATTGACAGCGTCGGAGGCCAGTACGTCATCAGTCTGGAAGCAACCAACGTTGCCTCCGGCGATTCTCTAGGACGCCAGCAAGCGCAGGCCGAACGAAAAGAAGATGTGCTCAATGCGCTGCACAGCGCCGCCACCAAATTGCGCGCTCAACTCGGCGAGTCGCTGTCCATGGTGCAGAAATACGACATGTCTCTTTCCCAGGCCACCACTTCATCGCTTGACGCCCTGAAGGCGCTGAGCCTGGGCGATGCCAAGCACACCATGGGCGACGATCTGGCTGCGATCCCGAACTATCAGCGCGCCGTCGAGATCGACCCCAATTTCGCCATGGCCTACGCTCGACTCGGCACGGCCTACAGCAACCTTGGGCAAACCGAGTTGTCGGAGCAGAACCGCCAGAAGGCTTTTGAGCTTCGTGATCGCGCCAGCGAGCGCGAGAAGCTCTACATCATGTCCCACTATTATGCCGACAGCGGCCAACTCGACAAAGGCATTACCGCCTACGAACTCTATCGTCAAACCTACCCGCGGGATTCCACTCCCTTCGTCAATCTGGCGGGTATCTATAACCAGCTGGGACAATTCGATAACGCGTTGGAGAACGCAAAGCATGCCGTGGAGCTCGACCCCGACCAGGCAAGCGGCTATTCGAATGTCGCCGAGGCCTACGTGGGGCTGAACCGGATCGAGGAAGCGCGCACCACTATCAACACCGCACTCCAGCACAAGGCGTCGGCTCCGGGCTTCCATCTAGGGCTGGCTATGTTGGACTGGTGTGAAGGCAAAGAAGCCGAAATGGAGAAGGAACTGCAAAGTGCATCCGCGACTCCCGATGGAGAGGCGGGCGCCCTCGGATTGCGCGCGGGCATCGCCAGCACCCGCGGGCAAGTGCGCCAAGCGCGGGAATTTGCGCGCCAGAACGAAGATGCGTTGGATCGCCTGCACCTGCAAGGCCGCGCCGATATGGAAGCACAGCTTGCCATCTTCGAGGCAGTGGTGGGAAATCGTGCCGAAGCCAACCGCGAGGCCAGCGAGGCGCTTCGATTATCCCGAACAGTTTCTGTGACGGGGAGTGTGGCTACGACGTTCGCCATATTGCGCCAGGATCAGAAGGCGATCGCATTGGCCGACGAAATCCAGCGCGCCCATCCGAACGATAGCATGGCAGTGAACGTGACCGTCCCCATGATCCGAGCGGTCGCCGCCCTGCGGCCCGCGAATTCCGCCAAAAGCGACCCGGCAAAAGCCATTGACTTTCTGAACACCGCGGCCCTGTACGCTCGTGCCAATGCCGGCGTTTTCTACGTACGAGGCTTGGCCTATGAGCAGGCTGGACGCTACGCCGAAGCCCAGCAGGATTTCCAAAAGGTCCTGGAAATGAAATCCCACAACGGTCCCGACATAGCGTCCGTAATCGCTCAACTGGAGTTGGGCCGGTTGTATCAGAAGCAAGGCGACATCCCCAAGGCTCGCATCGCCTATCAAAACTTTCTCGCCGCCTGGAAAGACGCCGACCCCGACGTCCCCCTCCTCCACGAAGCCAAAGCCGAATACGCGAAACTGCAATAGAGCCACGACAAGCCGCGTCTCAGGCCCGCAGCCCCGATGAGCCGGTGGAGCGACGGGCGTCCTCGCCCGTCCAGCAGTAACGTGGCCGGGCGGGGACGCCCAGTACGCGCGCGGGGCGTCGCCGAGTTTATAGGAAGCAAGCCAACGGAGCAGGCGTCATTGCCCGACTCCAGAAGGGCGCGGCAACAATCTCGTGGAGTTTAGAATGAAGGCCAATTCCGAAGTAACGTGAATGAAGGCCGCGAGCAGGGGATTCAGCAGGCCAAACGCTGCCATGCCAACTCCCACGCTGTCCACGACCAGCGTGCCAACGAAATTCTGCATGATGATCTCGTGACAATGTCGCGCCAGCCGCAAGGTCTCGACAAGCTTGGACAGATCGCTTCCGATTAGGATCACGTCCGCGCTCTCCCGGGCCACGTGAGTTCCCGAGCCCATAGCAATCCCAACGTTGGCTTCCACCAGAGCGGGAGCGTCGTTGATGCCGTCACCGATCATGGCGACTTTGCGCCCCTTGCTACGCAGGTCAGTGACCCACTTTGCTTTCTGCTCCGGCAGGAGCCCTCCCACCGCCTCGTCCACGCCAAGATCGCGGCCAACCGATGAAGTTGCAGCTTGTGTGTCTCCGCTTAACAGAACAGTTTTCAAACCCATCCGTCGCATTGCCGCAACCGCATTCTTGGCTTCCGGCCGCAAAATGTCCGCAATTCGGACGCTCCCAAGAACTTGCCCAGCTCGAGCGACGTAGACTTCCGACGCCCCGTCCGCACCGTTACTAGGCATGGGCAAACCCCTCGTCAGGCCGTGCTCCACGAGGAGCGCCAGACTTCCCACAAGGATCTCCTCGCCTTCATAACTCACCCTGACGCCTCTTCCCGGCGTGTACGAGAATTCCTCAGGCTCCATGAGAGGAACGCCGAGCTCTGTTGCCCGCGCCACAATTGCCTTGGCGAGCGGGTGTTCAGATTTACGCTCCGCAATGCTGGCCGCGGCTAAGATCTGTTGTTCCCCGAAGCCATTGGCAGAAACGACTTCCCGGATCTGCGGGGTACCGAAAGTTAGCGTACCCGTCTTGTCCAGGAGCACGGTGTCCACGGCCGCCAGCGCTTCCAGATACAGGCCCCCTTTAATGATGGCTCCCTGATGCGCCGCTCGGCCGATTGCACCGAGAATTGCAAGAGGAGTTCCAGCCGCAATGCCACACGCCCCGGCAACGATTACGACCGAAATTGTTGACCTGACATTGTGAGTGACGATGAACGTCAGAACCGCTGCCCCGAGGGCAAAATACACAAGGTAGCCCGCTAGTCGATCGGCGGTCTTCTGAATGGGAGCCCGTGACTTCTCCGCCCGTTCGACGGCTTCAATGATTCTCCCAAACGTAGTGTCGCGGCCCAGTTTCTGAGCGCCGATTTCCAAAGCGCCCGATTGATTGATGGTTCCGGCGTAGACCACGTCTCCGAGCGCCTTCTCCACCGGCATGGCCTCGCCGGTAATCGCCGCTTGTTCGACAAAAGAACGTCCGCCGAGCACGACACCGTCCACCGGGATGTGCCCGCCCGGTTTCACAATGACAGTGTCACCGGCTTGAACCTGGTTAGACGGCATTTCCAACACCTCACCGCCACGCCTGACCGTGACAGTCCTAGGAAGAAAATCTAAGAGATCCTGAATGGCGCGTCGACCCCGCCCCACCGTAAGGCCCTCCAATACTTCGGCGGCAAGGACGAAGCCCGTGATAACCAGTGCGGTGAAGAACTCCCCGATGGCTAGCGCCGAGAGAAGAGCAATCGTCATCGAGAGTTCCATCGTCATCTTTCGTTCGACGATGTTCTCGAAGGCTTCCTTGAAAATGGGATATCCGCCGATCAGGGCAGCGGCGATGCCAATTACACTGATGTGCGGAAATGGTTCCCAAAGCCGAAACCAGACTGTAACCGCAGCTAAGGCCACAAAAGCGATGCGGCCGAGGTCAGCCCACCCGAATGCCTGATCGTGCTCGGCGTGATCGTGCTCGGAAGGTTCCGAGGTCTTGGGCTGTCTTATCTCCGCAGTGTCCGAGTTCTCGCGAGGCTGAGGACTGTTTGCAGCGTTTCTTTCGGTCAAATGCGGAGCACTCATACCAACGTCCCTTCTGTGACGCGGGGGCCGATCATTTCAAATAGGACTTGACCATGCCGATGACTTCGTCAGCGGCCACCACCTGTTGCGAGGTTGGCCTTTGTTTGCCATTCAGAACGTGGCTGCGGATGTGACCTTCTAAAAGCTCCGCCATCAGGCTGTTCATGGCTCCTCTGGCCGCGCTCATCACTTGCAGCACTTCAGAGCATTCGCGCTCTTCGGTGAGCGCTCGCACCAGGGCCTGTACCTGCCCTTGAATGCGTTTTGCTCTTAGGATTAGCTTCTGTTTATCTTTGATCGTATGACTCATTTTCCAGATCCTGACATACCATACCAGGTATGGTATTAAATACTAACGTTCAGAATTCAACCAGATTTGAAGTGAAAGCGCAAGAAATAAGGGCAGCACGGTCGAAACCGTACTGCCCTTACCGGGGAAGGACATCCCTTAAAAGTGGAACCCAATCTGCGCCGTCAGTGCGCGCGGCGTCACATAGTGCGTCCCGCTGAAGGTCGAAAGAAAGTTATACAGCGCCAGCTTGTTCGTCACATTGATGGCGGTGAGCGTAAGACTCCATTTGTAATGATCACCCTTGAACAGGTTATCGTCGCCTACCGACGCATCAAACAAGTTGCGCGACGCGATGCGCGGCGGATGGAGGTCGTCGTTCTCGGTGTTCGGCGCCGGTACCTTTATCAGATTGGAGCCGAACTGCGATGCGGCACAATTGTAAGGCAGAGGCGCGGTCGGAGTTGCATGCTGAGATCCGCAATAGAACCCGGCCTCAGCTTCCTGATCGCCAGAAAGTGGCACCTGGCCCACGTTGGCAGCCATCAGGCTCACGTTCTGCACATTGTTGATGAGAACTGATTGCGGGCAATTGTTGCCGGCATTTGCACCGTAACAGGGCGTCGCGCCCGCCACCAGTCCGCTGTCATACCGCCAATTGAAGCCAAACCATGGGCCAAGCTTCCAGGGCTGATATTGCAAGTGGGTTGTCTGATTGAAATGCTCGTCGTGGTCGATACGGAACGGCCCCACCGGGATCGGAGTGGAACCGGCTCCGCCGATCTGGGGAGTGAAGAACCGGGCCGATACGCTCGAGAAGACCATCAGCGCCGAGAAGCCGTGCAAGCTCGGCACGCTCACGCGGCCGGCATATCCAGGAATTTTCGAGTTGTGCCACTCAATGGGGAACGTGATTGGAGTATTGCCGAGCACGCTGAAATCGTAGCCGTTGTGCGTGTACTTCGTGATCCACTCGCCGGAAAAGACCAGATACCGCCCGAAAGCTTGCTCCAGGCCAGCGTGGAATTCATTGCGAAAGCCGGGACTCAACGGATTCGCTGCCAGCCCAGTAACGGGATTGCAGGCGAGGAGCGGATTGAGGACAGCATTGGCGCATCCGATGCTGGAAAGTACCAGATTCTCATTAAAGGGAGATTCCAGCGTGCGCGCGTACGAAACGCGAAGGATCGTGTTCGTCTTCTTGACGTTGTACGCGATTCCGAGACGAGGTTCGGCTTGCCGCGCAATGGTGATCCCGTTGTAGAGATCGCCGCGTATCCCGAGGTTCAAAGACCAGTTTCCTACCGTGATCGCGTCCCGAACGTAGAGAGCAAGCTCTTTCACGTCTGTGCGGCCATTGAAGGTGTAAGGGCTTCCGCCGCGGGTCAAATCGTAGGGAAGCAGGGTCGGATTGAAATAAGGGTAAAGAGCCGTGCCCGGTGCGTTCGGGTTATTTGGGAATGGCGGGTCCGTGCCCGGGCCGACGTTGGGCTGGTTCGCGCCGGTGCATTGCGACGGATCGGTGATCCCCGGCGCGGGCGCCGCAACAAATGGGAACGGATTCACTGCGCTCGTAGCCGCGGACGTTATGCAGGGCGCGTTGAAGGTTGGATCGACAATGCCGAGAGTGTCATTCTCCCGGAGCAACGTTTGTTCGTAGGTGGCTCCAGCCTTGATGTTATTCACCCCTTTGACGTAGGAGATATCGGATCGAATCCCCATGTTCGTGAGGGTACGGTTCTGCCCCACTGACTGTCTCTGCAGACTCGGCGGCCCCAGGTCCGCGAAAGGATCCTTGCTGGGGTAATAGTTGTAATCGTCGCGGCGGACGAACGCCCCCAAGGTAAATACGGAGTTCGTACTCACCACGCGTGTCCACGAAGGAGCGATGTTAAAGCTCCCAATCTTGGAGCGTTGGTCGGTCGGTCCAACCGTATCGCCATTGGGAGCCACGCCGCCATAAACTGCCATTTGTGGCTCAATCCCGTACAGTCCGATCCAGGGCGTCGCATTCTGAGCGTCCTGTGAATTCGGCGTCTGGAACCAGCTCCGGCTGTAGCCGAAGTCGAAGTGAATCGAATCGGCGGATGAGATTTGATAGTCCACGCGATCAAACAGGTTTTCTTCGTTGCCCTTGTCGTGCGAGACCGCAAATTCCGGCGGATCCAGGAATCGGCCGGAGTTCAAACCGCCTATGGAAATGAAATTCCCCCAGTTCTTTCCTCCGTAAGCGAGATCGCCGGCCACGTTGGAGGATCCAAATGCCCCGTAGGAAGCGGTCACGCTGCCATGAGGCGTGGTTACGCCCTGGCCTGAGCGCGTAGTCGCCACAATCACCACGCTGGTCTTACCGCCGTATTCCGCGGGCGGCGCGCCGGATATGACTTCCATCGATTGGATGGACTCGACGGGAAGCTGGTTGGAGAAGACTTTGCTTTGCTGGTCGGTAATCGCCTGGCCGTCGATGGAGAACGAATTCTCCGCGTGGTCGCCGATCCCGTGGAAGAGGCCGTTGGAATCCGCAGCGATTCCCGGCGTGGACAGAGTAACCAGAGAACTCAGGGACGACGACGCGCTTTCCAGGGGAAGCCTGTCGAACAACGACTTGTCGATGTCGGAGTGGAAGGTGGGATCGTTCTCCACTAGATCTCCCGCAGACTCGACCGTCACCGTGTCGATGCCGGTGGCCACCGTCAAACTAACACTCACAGTCACGGGCACTACCGACCGGACATCCACATCCTGCGCGATCTGAGCGAATCCAGCAGCCTTCACCGTCGTGTGATACGGATTAAACGGCACGTTCGTAAAACTGAAGTTCCCTTTGCTATCTGTGGTGGTCGTTCGGTCATAGCCGCTGACCGGGTTATGAATCTCGACACTTGCATTCGGAACCAGCGCGCCCGAAGGGTCCAAAACGCTACCGTTAATCGATCCCGAACTTCCGCTCGACTGCGCACTCGCAGCCCCAGCACTCAACACAAAAGCAGCGGCCACAATAGCCGCAGCCGGCCAACTCCTGTAAAACGATCGCATGATTCCTCCAATAATGGTTCTGGGGCGAGTCCGATCACAAATCTTCCGATCACAGATCTGAAGATAAAAGATCGAAGATCGCCGTGGTTTGGGAAATATTTATTGGAATTGGGCGCGGAATCAGAACGCAGGTGGAGGACGAATAAACTGGGTAGTGACGGGACGGAAGACCACGGACACTTCTGCCACTAGAATCGCCAGCGCTGCCGTGATCAAAACCGGCGCGGACGCAACCGGCGCGGTACTGAGTCCGGCGTGAGCGGTCGCGCAAATCGAGCAGGTGTGGTGGGATGTGGTTGAGTTCTCGGGATGCGAGTGGGTGGCCTGCACCGTCCCCATCACGCACACCAGGGCGACCGAGAGCACACACACGGCTCTGACGAATCCGCCCCGCTTTCCCCAGACCCTTATCATGCCATCCCCACGTTCCTTATTTAGACGCGGTGCCTTTACACGATTCTATCGTTAGATGGTCGTCTGCGGGTGCCCGGCGCGCGAAAAAATGATCCTCCGCGTACACCCTCCGGAACATGGCCTACCGGCTCCCGGACGACCAGAACCAACAATAACACTATCACCGGCCCTGGCATTCTCCGACAATCGTTGCAGGGATCACCGACGCTCGTTTGTTGCGCCGCCACCTGCGTCTTAATTCGATCTTTCGCGGTTGCACCTGCGCTTGCTCCATGCGGGCCCTGCGAAGTCAGACCCAGGGAGAAGTACTATGTCGGGACAAGTCATTTTGTATTTTGACGACCAAGCGGACGCGTTGCGCTTCGCCCTGGTCGCAGGGTCAGTGATGGCGGGAGACGGAACTCGCGCCACCGGCGATTTGGTCCAGGAAACGGCGCGAGTCACGCGCATCCGTCTGGACGCCGCAAACAAAGGAAAGGGCAAGCAACCCAATCCTCCCGAGCGCACTGCGTAAACCGCGCCGCTGCGCCCGGTTTTCACCCGCGCATTGAACCGTAGAACGAAGGCCCCGGCGTCCATGCCGCCGCCTTCCATTAGAATGTCTGCTATGCCCATCGCTGAACAGACTTCATCTTCATCTTCATCGTCATCTAGCGCGCTCGACCTCACCTGGGTCCGCTCGCAGTTCCCGGCGCTCGCGCAAACTGTCAACGAGCATTCCAATAAACGCCCTGCAGTTTTTCTGGATGGGCCAGGTGGCTCGCAGGTGCCGCGGCAGGTGATTGATGCCATCGCGGACTATCTGGCGCGCAACAATGCCAACACGGGCGGCGCTTACCAAACCAGCCGCAACACCGACCGCATGATCGCAGAAGCGCGGTCGGCGATGGGTGATTTTCTGAATTGCGATGCCGACGAAATCGTTTTCGGCCCGAACATGACGACGCTGACTTACGCCATGAGCCGCACGCTCGGACGCGAACTCGGGCCCGGCGACGAGATCGTGCTCACCCTGCTCGACCACGACGCGAACTTCTCGCCCTGGAAGGCGCTAGAAGAAAAAGGCGTGACCATCCGCACCGTGAAGTTCAACGAAGGCGATTGCACGCTCGACATGCGCGACATGGCGGCAAAAATTGGCGATCGCACGCGGCTGGTTGCGGTTGGATACGCGTCGAACGCCGTGGGCACAATCAACGATGTCGCCGAAGTGGTACGGCTGGCACGCCAAGCGGGAGCGCTGACTTACATCGACGCCGTCCACTACGCTCCGCACGGACCGATTGACGTGCGCGCCCTCGACTGCGATTTTCTGGTCTGCTCGACGTACAAATTTTTCGGTCCGCACATGGGTGTTCTCTACGGCAAGCGCGAGCATTTGAAGAGGTTTCGCCCGTATAAACTCCGCCCCAACACCAATAACATTCCCAACTGTTGGGAATGGGGGACGCTGAACCACGAGTGCATAGCAGGCATCAAAGCCTGCGTCGATTACTGGGAGGAACTCGGCCGCCGCGCGCAGCCTGCGGTCACGACCCGCCGCGCCGCGATCCTGGCCGCGTACGAAGCCATCCATGGGCACGAGCGCAAGATGATGGAGAAGATGATCGCGGGCTTGCTTGCCATTCGCGGATTAAAGCTCTACGGCATCAGCGACCCGCGGCGCTTTGAAAATCGTTCCGACGAGAGATGCCCGACGTTCGCGGTCCGCATTGAAGGCCACACGCCGCTCGAACTGGCAACGAAGCTCGGCGAGCGCGGCTTCTTCACCTGGGACGGAAACTACTATGCCCTGAACCTGACCGAACAGTTAGACGTCGAGCGCCTGGGAGGATTTCTCCGCATAGGACTGGTGCACTACAACACGATGGAAGAAGTAGAGCGACTGCTGAAGGCGCTGCGGAAGATAGTAGGTTGACCTGACGAAAATCACGTAGGGACGGCCGCCCTCGTGAGCCTGCCCTGAGCGAAGTCGAAGGGTCCAGTCGGGCGAAGCCCGACAGCGCCTTCGTCAGCTCAACTCTTCCACGCGGTCTCCGCGTCCTACCAGCGCTATAGTCGCCAGTCCAATGAACAGACCGTGCTCGACGATGCCGGGAATGTTGCTCAGTGCCAGCGCCAGCGCCGCCGGATCCGCGATCTTTCCGAAGCTGCAATCGAGAATCTGATTGCCGTTGTCGGTGATGAAAGGGCTGCCGTCAGCCTTCGCACGCAATTTGGGCGATGCTCCGAGCGCCGCGATCTTGTTCTCGACCACGGTTCGCGCAAACGAAATTATCTCAACCGGCAAAGGAAATTTGCCGAGCGCGGGAACAACTTTGCTGGAGTCCGCAACCACAACCATCTTTTTTGACGCCGACGCGACGACCTTCTCGCGCAGCAGCGCCCCCCCGCCGCCTTTAATCAAGTTGAGCTTGGGATCAACCTCATCGGCGCCATCGATGGTGATGTCGATTTCCGGACGTTCGTCCAGCGTGGTCAGCGGAATGCCGAGTTGGCGCGCCAGGTCACCGGTCTGCACGGAAGTCGGGATTCCGATGATTTTCAGTCCCGCCTTCACGCGCTCGCCCAGAGCAATGACCGCGAAGTAAGCGGTTGAGCCAGTGCCAAGTCCAACGACGTCGCCGTCACGCACCAGCTTTGCGGCAGCGCGGCCGACGGCTTCCTTCTCCTGCGAATTGCCCATGAATCACCTGTCGATCTCCAATGTATCGAACAATCCAGCGTAGTGGACCACAAATTCGTGGCGTAAGTACCCCCCCTGTCATCAGCAAAACACACTGTCATCCTGAGCGAAGCGAAGGACCTATGCATTGGGACGGGCGCAAACTCACAGACCGCTTCGCTCAGGATGACAACCCGAAATTGTATGTCGCGAGTCGGTCCCACGGGGCGGGTCATCCGTTATTCTATAGGAGACCTTCTATGGCGACTTCAACTCGGCATACAAACGGGGGCGCAGCTCCTGCCGTCATTCAAAGCGACGAACGGGAACGTGTGTTTGGCCTGTTCCGGCAATTTGGATATCTGGAAGCCGAACTGGACCCACTCGGCCTGCTGCGTCCACAACCGCACCCAGACCTGCAGTTTGATACGACGACCGATAACGAGTGGGCCCAGGAAGCGCGGCGCATTTATTGCGGAAGCGTAGGCGTGGAGTTCATGCATATCGCCGACCCGGAGCGGCGGCGCTGGATTCAGAAACGCATTGAGATTGACGCGGACCCGGCCGCAGTCGACATCGACACGAACATCGACACTAACACTAATAAAGACCGCGCTCTCAACCTGCTTGTGCGCGCCGACCTGTTTGAGCAGACGCTGCAGCATCGCTATCTGGGCAACAAACGATTCTCCCTGGAAGGCAACACGTCCTTGTTGCCGGCGATGGACGAGGTTCTGGACGTAGCAGGCGAGCGCGGCGCGGTCGAACTGGTCATGGGCATGAGTCATCGCGGGCGGCTGAACGTCATTATTCATTTGGCAAACCGTCCGCCGGAGCAGGTGTTTGCGGAATTTGAGGATGTGGATCCGCGCAGCGTATTGGGGTCGGGCGACGTGAAGTACCACATGGGTGCGACCGGCGAGTACGTAACCAAGAGCGGGGAGAAAATTCATATTCACCTGGCGTCGAATCCCAGTCACCTGGAAGCCGTCGATCCAGTGACGGTGGGACGCACTCGCGCCAAGCAGGACCGTGCCGGCGAAGGCGGCAAGGCGAAGTATCTGCCCGTGCTGGTGCACGGCGACGCCGCGTTCGCGGGGCAAGGCATCACGGCCGAGACGCTGAATTATGCGGACCTCGGCGGCTATACGGTGGGCGGGACGATCCACGTAATCGTCAACAACCTGATCGGGTTCACGACCAATGCCCGAGATGAGCATTCCTCGCGCTTCGCAGCGCAACTGGCGCGGCGGCAAGCGATTCCAATTTTTCACGTGAATGGCGAAGACGTGGATGCCGTGATGCGGATCGCGAGGATCGCAACCGAGTACCGCTACCAATTCGGCACGGACGTGGTCGTGGACCTGATTGGCTACCGGCGCCACGGGCATAGCGAGGTGGACGATCCCACAGTGACGCAACCGCTGATGTATAAGGCAATCAAAGAGCATCCGCCGCTCTATCGGATTTACGCCAAACAAATCGGCATGGATGATGACAATATCGCCGCGCGAGTGCAGACGGTCAAGAGCGAGTACGAAGCCGCGCAGAAGAGCGCGACGCAAGTCACCAAAAAGCCGCTGATGCGCGATCTGCCAAAGTACTGGGACGACTACTTCGGAGGTCGATACAAAGCGGAGTACGAAAAGCCGACAGGCACGGGCATTGACCGCGAGGAGTTGGCGGAACTCACCGAGCGTTTGACCACGTACCCGGAGGGTTTCCACATCCATCCCAAGGTGAAGAAGTTGCTGGAGCAGCGGCAGGAGATGGGGACGGGCAAGAAGCCAGTTGACTACGGCATGGCCGAGGCGCTGGCTTTTGCCAGCCTGGTGAAGGAGGGGATTCCGGTGCGCCTCAGCGGGCAGGACTCGCGGCGCGGGACGTTCAATCAGCGCCACTCGGTGCTGCTCGACATTCAGGATGAGACGGAATATGTCCCTCTGCAAAACATCGCGCCGGGTCAAGCGGCGTGCGACATCTACAATTCGCCGCTTTCGGAGGCGGGCGTGATGGGGTTTGAATACGGCTACAGCCGTGATTATCCCGAGGCGCTGGTTCTCTGGGAAGCGCAGTTTGGCGACTTTGCGAACGTGGCGCAGGCGGTGATCGACCAGTTCGTGTGTGCGGGCGAGGACAAGTGGAAACTGCTGTCAGGCCTGGTGCTGTTGCTGCCCCACGGCTATGAAGGACAGGGTCCGGAGCATTCGAGCGCGCGCATCGAGCGATTTTTGCAATTGGCGGCGCGGGACAATATCCAGATTTGTCAGCCCTCGAATGCGGGGCAGTATTTCCACCTCCTGCGGCGGCAGGCGCTGCGCAAGTGGAGGAAGCCGCTGGTGGTGTTCACGCCAAAAAGCATGCTGCGCCATCCAGACGCCCTGTCTCCGCTGGAAGATCTGACGCATCAGAAGTTTCTGCCCGTGATTCCAGACACGGAAGCGCAGAATGCGAAGCGGATTCTGATCTGCACCGGGAAGATCGGACACGAACTGCGCACCGAACGGCAGAAGCGAAATGAATTGAGCACCGCCATTATTTTCCTCGAGCAGATGTATCCGTTCCCGGAGGCCGAACTGAAGGCGGAACTGGAGCGCCACAGGACAGCGCGCGATATCGTGTGGGTGCAGGAAGAGCCAGCCAACATGGGTGCGCTTTCCTATATGCTGCCGCGCTTAAAGCACATCACAGATGACCGGCCAGTGTTTTCGGTGAAACGTTCCGCGAGCGCGAGTCCGGCTACCGGCTCGGCAAAGGCGCACGAGGTCGAGCAGAAGACATTGCTGGCACTGGCGTTCACGACGCTGGATTGAAACGCGAGCAGCGAAAGAAAAAAACAAATAGCCCAGGAGTCATCTTCGATCCCGGGCTATTGTCAATGGCGGGCAGACGAGGCAAGCCCCGTCTCTACAGCGACCATCGAATTGGCTTACGGCCAGCGCTTGGCCGCATCTTCCCAGCCGGCGACGCGTGCCGGGGCGGTTGCACCCTGGGCGGCAACCACCGGAGGAATCCGGACCGGTTGCGGCGGCGCGGTGGCAGTTAAGCTCGGCTTGGGCGCTTCCGCGAGTATCTCTTTTTCATCCGAAAGCAGCGGGGCGGCGACGCGCAAGGCCTCAACTTCCTTTTCCAGCCTGGTCAGTTCAAGTTCTTTCTGCCGTAAAACTTCGTACACATTTTTCATGCTTGGGCACCTGTGTGTTGGAACAAAGGATTAAGCGCAGAGTATGGGTTCCACCGGCAATTTGTCAAGGAAAACAGGCACCCCCGGGTGCAAAGGTGGTTATCGAAACACCACGACGGCGACCAGGATGCCCAGAATCAGGACGACGATCGCCAACAGATTGACGTGGTTCGCCAGCCACGATTCTTGTGCAGGCACTGCGTTTGCCAGGAAGTCCGGCACGAATTCCTCCGGCATCGGCGCCGTGGAGGCGCCCACTGAGTCGGACGCTGCGTCATGCCCCTGCGCGCGTTGCTTGATCTCGCTCTGCTCCTTCTCACGCTGCTTCTTCTCGCTATCCTTCTTTTCACAATCGAGGCAGAGTGTTCTCCCCTCGGAAACGGGGAATCCGCAGGAAGCGCATTTCTGCACGCGGAGCATGGCCTCCGGCACCGGAGAAGTGACCGGAGCGAGCCCTGGCACCGGCTCGGTTGCTGGCACCGGTGCTGCCGACGACGAAAGTACCGGCGACTCGGCGGGAAGGACTGTGGGCTCGGCGAACTCCGGGTTGCTTGGAATGCTAAGGGGAACTGCCGAAGCCTGCGGCGCACTTCTTGCCGTGGAGAGTTCGGGCAAGGGTTCGGGCGAAAGTTCGGGCAAAAGTTCGACCGGCTTTTCCGGTTCTCGCCTGGGCGCTGGCGCGGGTGCGGGCGAGGAATTCTGGCGCTGCTCGGCCAGATCGAGGGCCGTCAATGTGAGGTCGGCCATGCGCTCGAGTGCGAGCAGATCACGCTCCTCGAAAGCATACGGATGATCGGAGAATAGTTCGAACAGGCCGCAAACCTCTCCGTTACGCCGCAGCAACGGCAAAACCACGATGGATGCAATGCCCAGCGCCCGGCAAGCTTCCAGATTCACGCGCGCGTCGGTTTCCGCGTTGTCACAGCGCAGCAACTGCCGCCGGCCAATGCTTTCGCCGGTCAATCCGGAACGCACCTGCAAGCGCGCTCCGACTGCCGGCGCCGAAGAACCAGCGCTGGCCCGGCAAACCATCTCCTCACCCTGGGGCAGAGCGAGGGCGGTTCCGGTCGCGCCGGTGATGTACTGCGCGCGTTCCACTAACAACTGGAGTGCGGAGTCCAGTTCCGTTTCGCCAAGCGTGCGGCTCCCATTAGAGTTGTCGCCAACTGCGCCATCTGGGACGACCGCTCCTGCTGCAGACGACTGATCCGTCCCCGCGCTCGTGTCCCCGGTGCTCGCAGGCGGAAATCGATCTTCGGGTTGGGCGGATCCGTGCATGGAGAAGGGGCTGAACCGAGTCTCGCCTCGGAGACTCTGGCTGTCAAGCGCTGGAAGGATCTGCAAGTGGAGAGCCGGGCGTCCCCGCCCGGCCGCCAAACCGCCGGCCGGGCGAGACGCCCGTCCCTCCATTTCGGACTTATACGCGAGAGTTACTGCGACTTTTCGTCCTTGTGCCGCAGCCATTCGATAAACATCTGTTCTTTTGGTTTGTCGTAGGCCATGAGCAGATGGCGGATGCTGCGTCCGCTGACAAAGTGGCAAACTTCTTCGGCCAGATTCTTCGCATGATCGCCGGCGCGTTCAAGAGATTGCGTCATGAAGATAACCTGCAGGCTGGAGTGGTGCGCGATGTTCTCCGGATTCTCGATGTGGCGCAGGAAAATGATATTGCGCAGCCGGTCCATCTCGGCATCGGCGCGGAGCACGTCGATGGCTTTCTTGACGTCGCGCTGGGAAAAAGACTGGCCGACATCGGCCAGCATTTTTTCCAGGATCGTGGCCATCTGCGTCAACTCGCGGGCATCCTGCGAGTCGATGCGCCCTCCCGCAGCTTGTGCGCTGGTGGCAAAACTTAACAGCAGGTCCCCGATGCGCTCCAGTCCGATCATGACTTTCATGCACGCGAGCAACTGCCCGGTTTCGGCTTCCGGGACCCGGGTGATAATCGAGGTCACACCGGTGTCCACCTCCACATCAATGGCATCAAGTTCTTTTTCGCACTGCCGGATGGCGTTCAGGCGGGACATCGATCCGGTGGCAATTCCCTCGGCGGCGATGGCCGCGGCCTCGCGAGCCAGTTCGCAGGCTTCTACGGTTCGCTGCATCAAGCCCGAGTGCGAGGGCTCAGGCGAAGGTGTTTTCACACTGGCTGTGCTCATAGGCAAAACCGCCCTGCTTCTTTGGATGCCGGATCCGCTCTGGTGGACGCGAGCGGCATCGCCCCAGAGTGTGACACACAATCCCACTTAAAGCATAATTCCCGGCATCGCAAGGCAGGTTACAACCCGGTGAATTTCTTGTGGTCGCCGAATGAAATAGTCAGATAATGGCCTCGATTCGCTGTGAGCATCTGGCGAAGCTTCGCTGCAGGCTGGGCTCTCCAGCAACCGTTCCAAACGTGGATACACGCACTTTTCAAGTGGCGAGAATCCAGCGCGCGATGGCGAGTATTACCATCGTTATCTCGCCGAGACTTCTCAATAGCTGCACAATGTTTCAATGGGATTGGATCTGCTCTTTCTCGGTTTTCTTCAGCGAATTGCAGTGGGAGTAGGTACGGTATTTGTTTTACTCCTGGTCATCTGGCTCGGGCTGCCCCGCCGCTCGGCGATCGTCGTCAGCCGTCGAACAATACGCTAACTGCCATCGCCATAGCTAGCGCTCCCCCATTTGACTGAATTCGATGCCTCGTGAGATAGTGGCCTGCTCCGATCACTGCAACTGACTGTCAACGCAAATACTGTTTTTGCTCCCAAAATGTTCAGCCTCATTCCCAGGGATAACAGCTTCTTCGCGATGTTCTCCGCGATGTCCGACAATCTCATCGCCGGCGCTCGCGTCCTGGTCGATCTCTTCGCAAACTACATGGATGTCGAAAAACAAATCGAACAGATTCACCGCATCGAACGCGAGGGCGATGAACTCACCCATGCCATTCTGACCAAACTCAACCAGACATTCATCACACCCTTCGATCGCGAAGACATTCATGAGTTGGCCTCTAAGCTCGATGATGTTCTCGATTTCATCAATGCTGCCGGCGCCCGCATCGTGATGTATCGGATTTCGGCCCCTCCACCGGCCGCTGGAGAACTGGCCAATATCATCCTGATGCAAAGCCAGGAACTGCAGAAGGCCGTGTCTCTCATGCAGAAGAATGGCAATATCCTGGCCCATTGTGTGGAGATCAACCGCCTGGAAAACGAAGCGGACCAGGTATCGCAGCAAGCCATCGCCGACCTGTTTGAACGCGAAAAAAATCCGATCAACCTCATCAAAATCAAGGAACTGCTGGAATGCCTCGAGCGGGCGACCGACAAGGCGGAAGACGTCGCCAACGTACTGGAAACGGTTGTATTGAAAAACACATGAAGGCCCATAATTTATCCAAATAGGAAAACTGGTGAAGCCTGATCTGCTTCTGCTGATCGTCACAATACTGGTCGCACTGATCTTCGATTTCCTGAATGGATTTCACGACGCCGCCAATAGCATTGCCACCGTCGTCTCGACCCGGGTCTTGTCCCCAAAGCTCGCCGTATTGTGGGCAGCGTTCTTCAATTTTGTGGCCGCGTTTCTTCTCGGGACCGCCGTCGCCAAGATGATAGGTGGAGGCATGATCCGGATCGAAACTGTGACCCAGTATGTCGTGATCACGGGGCTATTCGGCGCCATCGTTTGGGACCTGCTGACGTGGTGGTGGGGGCTGCCGACTTCCTCCTCACATGCCTTGATTGGCGGCTACGCGGGCGCAGCCGTCATGCGATCCGGATGGCATGTGATTATTGCCGAGGGTTGGTACAAGACCCTGATCTTCATTGTGGTGGCGCCAGTCATGGGACTCGTCATGGCCTTTACCTTCATGGTTGCCGTCTTCTGGCTTCTGCGGAATAAAGCCCCACGACGAATTGACGCCTGGTTTCGCAGGCTGCAACTCCTCTCGGCGGCGGCGTACAGCCTCGGCCACGGCGGCAATGATGCCCAGAAGACCATGGGAATCGTGGCCTCCGCTCTGTACGGAGCGCATTATTTAAGTTCGACGGAACTAGCCGGCAACTGGGGGAGATTTCACTGGCCCATCATCTTGGCAGCGCATGCGTCGATCGCGTTAGGAACGTATTTTGGTGGTTGGCGGATTGTTCACACGATGGGATCACGCATCACCAAGCTCAAGCCGGTAGGAGGATTCTGCGCTGAGGCGGCGGGCGCGATCACCCTGTTTTCCACCGCGCTGGCCGGGATTCCCGTGAGCACCACCCATACCATCACCGGAGCGATCGTCGGAGTCGGAGCGGTAAATCGGCTCTCGGCAGTGCGCTGGGGCGTCGCGGCCCGCATCGTCTGGGCCTGGGTTCTGACCATCCCAGCCGCGGCGCTGGTAGCCGCAACTGCGTTCTGGCTAGTGCGATTGATCCACCCAGGAGCATAGCTCAAATCCAGGGGTGGCCCGCTCCTTGCGCTCTTTGCAAGGGGCGGGTGCCGCTACCGCCCAAGCGGCTGGGGCGGGCTTACGCACATCTTCATTGATTCAGTGAAAAGGTCACGCTGAATCCGGCTCGGAAGCGGTCAAGATGAACAAAAAGCTCGAGCCGTGGTTGAGTTCGCTCTCGGCGCGGATCGTTCCCCCATGTGCCAGGACGATATGCTTGGCAATGGCGAGCCCCAGCCCCGTCCCCCCGGATTCCCGCGAGCGAGCTTTATCGACGCGATAAAAACGCTCGAAAAGACGGGGCAGATGCTCGGAAGAAATGCCGGGCCCGAAGTCCCGGACGTAGAACTCGACGCCGAATTCGACGCCGCTCTCTGCCGCGCGGGCTCCGAGAATAACTTTTTTCCCTGACGCCGCGTACTTCAACGCATTCTCGATCAGGTTGGAAAAAATCTGGTGGATAGCTTCGCGATCCGCATTCACATGGCCGGCGGGGACTGAGTTCTCAATCACCAGTTCGACGCCATAGGAGCGCGCCACTTCGCGGAAGCTTTCCAGAGCATCCTGCAGCAGTTCTTCGGCGCTGACCCGCTGGATGCCAAACCTCTGCTCGCCCGATTCGACGCGCGCCAGCGTGAGCAGGTCTTCCGTAAGGCGGGTCATGCGGGCCGCATTCTTGCGGATGATTTCCAGGAACTCGCGCACGTGATTGTCGGCCAGAGGACTGTCGAGCAGCGTCTCCGTGTATCCCTGGATGGAAGTCAGCGGAGTGCGCAGCTCGTGGGAAACGTTGGCGATAAAATCGCGGCGGCTCTTTTCCATGCGCTCGGTCTCGGTGAGATCGCGAAGCACGGCGACGGCGCCGCCTCCGGGCATGGGCGCCGCGGTGACATCGAAGATGCGGCCGGAAGCGATGGTGTTCGCGCGCGCGGAAGTCACCACCTGGCCGCGCGCCGCCCCTTGAATCGCAGCGAGAAAATCCGGGTCGCGCACGCTGTCGATCAGAGGCGCATTCAGGCGGGGTGCATGAAGAAGCAAACGGTTCATGCCGCGATTGGCCCACTGTATACGCCCGTCGACATCAACCGCGACCACAGCATCCTGCATGCTGTTGAGCAGAGTTTCCAACTCGCGCTGGCTGGTTTGAACGCGAGCGTAACTTTCTTCCACACGGCGCGTCGTCTTATCGAGTGCCGCCGCCACCTGCCCGATCTCGTCCGTCGCCGTGGACGCGATTCTGGCGGTCAGATCCCCACCCGCCACGCGCTCGGCAAACGTCACGATCCGCTGCAGACGCCGGCCAACATATTGGGAAGCAACCGCTGCCACCATCACCGCGAAAACGAAGGCGCTGAACGATCCCCAGAACAGGGCCAGGACCAGCGGACGATCCGTAATTTCCATCTCCGGCAACGGATACGCCAGGCGCACCGCTCCTCCAGAAACCGGCGCCGCCACGTACAAGAAAGGAATGTTAAGAGTTTGACTCTTGCGTTCCTCAACGCCGACTTCGCCGGCAAGGGCAGCAACAAACTCCCTGCGATGCGCGTGATTCTCCATCGTGCTGGGATCGGCTTCCGAATCGGCCAGTACCTTGCCGGTTGGATCAATGACGGTGGCGCGGGCTCCAGCCGCCTGGCCCTCCTGGGCGGTAATGTCGGCCAGGGAGTGCTGCCGGTCCGCCTCCACGCGATGGGCGAACATCAAGGTTTTCTGTTTGAGATTGCGTTCGATCTGCTCGCGCAGGGTGCTTTCCCAGACCCTGTGCACGGTCAACTGCAACGTGATCGCGGTTACGCCAATCACCAGCAGAAACACAAACATCAATTTAACGAAGATGCGGCTTGTCAACGCGCGACCTCAAAGCGGTAGCCGGCCCCCCGTACCGTCTTCAAGTAGCGCGGGTTCTCCGGATCGGGCTCAATCTTTTCACGGATGCGTCGCACATACACGTCCACCGAGCGCGGCGTGACGTATGCCGTATCTCGCCAGACCGAGTCAAGCAACTGGTCGCGCGTGAAAACGCGTCCGGCGTGGCGCATGAAGTGGTCGAGCAGCCGGAATTCGGTGGCCGTGGTCGACACTTGTTGCCCGCGAACGGTTAACGTCATCGCGCCCGGGTCAATGTGGATTTCATCAATCTTGGTGGGGACCGGCGGCAGCGGACGCTCAAAACGGCGCAGCACCGCCTTCACCCGAGCCACCAGTTCGCGCGGACTGAAAGGCTTGGGGATGTAGTCATCAGCGCCCAACTCCAGCCCCAAAACGCGATCCGCCTCGCCGCTCTTGGCGGTCAGGAAAATCACCGGGACCGATGCCAGCGTCAACGATTGCCGGATCTGGCGGCAAAGTTCCAGCCCGTCTTTTCCAGGCACCATGATGTCCAGCAGAAACATCGCCGGACGCTGGCGTTCGGCATCGGCCACAACCAGATTGCCGGTCGAGTAGAGGCGCACGTTGAAGCTGGCCCCTTCCAGATGATGGCGAACCAGGCGGGAAATATCCGGGTCGTCTTCCACTACATAGATTGTCGGCTTCACGCGAACCATTGTATCTGGGAAGTGTTTCAATTCGATACCAGGAGCGCAGAGACACTCCGCGACGGCCAACTAACAGCCTGTGGTGCAAGTGCGATTCGTATCAGGGCATGCCTTCAGCCATGCCGTCAGAACCCGCTACGCAAGCGGCTCGTGTGGGGACGGGCGCCCTCGCCCGTCCAAGCCGAGCGCAGCTCGGCGCTGCCTGTGGCCACAGCAACTCTGGATTCGCTATAGCCCCTGAGGGTCGCCCCCTCATGGCACGCAGTCCGCCCGCGAACACTCAATCGGACACTATCGCAGCGCCATTCCCGCCTCAGCCGAAAAATCCATAGCCACAAACTCCCGGCGCAGAAATTTCGGGAAGGCCGCGGCTGCAATCATGGCGGCATTGTCGGTCGAAAGCGCGCGCGACGGGAAGAAAACGGGAAGGCCCTGCATCCCCGCTTCGCGCTCAAACGTGGTCCGCAATTCCCGGTTGGCGGCAACGCCGCCGCTTACGAAAAGAGTTCGAACGTCATACTCGCGCGCCGCCGCCAGCGTCTTCATGACCAGATCGTTGACCATCGTGCGCTGGAATGAAGCCACCAGGTTGAGGGTTTGCCGGTCGCAGAGCCCGAGAATGTCTTCGATCTCCGGCTTGCCGATGCCCGCCAGCGCCCGGCGGCGAGCCTCGATCGCGGGTTTCAGGTTCTCGGTCTCGACGTATCGCAACACCGCCGTCTTGATTCCGCTGTAAGAAAAATCAAAGCTCGGCCTAACGAAGCTCGGCCTGACGAAGCGCGGCCCGTCCTCTTCCGCCTGAAGTTGCCCATGATCGCCTTGCCCATGATCGCTTTGCTTGTGATCGCGCCGGTCCGGGTGCTTGATCTGCGCAATCTGGAATTTGACCACGTGCGGATCGCCGTGCGGTGCCAGCCGGTCGATGATCGGTCCGCCGGGATAGCCGAGTCCCAGCAGCTTCGCTACTTTATCGAACGCCTCTCCGGCGGCGTCGTCACGAGTGTGGCCGATGTTCCGGTAGATCCAGAGATTTTCCTGCACCTCGGCGAGATAAAGATGCGTGTGGCCGCCCGAGACCACCAGCGCCAGCACCGGAAAATGAAGGTCGGCATCTTCGCTTTGCCGCTGCTGCATTTGTCGTTGATGCAGCAACACAGCATGGATGTGTCCCTCCAGATGGTTCACGGCGATCAGTGGCTTCTCCAGCGCGAAAGCCAGCGCCTTGGCAAAGCTGATGCCAACCAGCAAAGCGCCCGCCAGTCCCGGACCTTGCGTGACCGCGATGGCATCGACGGACTCATAAGTCTGTCCAGCTTCAGCCAGGGCTTGTCGCACCACCGGAACGATCGCGCGCAAATGCTCGCGCGAAGCGAGTTCCGGAACCACTCCGCCATAAGGCTGGTGGGTGGCGATCTGCGAGGCAACCACGTTCGACAAAATCTGCTGCCCCGAGCGCACCACAGCCGCTCCCGTCTCATCACAGGAGGTCTCGATGCCGAGTATGCGCGCGTCAGGCATAATGAGGTTCAAGCTCGTAGCTCGTAGCTCGTAGCTATTTAGTTTACGCGACGGCCGACTAACTACTGATGCCGAACGCCAAACAACACGCCGCCGAAATCGTCCGCACTCTGCGCCAACGCGGACACCAGGCCTACCTGGCCGGTGGATGCGTCCGCGATCTTCTCCTCAGCCGCGAGCCCGCCGACTACGACGTTTCGACCGACGCGACGCCGCAGCAGGTCATGCAAATCTTCCCGCAAACGTTCGCCGTAGGCGAACAATTCGGAGTAGTCCTAGTCCCAGAATCCGGTGGAGCGCCGGGCGTCCTCGCCCGTCAAGGCGAGCGCAGCAACGCCACCATCGAGGTCGCCACCTTCCGCTCCGACGTAGGCTACTCCGATGGCCGTCATCCCGACCAGGTTCGCTTCACCAAAGACCCGCGAGAAGACGTGCAGCGCCGCGATTTCACCATCAATGGCATGTTGCTTGATCCGGCAACTAACGAAGTTTTGGATTTTGTCGGCGGCCGCGACGATCTGCAGGCCGGAATCGTGCGCGCCATCGGCGACCCCGAACGCCGTTTTGCGGAAGATAAACTGCGCATGCTCCGAGCCGTGCGCTTTGCCGCGCGCTTCGATTACAAGATCGATCCCGCAACCATGGCGGCAATCCAAAAGTTAGCGCCCAAAATTCACCAGGTCTCGTGCGAGCGCGTGCGCGACGAACTGACCAAGATGCTAACCGAAGGCCAAGCCCGCCGCGCTTTCGAACTACTGGATACAAGCGGCCTCTTGCCAGAAGTCCTGCCGGAAATCGCCGCCATGAAGGGAGTCGAGCAACCGCCCCAGTTCCATCCCGAAGGCGATGTGTTCGTACACACGCTGCTGCTGCTCGAAAAGCTTCCAGCCGGATGCTCCAAGACGCTCGCCTGGGGAGCGCTGCTGCACGATGTCGGCAAGCCGCCAACCTTCCGCATCGCGCCCGACCGCATCCGCTTCGATGGCCACGCCGAAGTCGGCGTAAAGATGGCCGCTGAAATCTGCCGCCGCCTGCGCTTCTCGAACCACGAGACCGATCAGATCCTGTCGCTGGTAGCGAATCACATGCGGTTTGCGGATGTCCAGCGCATGAACCAATCTACGCTAAAGAAATTTCTGCGCCTGCCCGCCTTCGACGAGCATCTGGAGCTGCATCGCATCGACTGCCTCTCCAGCCATGGCCAACTCGACGCGTATGAGTATTCACGCGAGCAGTTACATTCGTTGCCACCCGAAGCAATCCGCCCCACTCCGCTGATTACTGGCCAAGATTTGATTGAAGCAGGCTATGAACCCGGTCCACGCTTCAAAGAAGTGCTGACGGCCGTTGAAGACGCGCAACTGGAGGGCCGACTAGCATCGCGCGAGGCGGCGATGGAGTATGTGAGGCGCGAGTTTCCGGTGTAGCTCCTCGAACGGAAAGGGCACCGGCTCCAGCTCTGCCGCCCAGCGCCAACGCCAATAACGACGAGGGTTTTAGCCCCCGAGGGTGCCGTGCCCCGCCAGTAGACCCTCCGAGCGCAAGTAGTCATCCACCATCCTGTCGGTGACGTGCCTCGCGATGCCCTCGTCTGTCGAAGCCCTCGACTTCCCCGCGCGCTTCTTCGCCCACACACGTTTCGCGAGCTCGAACGTACCCCACTCCCGATCACGCTGCACATTGTCCTTGAAACCGCGTTGCCACGGCCTACGCCCGTACTCGTCCCAGGCAGACGCCGAGCCGTCTTGGTGGCCCACCACGATCTCCCTTGTGAAGGGAACCTTCCAGAGGTGCGGGAGCAGGAACCAGTCATCGTCCACCTTCGCCCATTCCTTCGTGGAGATGCGAAGCTCTGGGTAGAGCCATTCCTCCTGAACCGCGGCGACGTAGCGGACGGCCCGCTTCTTCAGGATGTAGTTGACGCGCAGCACCTCGTCCTCCTCAAGCTCGCGGCCGAACTGTATGTCACCGAGGTGCTTCATGGCCGACTGGAAGGAGCGGGCATTCGTGCGCATCTCGGTGGGCGTGGACCACGGGTCCCTCACTAGCTGCAGGTGTGTGATGATGAGACAAGAGTCCAGCCCGAGGGGAAAGAGAGTGCGCGTACCAATCTGCTTGAGGGACATTTCGTTGGGATATTCCCACTCGCTTGGGAATACTGTCTTGCAGTAAAAGGTGACTGGGTCGTCGGTGATGATGAACTTGGTGGGGCTTTGCCTCGCTCGCACGATTTCCCACACTCCCTCTGTCCACATCGTCGCGTGCGACTGGAAAACGTCTTGCAGCATGGCTAGCGCCACGTTGTGGTGCGCACTGCCGACCCGTTTCTTTATCAGATCCAGCGCCCTCGGCGTCCTGAATCGCTGCGCACCCATGTACGGCGATAGATTGTCGAATGCGCTGTGGGTTTCGTCAGTTATGCCCCCGTATTCCGCGAAATGCTCCACGGCCCGGCGTCCCAGGCCGTCGATCACGCCGAAGAACAGCTTTTCCATAACGTCAGTAGCCTGGCGGCCGAACCTGAGCATGTAGAGATCGTCACGGTAGAAGCAGGCGGCGGGCCCCCTTCGGCGTACCGCCTTCAGCTGATGCGACCCTCCGTCCCACACGACGGTCTTGGGGCGAAGGTCCAAGTAGAAGAAATTGGTGGTGCCAGGGGGAAGGAACCGCTTCTGGTACCACCGGGGCACGTAGTGGTGCGCGTGAGACTGCTGCGAGTCCATCTATAACCGCTCAACCAATATTGTAGCCCCAGCGCCGGGTGCCGCCCGTCTCGCGGTTTTCGAGACGTGGGATGCCGCGGGCGTCTTCACTTCCGCAATCTGACCCCTGACCTTTTTCATCACATCCAGCCTGTGTGCGCCATCACAGACTCCCAACCCGACCAATGCGACAATGCTCTCTGATTAGGGCAGTGCAAAGTGCCCGTCTCCAGGGACGGCCCTCAAAGCTGTTGCAGCCCCGCTAGTCGGCGCTCTTTGAAAACACGAAGTTGAAGGTGGTCAGCCGTCAAGCCCCCCGCCTGCGAGTGAGCCAAACAGACTAACTCCTTATTCCGGAATATTTTACGAATAACTCCTTTAAATTAAAAGATTTGAAAGGAATCTCCCGCCAAATCTATGATTCTAAAGGAAGGTCTATTAAATCTCTTCCGGCGCCCGATAGTCCCCAAAGTGGGGACAGTCAAGCTAAGTGCTTATTCCTGAATATTTTATAACTAAGTACTTTATATTCTATATTTTAGCGGAA
>JBEKYF010000039.1:0-50580 GCA_049511255.1 Terriglobales bacterium | reverse complement strand
CTGCTGAGGCAGAGGTCCATCTTGTGAGTACGTTCAGACTTGAGCCCGAACATTTCCATCTCACGACTGGCACGTTCAACCTTTTGTCAAAGACCGATCCGCATTTCCGCCTGAGCGGTGCGCCTTCAGTCCGCCCAAACCCCTTGCGGGAATTTGTGCGTCCTCGAAACCTGTTAAAACTACGCGTTCGCGCCGGTGCTGTCAACCCGCTGAGATCACAGGATTTCCACCTGATTTCAACAGTGCGGGGAGTCTCTATCCGAAAATTGCGGCTAGGCAAACCGGAGAACTCTTTTACAGCGCGTCCGAAAACGCTCTTCCACTCCAGCTCGCCATAGAATCCGGCGCAGGCCGAAGCGGAAGACGGTTCAAAAATTAAAGATCGCTGGGAGGCTCTGCTATTCGCGGAAACCCTTCAGGGAACTTTGTCCCCGAATGCGAACCCCGGAAAGGGGTCAGTTGGAGGCTTACTGAATTGGATGCCAAAAGCCGCCGCGAGGATTCAGCGGGCAGCTCAGACACACCAGTCACTTGTCCTCGACTCCATCTTTTATACCAAACCGCACGGCATTGCGCAAGAGGAGAATCAAAAAAGTTACCGGCGGTGCACAGAGGCGATTTTAAGCCAGTGGAGCGACGGGCGCCCTCGCCCGTCCAGAGCCAAGCCCCGCGACATTGTGCACAAGGGAGAATCAAAAAGTTGCTTGGAAGTGCACAGAAGGGACTCTACGGTCGGTGGCCCTAGCCCGTCCAGAGCATCGCGGCCGGGCGGGGACGCCCGATTCTCCACCGGGCAAACTCGCACCGGATCCTCGGCCTATAATGTTGACCAGCCATGATCTCCGTCGTCCAACTCGGCGTCGTCGACTACAGCCAAGGTCTGCGCCTGCAGCGTAGGCTGGTCGAACTGCGCAAGGCGGGACAGATTGGCGATGTCCTGCTTCTGCTTGAACACACGCCTGTCATTACCCTTGGACGCAACGCCCGGGCGGCCAATGTGCTGGCTTCGACTGAAGTGCTCGCCGCGCGCGGGGTCGAGGTCTTCGAGTGCGATCGCGGCGGCGACGTTACATTTCATGGGCCGGGGCAGCTGGTTGGGTATCCGATCCTTGATTTGCGAGGGCACGAATTGCTTTCGCTCGACGGTGATTCACGTTCGCGTGGCTCCGCGGGCGCGGGCGTCCGCGCCACACAAACTCGCAAGACTCTTGGCGCTGTGGACTACGTTCGGCGGTTGGAGGAAGTGCTGATCCTCACCTGCGGCGATTTCGGAATTCCGGCGCGCCGGGTTTCCGGGCTGACGGGGGCATGGACCGAGGCTACGCCAGCAGCCAAAGTCGCAGCCATCGGCGTGCACATTTCGCGCTCGGTGACCTCGCATGGCTTCGCTTTGAACGTGAACACCGATCTCAGCTACTTCAACCTCATCGTGCCCTGCGGGATTACAGCGAAGCCGGTGACCTCCATGGAAAAAGAATTGGGGCGGGAACTCGACCTGAACGCCGTAGCCCAGTCGGTGTCGAGAAACTTCGGCAGCGTCTTCGCGAGCCAGATGCTGTGGGTGGAGACGCTCGACGCGTTGCTTGGGAACAGCGTGGGAGTGCCGATGAAAGCGCCGGACGAGTTGCGCCGACTGCGCGGCGAACTGAATGGCGAGGATGATTTGTTTCTCGCCTGAGGCGGTGATTTCCCGTAGAGACGGCAACGCTATCTCTGCGCTAGCATGTTCCCGGACTGATCATGTCGAAGAAGAAAGCGAAGAAGAAAGGTGTTCCCACCGCGAAGCTGAGTCGGACAAAGACCAGCTCGCGTCTCGAAGACAAGAGCCAAAAGCCAAGCGCTAAAAGCGCAGAGCCGGGCGGCGACCTCCGCACCTACACCATCCGCGATTACCGGCTCGAAAAGCCGAGCTTCACGCTGCGCCAGGTTCGTGCTGGAGACGAGCTTCGCTACGAAGTGGAAAGCGGAGATCCATCCATGCACACCGCGCCCGCGCCGCCCATCCGCGAGTCGAAATACCTGAGCCGCGAACAGTGCATCGAAATCTATCGCTGGATGCTGCTCAACCGCCGCATGGAAACGGCGCTCGAAAATCTCTACAAACAGGGCCAGGTGGTCGGCGGCGTTTACTTCGGACTGGGGCAGGAAGCTTGCTCGTGCGCCTCGGCGTACGCTCTTCATGAAGACGAATGGCTCGGCCCGATGATCCGCAACCAGGGGGCGCTCCTGGTGCGCGGCTTCTCGCCCGCCGACATCATGATGCAGTACATGGCGAAGTCCGGATCGCCTACCAAGGGGCGCGATGCATCTTCGCACTTTGGCGATATCGAAAAGCGCAACGTGGTGGCGCCGATTTCCACTTTGGGCGATTTGATTCCGGTGCTCGCTGGCGTGGCGCTCGGCGCGCGGCTGCAAGGGAAACACATCGCGGCCATGACTTACATCGGCGATGGGGGCCAGTCCACCGGCGTGACGTATGAAGGCCTGAATTTCGCCGCCGTCCAGAATCTCGGCCTCGTCCTGATTGTCGAAAATAATCTTTGGGGATACTCCACCCCCGCCGACATGCAGTTCCGCGTCAAGGATCTTGCGGAACGCGCCATCGCCTACGGAATCCCGGGCGTGATCGTCGATGGCACCGACGCCTGCCAGGTCTACGACGCCTGCCACGAAGCATGCGAGCGAGCGCGCCGCGGCGAAGGCCCGACGCTGATCGAAGCGAAAATGATGCGCATGAAAGGCCACGCCATTCATGATGCGGCGGAGTATGTCCCGAAGCCGTTGTTCGAGTATTGGAAGCGGCGCGACCCAATTGCGCGGCTCGAAGATTATCTGGTGAACGGGAAAAAGTGGCTGACGCCCGCGGAAAACGAAAAGCTTATCGCCGGCGTAGAGCGGCAACTCGAAGCCGACCGGGAACTCGCGGTGAATTCTCCGATGCCGTCGCCCGAATCGGCCGCCGGCGGAGTCTATTGCGAAGCCGGATGCCACGAGATCAAGCCCAAGTACGCGATGCCTGAGTCTCGGACGATTGGAGCGCGCGGCGGAAAGTCAGCCGGTCCGACGCATTCGGAGGCGGCGGCACATCTGAAGTGACCCGCGAGTCGCGGGCGATGGCAAACTGATAAAATCAACCTTTGCCATGTCCGCCTCTTCTCAGCTCATTCAGATCGACCTCGGCCCCAGGATTCACCACCCGAAGCCGTCGTGGCTCAAGGCCAAGGCTCCAGTGGGCGACAACTTTCACAACCTGAAGAAGCTGGCGCGCGGGCTTGGACTGCATACGGTGTGCGAGTCGGCGCAGTGTCCGAATATTGGAGAATGCTGGCATCATCGCACCGCGACCTTCATGCTGCTGGGCGATATCTGTACGCGGCGTTGCGGCTTTTGCGCGGTGCCCAAGGGGCGTCCGGACGCGATTGACTGGGACGAGCCGCGGCGCGTCGCTGAAGCAGTCGCCACGCTTGGCCTGCGGCATGCGGTCGTGACCAGCGTGAACCGCGACGACGACAACGTCGGCGGCGCTAAGATTTTTGCCGAAACCATCCGGCAGATTCGTGAGCTCGTGCCGAAGTGCCGGGTCGAGGTGCTGATTCCCGACTTCCAGGGCCTGGAAGCGCCGCTGCGCATCGTGCTCGGAGCCGAGCCCAACGTGCTCAACCACAATACCGAAACCGTGCCGCGGCTCTATCGCGCGGTGCGCTCGGGGGCGCGCTACCAGCGGACGCTCGATCTGCTGGCGAATGCCAAGAGGTGGGACCCGGCGATGGTGACCAAGAGCGGCGTGATGGTTGGAATCGGCGAGGAGACCGAGGAATTGATCGAAGTCTTCCGCGACTTGGGCGAGCGCGGCGTGGATATTCTGACGATTGGGCAGTATCTGCGGCCGTCAAAAGATCATCTTCCGATGACGCGCTATTACACGCCAGCCGAATTTGTCTCGCTGAAAGAAGAAGCCCTGAGGTTCGGATTCAAGCACGTCGAGTCGGGGCCGCTGGTGCGTTCGAGTTATCACGCGCATGAGCAGGCGGACGTGGCCGTAACGTAGTGGAGTGCCGGGCGTCCCCGCCCGGCTGGACAGGCGAGACGCCCGTCGCTCCACCAATCATCCTCCCTACCACACTCGGCACGCGTTCTGATTCACCATCGGCACTGTCGCTGCGCAGTGGTACGCTTCGCGGAACTCCGGCATATTCGAAACGGTTCCGTTCACCCGGTACTTTGACGGAGAGTGCGGATCGATGGTGACCAACATGCGCGATATGGCATCGGTGCGGTTTTGGCACCACACGTTGGCCCATCCCAGGAAAAAGCGCTGCTCGGCGGAGAGACCGTCGATCGGCGCCGGTTCCTTGCCGGCAAACGTGTTCATCATGGCCATGTAGGCGATGCGCAGGCCGCCATTATCCGCTGTATTCTCGCCCAGGGTGAGCTTCCCGTTTAGCTTCAGGTCGTCGACCACGACGAAGTTCGCGTACTGGTCGCGGATACAGCCGGTGCGTTCCTCGAATCGCTTCTTGTCGTCCGCCGTCCACCAGTCGCGGAGATTGCCCTCGGCGTCGAACTGGCTGCCCTCGTCGTCGAAGCCGTGGGTGAGCTCGTGGCCGATCACGGCGCCGATCCCGCCGAAGTTCAGAGCGTCGTCGGCCCGGCTGTCATAGAACGGCGGCTGCAGAATTCCGGCGGGGAAGGTGATGTTGTTCTGGTTTGGGTCGTAGTTGGCGTTCACCGTCATCGGCGGATAATCCCAATCCCTCTTGTCGAGCGGCTTGCCAATCTTGTTCAACCTCCGCTGCATGTCGTTTTGATTAGCGCGCTGCGAGTTACCCAAGGCGTCGCCGCGCACGATTTGGAGCGCGGAGTAGTCGCGCCACTTGTCGGGATAGCCGATGCGGTTGGTGATCGCCTGCAATTTCACCAGCGCTTGAGCCTTGGTGTCCGCGCCCATCCAGGGCGAGCTCTTGATGTCTTCGCCCAGCGCCTTTTCGAGGGCCCCGACCATCGCCAGCGTGCGCTCCTTGCCTTCGGCGCCGAAGGTCTGCTGGACGTAGATCTGGCCGACCAACTCGCCCAGGTCGTTGTTCGTGTACCCCACGCAACGCTTCCAGCGCGGACGCAACTCCTTGGTGCCCTGCAGCGTTTTGCCGAAAAAATCGAAATTTTCGTTCACGAACGCCGCCGGCAGCGTCCGCGCGTTGCCATGCACCGCATGCCAGCGCAAATACGTCTTCCAATCGGCGAGCGAGTGCGCACTTAATACATTTTGCATGTTCTTGATGAATTCCGGCTCAATCACATTGAGCGAATCGAACCGGGGTGCGCCCACGCCTTCGAAGTAAGTGCTCCAGTTGAACGCTGGGCTCAGAGCGGCCAGTTCCTGATTGGTCAGCTTGTGATAGATCTTCTGCGGATCGCGGCGGCTGGTCATGTCGAGCGCGCCTTTGGCTAAGCCGGTTTCAATCTCCATGACGATTTTGGCTTCCGCCGCGGCTTTGCCTGCATCGTCGCCAACAGCGCAAACATCTTCGCCACATGCTCGACATATTTCTTCCGTAGCTCGACCGACTTTTCATCGTCTTTGAAGTAGTAATCGCGGTCCGGCATGCCGAGTCCGCCCTGGTCTAATTCGGCAATCATTTGGCTCGCATTCTTGAAGTCAGATCCGGAATCGAAGCCAAACAACACACCGGTACCCTCGCGATGCAGCCGCACGATCTCTTTCGGAAGTTCCTCCTTCGACTTGATCGCCGCAATACTTTGGAAGTCGTGCTCGAGGGGCTTCGTGCCCGCTTTTTCGATCGCAGCTTCGTCCATGCAACTGGCATAGTGATCGCCGATCTTCTGCTCGTTGGCGCTTCGGCCCGGCCGGTCGACCGACGCCTTTTCGAGAATGTCGCGCACGATGTATTCGCCGCGCTGCTGCAATTCGTCGAAGCGGCCCCAGGCCGGGCGGTCGGCGGGAATCGGGTTCTGCGCCAGCCACTTGCTGCACGCGTAGGCGTAGAAATCGTTGCAGGGATCGATGTTCTTATCGAGCAGGTCGACGGAGAAGCGCACGTCGGCAGGCGGCTTTGCGGCTTCAGGCTTATCCTGGGCCGGCTTATCTTGGGCCAGCTTGTCCTGGGCAAACAAGCCAGGCACAAGCATCATGGAGACGGTCAACGCTTTCAAGAAATTGCGCATGAGATCCTCGAATCGGATGTGGAACTGCCAGTGGCGGGGCGATATGTGCAGCGCTTGAACGCACGTTTTCCGAACACACTCAGCCATTGTATTGGACGAAAGCGCTGAAAACAGTCAACCGGAAATCCGGTTGCAGAGGTCAGAAAACTTTCACGCGGAACGTCAGATATTTCTTGGGGTCTTCCCGGATCGCCTTCACCAGTTCCCGCGTCTCCACCAGCATCTGGTTGCTGTTGTTGTAGAGCGCAGGATCTTTGAACAGCATTCCCGCCGTGCCCTCGCCCTTTTCCAGGCGCTCGGAAAGTGCTGCCAGGTTGTTCATCGTGGTCTGCAGCTTGGCGGCGAATTCCTGATCGCGCGCCATCTTGCCCAGCGCGCCCTTGCCCGCATTGATGTCGTCGGTTAACTCGCGTACGTTCGCGACCGTCTTGTTCGCGTTGTTGTACAGCTCGGGATCCTTGAGCAGCTTGCCGGCGGTGCCTTTCCCCTGCTGCAACTCGTCAACCACCACGTTCAGCTTGTCGATGGCGGCAATCGCTTTCTTGTACGCCTCGTCGCTGGTGAGCAGCGGGCCGAGCGAGCCTTTTCCCTTCTGGATGTCATCTATCAATCCCTTGAATTCAACCACCGTCGCGTTGAGCTGGTCGTACAAGGCCGGACTGTAAATGACTTTCCCGATCGAGCCCTGGCCGCTTTCGACAAACGCCACAATGCGATCCACCCGCTTCAGCAGCGCATCCATGTTCTGCAGCGTGCCCTGGCTGGCGCGCACCACGTCCTGGATATCGGGCTGTTCGCGGGCCGCCAGCGTGTCTCCGTCGGTTACCTCCGGGCCCTTGGCCGCCGAACTGTCAATGTCCACGAAGGTTTCGCCCAGGACCCCGGCGGTGCTCAACAAAGTTATCGAGTCTTTGCGCAGATTGAAACGGTATTTGAGGTTGACCTTCATCATGATTTCGACCGGCGTCGTCGGCTTGCCGGCCACGATCCGCATGCTGGTCACGTTGCCGATGTCCACACCCGCCAAACGCACCGGCGCGCCCTCGTGCAAGCCACCGGCATTATCGAAGTACGATCGCAGCGTGATCTTGCGGGTGAACCATCCGCCGGTACTGCTCATTACGAAAATCAGGACCATGAGTGTGGCGCTGGCGAAGAGGACGGTGAGTCCCACGCGGAGCTGCGACCATTTCAGCTGCTTCTGGCTAGGCAAGGTAGTCAGTAAACGACAGGAGCATCATAGCAAACGGCAGCAAATTTCATGATTCCAGATTTGTTGAGGCCGGGAAACGGCACCGCTGGGGACAAAAAACGAAGGCTCCCACTTCCTCGCGTCGGGCGCGAAGAGTGGGAGCTTTTTTCTAGCCAACATCGCCGATTTAGACCGCTGAGTTAGCGACGCTCCTCGCGGGCATTGCGCTTCTGTTCAACTTTCGCCTGCTTCTCCGCTTTCTTCTGAGCCTGCTCCTGCTTCGCGCGGTCATTGAAGCTGGATCTGCCGCCATTTCTGGCCGAGAACTCGCCCGGCCTGGCCGTGGCCGCAATCGCCGGACGCCCGTGATTCTCGGATGCGAACAATTGCCGGTTTCGGCTGGCGGCGTGTTCGTGTTCCGTTTGCGCTGCCAGCGCCGCGGTATGCGGCTCGCGCCCATACGCTTCCTCTTGTCGAGTCGGCCGCGCCATGATTCCACCGGGGCCGTTGAAGGCCACATGCGTGTTATTCACGACGACGGTTCGGCTGTAGACGTTCCTCACATTGGTCACGTTCACGTTGAGCACGGCGCGGTTGTAGAAGAAGGCGCCACCTCTCCACTCGCCGCCAGCAAAACCTACGCCGCCGTAGCCGAAGCCATAGTTAATCCCGCCGTAGAAGCCGACATGCGGTCCCCAATAGCCGGGGTGCCAGCCATACAAGCCGCCCGCGAAGCCCCAGTAGCCGGGGGTCCACAGCATGCCCACCGGCGCAACCACCCATGTGCCGGGAACCCAGTAATAGCCGCCGTCGTCACTCCACGCCCAATACCCCGGGGTCCAGAGATAGCCCGGACCGGGACAGACGGGCTGCGCATACACCGGCAGCGCCGGCGGAGCGATTCGCACGGAGATCCCAATCCCGATTTGCGCAGACGATGCGGTCGAGAGCGACAGCACCGAAACCGACAGCATCAAAACTCCCAATACCAACCCGAATACCAGCCGACGAACGGAACGTTTCATTTTCGTTGCCTTCCCTTTAGCCCGATTATTTTGGCCCAAGACCGGCGGTCTGGCCTAATTACGTTTCGCCCATATAAACCCCGAACCTTTGCGCATGTTGCGGGAGCGGAGAAAGCTATTTTGAATCAGGGAGTTGGTGATGGCTGAGAGCCGATAACTGAAAGCTGGCAGCTAATCTTCGAGAATGACGTGGGCCAGAGCTTGCTCGGAAGTGTGCGTAATCGAGAGAGCGATGTTTTTCGTGCCGAGCTTGGCCGCGATGGCCGCCGCCTGACCGTGAAATTGAATAGTCGGACGCTGCCCTTTCGGGCGCACCACTTCGATATCGCGCCACCGCACGCCGCGACTCCATCCCGTACCCAGCGCCTTCATTCCGGCTTCCTTGGCGGCGAAACGCGCGGCATAGCTTTCAAAGCGGCTGGCTTTACCTTCGCAGTAACCGATTTCGCCGTCGGTGAAGATGCGACGAAGAAAGCGGTCGCCAAACCGCTCGATGCTTTCGCGGATGCGAGGAACTTCGGCGATGTCCACCCCGGTGCCGAGAATCATAGAAGCATTGTTAATTGGTAATTTGTAATTGGCAATTTGGAATTTCGCTCAGCCCCATGCTCGTGCGGGGATGGGCGTCCTCGCGAGCTTGCCCGTTTGCCGAAGCCCCGAGCGAAGCCGAGGGGGAAGTCGAAGGGTCCAAGCCGAGCACAGCTCGGCAGTTGCCTGTGGTCACAGCAACTCTCAGCCTTCTATAGGGAATTCAACGTCTCCACCAGAACGGCGTCCTGCTCTGGGAACACGGTGCGCAGGTCGAGTAACACACGGGCTTCTTCTACGCGGCCGATCACGGGTGGAGTGTTCGCGCGGAGACGGGCGCTTAGCTCGTCGGCGCTGAGGTCGCTGTGGGTCAGAGCGATCAGGCGCGTGGGCAAGACCGCCGATGGAGCGGCGCCGCCGCCGATGACAGATTCACCATCGAGGAGTTCCAGCTTGAAATGCGCGGATTTGACCTGAGCAGACTCAGCCCCGGAAACGATTTTTTCGGCGCGGCGCGCGATCTCGTCTTTCGACAGGCGCATCATGCGCAACACCGGCACGGCGTCATGGTCGCGTTTGACGTAAGCAAGCAGCGTGGCTTCGAGCGCGGCATAGGTGAGTTTGTCCACGCGCAGCGCGCGGAACAGCGAGTTCGAGCGCATGCGCGCGACCAGATCGGCGCGGCCGCTGATCAATCCCGCTTGCGGACCGCCGAGAAGTTTATCGCCGCTGTAGGTGACGATATCGACGCCGGCGCGCAAGCTGTCGAGCACGCCCGGTTCGCCGTTGATTCCTATTGAACGCAGATCGAACAGCGCGCCGCTGCCCAGGTCTTCCATGAGCGGAAGATTGCGACGGCGGGCCAGAGCGACCAGTTCGTCGAGCCCAGGCTGCTCGGTAAAGCCGGTGATTTCGAAGTTCGAACGATGCACGCGGAGCAGGAGGCGCGTCCGGTCGTTGATGGCTCGTTCGTAGTCGGCGATGCGGGTACGGTTGGTGGTGCCGACTTCGCGCAGCGTTGCATTCGACTTCGACATCACGTCGGGGATGCGGAACGAGCCGCCGATTTCGACCAACTCCCCGCGCGAGACGATAACTTCGCCGCCCTCGGCCACCGAATTCAAGGCGAGCAGAACGGCCGCGGCGTTGTTGTTGACCACAATGGTCGAGATGGCGGTCGAGATCGTCTGCTCCGATCCAGGTGGGGACGGTCGCCCTCGGGAGCCTGCCCTGAGCGGAGCCGAAGGGTCCAGCCGAGCGAAGCTCGGCAGTGCATCGTCGAGCAGCTTTTGAAACAGGCGATCGACATGGACGTCGCGCTTTCCACGTTCGCCCGTGGACAAGTCGAACTCGAGATTGGAATACACGCTCGCTGTGGCGCGGACGCGATCAAGCGCGGCCGCAGCCAGCGGCGCGCGTCCCAGATTGGTGTGGAGGATCACGCCGGTGGCGTTGACGAGCGGCAGCAGCGAGTAACCAAGCGACTGGCGGAGTTGACGTTCGACCGCCGCCGACAGGCCGCCGAGCGCAAGGTCCAGCGATTTCTCGTCAAGCTGTCCACCAGCAATTTCCTGGCGAAGGCGCGCGAGCACGACGCGGATACTTTCCGCGACGGCGGGATGACCCTCGCGCTCGATCAGCGCCTGCATGTCGAGCTGGCGGAGAAGTTCGTCCGTCGAAGGCAGTTTCTGAAACAGCGCGGATTTGTTGGCGGTGGACACCGAGGGCGATTATGCCACAAGAGCAGTTGCCAGTTGCCAGTCCCCAGACGCCAGTAGAAAACCCGCAGTCCTGGACGCCAAAATCGAACACCAAGTAAATTGTGGGGGGTTCTGGCAACTGGCAACTGGCTACAACGTGTGCAAGTACGCGAGCAGGTCTTTAATCTGCTCATCGGTCATGACCGGGCTGAAGCCTTCCATCTTGGCCCGTCCATACTTGATGATGTCGGTCATGCGGTCGTCGTTTGCGGGCAGTCCGCTCAGGGAGAGGTACGGGTGTTTGAATACGCCTTTCAGGCTCGGGCCTTTTTTGCCGCGCGACGAGTAGGGTTCGTGGCACCGGTCGCAATAGTTGTCGTAGAGTTTTCTGCCTTCGGCCTGTTGCGGGTTGAGGCCAAGTTCGGCATCGGACTTGCGGCGCTCGACATCGCAGCCGGCAAGCGCAAGAAACGCAAGTATAACCACCGAGACACGGAGGCACAAAGAAATCTGGCTCAAGGAGTTCATGATGATTGCGGCATCGCCTGTGAAGACTCAAAGGTAGGATAATACGGAAGTGATGGGCGTTGTCGTCAAACGCGTTTACGAGGCTGCTGCTCCGTCGGACGGAGTGCGCGTGCTGGTGGATCGTTTGTGGCCGCGCGGTTTGAGGAAAGCAGACGCGGCGGTCAAGTTCTGGCTGCGCGACCTGGCGCCTTCGACCGAGTTGCGGCAGTGGTTCCATGCAAATCCTGAGGCGTGGCACATGTTCCGGAAGCGCTATCTCAAAGAGTTGGCAAACGCGGAGGGTTTCGCGGCCGTGGAAAAGCTGCATCATCTTGCGGAAGGCAAGCGGCAGGTCACGCTGCTGTATGCTTCGCGAAACGAGGAGCATAACAATGCAATTGTGCTGAAGGAATTGCTGGAAGGGATACCTAAGCCTCCGTCGAGCGTGGGCCGCGGCACGCTTGGTCGTGGACGGATTCGGAAGGCGAAGAAGCAGTAGACAGTTCTCCGTTCTCAGTCCACAGAAAAATCCGCAGCGCCTCCGAGCCACGGCAACAATCCATGCTAAGTTTTTTCTGAGAACTGAGAACCTCCTAACCCGCACTATAATTCCCCAGTCATGTCCAGTTCCGACCCCGACAAGAAGATCGCGAAGAAAATCGAAGCCCTGCGCGACAAGATACGGCACCACGAATACCTCTATTACGTGCTGGACGCCCCGGAGATTTCGGACGCCGATTTCGACAAGCTGATGAACGAGCTCAAGCGGCTTGAGGCCGAGCATCCGGAACTCATCACGCCGGACTCGCCGACGCAGCGCGTGGGCGGCAAGCCACGCGAGGGATTCGTGAAGGCGAAGCATTCTTCCCCGATGCTTTCGCTCGACAACGCGTACAGCGAAGAAGAACTGCGCGATTGGGAGCGGCGGGTGCATGAGCTGACCGGGCGGACTGACCTCGAGTACATGTGCGAATTGAAGCTGGATGGAATGTCGCTGGCGCTCGTCTACAGCGATGGGAGCCTCGAACGCGGCATCACGCGCGGGGACGGCAGTGTAGGCGAAGACGTGACCTTGAATGTGCGGACGGTGCGCTCGATCCCGCTGTCAATTTCGAACGACAAGCTGAAGAAGGCTGGCATCCCCGCTGACTTCGAAGTGCGCGGCGAAATGCTGATGCCGCTCGCGGCCTTCCGCAAGATGAATGAAGAGCGCGAGCGGCAGGGACTGCAAGTATTTGCGAATCCGCGCAACTTTACCGCGGGAACGGTGCGGCAACTCGAACCGTCGATTACCGCGCAGCGCCGTATGGACTTCTTCGCTTACTTTCTATTGCGGGACGGCCAAACTTTTTTCGACCGCCAATCGAAAGCGATGGATGCCATGGAGCTGACAGGGTTCAAGGTGAACCCGAACCGCAAGCTGGCGAAAAATCTGGAGGAGGTTTGGAAATTTATTCAGAGCTGGAAGGAGAAGCGCGAATCGCTCCCGTATGAAATTGACGGAATCGTCATCAAAGTCGACCGCACGGCGTGGCAACGGGAGCTGGGCTTCACCGGGAAGGCTCCGCGGTGGGCGATTGCTTACAAGTATGCGGCGCGCGGAGCGGTGACCCAGATCGAAGACATTCTGGTGCAGGTGGGACGCACCGGGAAGCTGACGCCGGTGGCGGCGCTGAAGCCGGTTCCGATTGGCGGAACGACGGTTGCCCGCGCCACGCTGCACAACATGGATGAGATCGAGCGGCTGGGCGTGAAGATCGGCGACTGGGTCGAGGTGGAACGCGGCGGCGATGTGATTCCGAAAGTGGTGAAGGTGGTTGACGACAAAGAGCATCCTCGCGGCCACAAGCAGTTCGAGATGCCCGGGCATTGTCCGGTATGCGGCGGCAATGTGGTGCGCACGCCGGGCGAGGTGGACCATCGCTGCGTGAATGCGAATTGTCCAGCCAAGCTGCAGGGGACGATTCTGCATTTTGCCTCGCGTCATGTAATGGATATCGACGGACTGGGCGAGGTGCTGGTGAATCAGCTCACCGAACGCGGCCTGGTAAAAAATGTTGCCGATCTCTACAAGCTGACGAAAGACAATCTGCTCGAGCTCGAGCGCATGGGCGAGAAGTCGGCGGAGAACGTGCTCGCTGAGATCGAGGCCTCCAAGAAGCTGCCGCTCGAACGCATAATTTATGGCCTCGGGATACGGTTCGTGGGCGAGCGCACCGCGCAGTTTCTCGCCGCACACTTCGGATCGCTCGACGCGATCATGAAGGCGAGTGCGGAGGAACTGGAGGAAGTGAACGAAGTAGGACCGCGAATCGCGGAGAGTATCGTGGAATTTTTTGCCGACGAGCACAATCGCAAACTGGTGAGCGACCTGCGCAAGGCGGGATTGACGTTCTCCGGGCAGAAAAAAGAAAAAGGCACGAAGCTGGCGGGAAAAACTTTTGTGCTGACGGGCACGCTGGCGCGCCACACCCGCGACGAAGCGAAGAAAATGATTGAAGATGCGGGCGGGCGCGTTTCAGGCTCGGTCAGCAAGAAGACGGACTATGTGGTGGCGGGGAGCGATGCAGGATCGAAGCTGGACAAGGCCCGCGAGTTGGGGGTTAGCGTGATCGGGGAAGAGGAGTTAGAACGGCTCATGGGTTAGATCCGCGTGTGGAGGGACGGGCGTTTCGCCTGTCCCCGGGCGCAGCCTGGTCCGCTCCCTCTCCAATCACGTCCTGCTTCACTTCCTTGCGGTCGGCGGCAACACGCCGTTCAGGCGCAGATACATTGCGGCTTCGGCGTAGTGGTCGGCCCAGCTGCTGGCAAGGCGAATTCCGGCCGAGGCGATTGAAGCCTGGTTCCCGAAGAGCTCAACGGTTTCGCCCAGTTTCGAGTCATCCATTTTCGAGAGCGCGTCGGCGCAAAAATCGAACGACGCCTTGAGCCCGGAGACCAGCTTGTCTTTGGCGTCCGTTTCTTTCGCTTCTTCGACCTTGGGAGCGGGGACGTCGGCCACCTTGCTGCAAAACGTGTTATTAGCCGCGATCATGTGGGCGACGAGGTGGCCGAAGGTCATCTGGTCGGGGGTCGGTTTGTAGTTGAATTTGTCGGCAGGCATGGCTTCGACAGCGGCGATGGTGTTTTTCTGGCGGCCGGGCAGGATATCGCGGAGCGCGCTGCTGACGGGGTTTTTGGTTTGCGCGGGTGCGGTTTGTGCAATGGCCGACGCGGCTAGCAACAGCAAGGCCGGGATACCGAGAATCTTCTTCATTGTTATTCTCCTTGTGCGCGGAGAAGCATAGCGCGAGCGGGAGGGTTTGCGCCATAGAGCTAGTCCGGATTTCCTGCGGCCGCAGGCAACTGCCGGGCTTCGCCCGGCTGGACGGGCGAGGGCGCCCGTCCCCACACTTGCTACCTTGCGCTATCCTAACAACATGCACGCTCACGGCGGCCACGGACATTCTCATGGGACGGGGCGGGTACTGCGCGTCTCGTTGGCCGTCACCATGCTTTACGTCGTCCTGCTGGTGGTTGCCGGCATCCGTGCGCACTCGCTGGCGTTGCTTTCCGAGGCGGGACACAACCTGTCCGACTTTCTGGCGCTGCTGCTGTCGCTGTTGGCGGTTTTTCTGGAAGGCCGTCCGCCGAGCGCGACCAAGACTTATGGATACCGGCGCGCGGGCGTGCTGGCGGCGCTGGTGAATGCGCTGTCGCTGGTGGTGGTGTCATTTTTTATTTTCTACGAGGCGGTTCAGCGGATACAGCATCCCGAGCATGTGCGCGCCGGCGTGATGATTTGGGTGGCGGCGGCGGGCGTGGTGATGAACGGCGTAATCGCTCTGCTGCTGTGGCGTTCGGGGCGCGATGTGAACGTCCGCAGCGCGCTGCTGCACGAGGTGGGCGATACGCTCTCGACCGCGGCAGTGATTGTGGGGGGGGTTGCCATCCTGTGGACGGGACAATACTGGATCGACGCGGCACTGTCGTTCGGGATCGGCGCGCTGATTTTGTGGTCGAGCATCGGGATTGTCCGCGAGACCCTGAATATTCTGCTGGAAGGCACTCCGCGCGGAATGAGCCTGGAAGCGGTGGAATCGGCGATGCGGACGATCGCGGGCGTGAGCGATGTGCACGATCTGCACGTGTGGAGCATTGGGTCGGAAAACCACGCGCTCTCGGCGCACGTGAAGATCGCCGACATGGCGACTTCGGAGAGCGACACGATTCTGCGGGAAATCAATGAAAAACTCGGGCAGGGTTTTGGCATCCACCATACGACCATCCAGTTGGAACACGTGGTCTGCGAGACGGCGCATAGCTGCGTGATCGCGGTGCGGGAGGAAGAAGGCGGCGAGCGCGCACATACCGAGCAAGATCATTCCGAACACGATCACGCCCATTGAATGCGGAAGCGTTCATCTGTATCTGCATGAAACATGGCAGGTTACTCGATTTTCCAGCCGCCAGTTACAGGCTTTCGTGATAGTCTGCTAATTGGAGTCGTTCCTCCCTGAGTAACATCCAATGCCTATGCGACGTTGGCGGCAAATTTTACGTTTTTTGGCGGCGGTGCAGCTGCTACCTGCTCTGGAGAGCGGCGAGGAAACCCTCGTCGGCGGTCAGGCGGTGCTGGAAGGCGTGATGATGCGTTCGCCGCATGCCTGGGGCATAGCGGTGCGCCAGCCGTCGGGCAAGATTGTTACGCACAGTGAGCCGCTGGAACGGCCTTCCGAGCAGCATAAGTGGATGGGCTGGCCGGTGGTGCGCGGCGTGATGACGCTGGGGCACGCGATGACGCTCGGATTCCGCGCGCTGAAGTTTTCCGCCAATGCGGCGCTGGATGAGATATCCGCCGATCAGAGCAACGCCAATCAGAGCAACAAAGATCGTGGCAACCAAAATCAGGGCAAGAAGATGGAAATCCCCGGCTGGATGGTGGGAGTGAATATTGCTTTCTCCGTCGCCTTCTTCATCTTCATGTACAAATACCTGCCGCTGCTGGCGACGACGGAACTGAAAAAGGTGAATCCGATTTTCGGGCAGCAGTTCCTGTTTAACCTGGTTGACGGGCTGATCCGGATCGCGATGTTCCTGCTGTTTGTGTGGGGCGTTTCGCTGTGGAAGGACATTCAGCGTGTCTATGAGTACCACGGGGCCGAGCACAAAACGGTATTTGCGTTCGAGAATGGCGATCCACTCGAAACCGCCACGGTGCAGAAGTATTCGACGTATCATCCGCGGTGCGGAACCAGCTTCCTCATAACGGTGATGATCATCTCGATGATTGTGTACATGGCGATTCCCGTGCATACCTTCTGGGCCCGATTCGCCATCCGAATTGCGTTGCTCCCGCTGATTGCGGGCATTTCCTACGAAATCATTCGCTTTGCGGCCAAGCATCGCGGCTCGCTGTTCGCGCTGATGACGGCGCCAGGACTGTGGCTGCAGCGGATCACGACCCAGCCTCCGGATGACAGCGAAGTCGAGTGCGCAATCGTTGCGCTGGATGAAGCGATGAAGCTGGAAAAGCAGCACGGCGGCGAGTTGGTAATTGCGTAGCGGTGCCCACCGCGAACTCTTGTATTCCTCCCCATTCCACCTAAAATCAGAGTAGAGACGCGGCTTGCCGCGTCTCCGCCCGCAGAGTGAGACGGGGCAAGCCCCGTCTCTACGGATAAAACATCATGTTTGAACGACTTGACCAAATCGAAATTCGTTACGACGAGCTGACGCGCGCGCTCTTGTCGCCGGAGATCACCAACGACTCGGCGAAATACCAGAAGACTGCCAAAGCGCATAGCGAAGTCAAAGGAATCGTCGAGAAGTATCGCGAGTACAAGGATCTGAAGCGCGGCATCGCCGAGAGCCGGGCCGTGCTGGTGGATGAAACCGATCCCGAGATGCGGGCCTACGCGGAAGAGGAACTCGCGAAGCTCGACGCGAGGATCGTGACTGTTGAAGAAGAGCTCAAGGTTCTGCTGCTGCCGAAAGATCCGAATGACGAGAAGAACGTGGTTCTTGAAATTCGCGCCGGAACAGGCGGCGATGAGGCCACGTTGTTCGTGGCGGAAATCTTCCGCATGTACAACCGCTATGCCGAGACGCAGAAGTGGAAAGTGGAAGTGCTCTCCACGTCGGAATCGGGCGTGGGCGGGTTGAAGGAAGTGATTGCGCTGATCGAAGGCGACCGGGTCTATTCGCGCCTGAAATACGAAAGCGGTGTGCATCGCGTGCAGCGTGTGCCGGCCACCGAGCAGCAAGGGAGAGTGCACACCTCGGCGATCACGGTGGCGGTGCTGCCGGAAGCGGAAGAAGTGGACGTCAAGATCGAGCCCAAGGACCTGCGCATCGATACGTTCTGTTCGTCGGGGCCGGGCGGGCAGTCGGTGAATACGACGTATTCGGCGGTTCGGATCACGCACATTCCGACGAATACGGTGGTGAGCTGTCAGGATGAGAAGTCGCAGATCAAGAACCGCGAAAAAGGCATGCGCGTGCTGCGCTCGCGGCTCTACGAAGTCGAGATGCAGAAGCAGCAGGACGCGCTGGCGAAAGAACGCAAGCAAATGGTAGGGTCGGGCGACCGCTCGGAGAAAATTCGGACCTACAATTTTCCCCAGAACCGGCTGACGGATCATCGCATCGGCTTCACCATTCACCAGCTCGAACAGGTGATGGACGGAAAGCTGCAACCAATTATCGACGCCCTAACCACGCACTATCAGGCGGAGAAGCTGAAGGGGGAAACGGCGGGTGTGGTGTAAGGCGAAGCTCGTGCGGGGCAGCTCGGCAGATGCCTGCGCTCAAAACAGCTTTGGCCTAGCTGTAGAAACTTGTGCAGCTTTTCAATTCTTCCCTCGTTTGTTTTTCCCGTGTCTCTGTGTCTCCGTGGTGAAATAGGAGCGTGCAACTTCGCCAAGCTCTGAATGCGGCAGTCGAGCGGCTGACTTCCGTGCGAGTTCCTTCCCCGCGTATGAATGCGGAACTCCTCATCATGTTCACGCTCGACTGCGACCGGGCGTATCTCTATGCGCATCCGGAGCGAGAGCTCACCTCCGACGAAATACGGCGGTACGACGCTGCTCTCGCGCGGCGGGCCACCGGCGTTCCCGCGCAGTACATCACGGGGCACCAGGAGTTCTGGGGGCTGGATTTGATCGTGTCGCCGGCGGTGCTGATTCCTCGTCCCGAGACGGAGCATGTAGTGGAGGCGGTGCTGGAGTTGGCAAAACCGGACGGGCGGGATCGCCCGTCCCCGCACGGGCTACGTATCGTCGATGTGGGTACTGGCTCCGGAGCAATTGCGCTTGCTCTGGCCACGGAGCTGCCATCGGCTGAGATTTATGCAACCGACATTTCCCCCGAAGCGATGGAAGTCGCTCGCGCCAATGCGGCGCGGCTTGAACTTACTTCGCGAATCGAGTTTCATCTTGCGGACTTGCTCAGCGGATTGCCGCCCGGTTCATTCGACTTCGTGGTTTCGAATCCTCCCTACGTGGGGGATTCGGAGGAAGAGTCGGTGCAGCTCGAAGTGCGCAAGTTCGAGCCCCGGAATGCGGTGTTTGCGGGGCCGACGGGCGTGGAAGTAATCGAGCGGCTGATTCCGCAGGCGCGCGAGGCGCTCGCTCCAGGCGGATGGCTCGTGTTCGAGATCAGCGGGACGATTGCCGATCGCGTGCGACACCTGCTGTCGAGTTGGGTCGAGGTCGCGATCAGGAACGATCTACAGGGGATCGCCCGGGTGGCGATTGCGAGAAAGGCAACGAGTGGCTAAGCGCGTTGAGTTGTCGCATCTCCCGTAGAGACGCGACTTGCCGCGTCTCCGCCAGCAGTGAGACGGGGCAAGCCCCGTCTCTACAGAAAGTACTAGAACGTTACTCGCACGCCCAGCTGGGCGGCGAACGGAATTCCAACCGTGGTGCCGGGGCCGAAGAAATCTCCCAAAGCGCCCTCGGGTATCTCGAGCTGCTTCAGGCTAGTGATGGGCACGGCGTTTGCCGGGGCGCAAACGCCGGCGGCTGCACCCGGACAAATACTGCTAACAATGGTCTGACCGTTTCCATTTGGCGCCATCTGGCCCTGGGGCACCGGGAGCTGGACGACATTGACCGCGTAATTCGCACCGGAATTGTTGCGGTTGAAAATGTTGAAGAACTCGGCAAACGGGTTGATCTCCCAGCGCTCGCCAATCTTGAACGGACGCGTGACGCGCAGATCCGACTGAAGGTAAGGCGTGCCGCGGAATATGTCGAGGCCGGTATAGGCCGACGTCCCGCCGTTGAGCTGAACCCAAATGCGCCCGGTGTTGTTCGCGTTCGTGATGGTGATGGGACGCGCACTCTCGACCTGATTGATGGTGCTCAATTCGAAACCGCCGGGAATGTGCACCGTCCCGGCGAGCACAAAGCGATGGCGAACGTCTTCGCCGGAGGGACCGTAGTCGCCGGGTCCGAAAGCATCCAGCTTTCCAGCATTCGCAAATCCAGGTACGTTCGGTACCTGGCAGACGCCATCCACATAGTCGAAGAGTTCGCCGAGCAGGCATCCCCAGGTCTGCGCCTTGGCGAGCTGGTAGTTCGCGACCAGACTGAAACGGCGCATATTGGTCTGCAAATGCAACATCAGCGCGTTGTAGCTGGAGCGGTTATCAGACTCGAACACGTTGACATTCGGCACAAAAGCTGTCTGATCCGGAATGTCAGAAGCCGGAATCAGCGGCGAGGTTATCGTAGGAGCTACGATAGGAGAAGTAGGGGTGCTGGTGTATGGGAAGGCCCGGTAACCATGATTTCCTTGCTCATGCGTATAGTCGGCGCTAACCAGCCAGTGTTCATTGAAAGCATGCTGCACCCCGCCCGTAATGTGGATCGCATAAGGCGTTTTGTAGTCGGAGCCAATCAGATTTCCGGTCACGCCTGCGCCGCCAATCAGGCAGCCGGGGCCGTTGAGCGCGTAAGTGCCTGGGGACGATCCGGTGAACGTGCAGGTTCCCGTTACCTTATTCGTGTTGTTGACGCCCTGAAATGCCGTCGCCCATCCATTCTGTGCGAGATCGTCATAGTACATGCCAAAGCCGGCGCGAATTACGGTTTTCTCGCTGCTGCCGGGTGAGTAAGCGATCCCGAGACGCGGCGCAATCTGTTTGTGGTAATCGTGGGGCACGCTGGGCACGATCGGAATCTGCAGCGCCTGCAGCGTCCGATACGCGGCGTTGTCGGCCTCGCTTCGTCCCAAGCCGATCATGAGTCCCCAGGTGTTCTGATAGCGCAGGCCATAGTTGACCGTCAGGTGGTGTGAAACGCGCCACGAGTCCTCGGCGTAGAGTCCGAGTCGCTGAACGTTCTGCGAGAAGCTGCCGTCGCCAGCGGGAGTGTAGGTGCAAGTGATGCCCGTGGTCGCTGGAGGGAGCGGGGCAGGCGGCCCGGGATTGCACTGCGCAGTTGGGGGAACGTAATAAAACTGCGATGGGTTCGCGACATAGTAGTCAGGATTGGACGGATACTTGATGATCTGCTCCGCCGTGGACGCAAACGCGCCACCCAGCACCGGTTCGTGAATAAAGTCGACTCCGAACTTGAGCGCGTGACTACCCGCAACGTGGCTGACGTCATAGCGAACTTGGTATTTGTCCTGATTGCGCAGGTCGGGGAAAAGAGTGATGGGAGTGGCGAACTGGTTGTCACCGAAAGTTTCGAATCCGGAAATCGTCAGCGCCGTGGAGCTGAAGGGAAACGCCAGCGCGAAGCCCAGATCCGAGTTGCGCGTCTGGGTAAGGTGCAACAGGCTGGCGCCGAGGACCAGATTGCCGAGCCAAGTCGGACTGAACGTATAAGTATTGCTGATCACCGCGTTCCAGTAGTTGTTGTGGGTGGTCAATCCGGTGGAGGGCAGCGTGCCCTGCTCTACCAGCGCGTTATGCGTAAGGTAGGTGTCTCCGGAGATACGTAGAAACCACTGCGACTTCGAAGACTCGGCCCAGTCAAACCGCACCGAGCCAAGGTAATCGCGGAAGGGAATGGGAAAAGTGGCGGGGACGGCGATGGAAGGGACACCGGAAATCAGGCCGTCCGCAGCCAACTGCGCCAGCGCATCGAACTGTTGGGTGCTGGCCGGGCTGTAGGCGATGCTGGCATTCTCATGCACGTGCTCGAACGAAGTAAAGAACCATACTTTATTTTTTGCGATCGGCCCGCCAAGCGTGCCCACGTAATTTTGCCGGGAGAACGGCTGCTTGGGATTGTGCACGCAAACTCCGCCGGTGCATGTCTCCGCTGGGTTCTCAATTGGGAAGCGGGCGTTGAGCGCCGCCGCGCGCTCGTAGAAAGCCCCGTCGCCGTGCCAATCGTTGGTGCCGTGCTTGGTGGTGATCACGACGGACCCGGCAGTGGTCCAGCCGGTGTCGGCGTCTTCATTCGAGGTGCGCACGGCAAATTCCTGTATGCCGTCGGGCGAGAAATTTTGCAGGAAGCCGCCGATCCAGTCGTCGGAGTTGTCGGCGCCGTCCACCGACAGTTCATTGTTCAAGCCGGAGCTTCCGCCGGTGGAGACGGCGGTGATACGCGCCTTGGTGGGATCGGAAGGCTCGACGGGCTCAGTTCCAGGCACGAGATAAGCGATGTTGGCGAAGCTGCGTGCGGGGAGCGGAAGCGTTTCCAGGTCCCGGCTGCCGACTACGCCCTCGTGCACAGCACTCGCCGTGTCAATCGACTGGGTCGTGATCGAGGAAGCCTGCGCCTGCACGTTGACCGTCTCGCGCGCGTTTTCCGGTTTGAGCGTAACGGCAATGTCGCGCACCACGCTGACCGCGACGCCCACATCGGCAGTAGCCTGGGCAAAACCTTTGGCCGTCACCGTAACGCGATAGGAATCGGGCAGCAGGCCCTCAATGCGGAATTCTCCGCGATCGTTTGTCGTTGCCTCGCGGGTCATGGAAGATCCGTTTGACTCCACGATGACTCGCGCACCCGCCACTCGCGCGGCACTCGCGTCCTGAACCTCTCCACGAAGCGTTCCGTTCGGGTTTTGCGCGCGCAGGAGCGAGGGTAGAAAAAAGAACATCAAAAGGAAGACAAACGGGAGAGTAGCGACGCCTATCAGCGAATTCGATCTGCGCATTTCTCTGCGCATTTCGTAGAGTGGAAGTCTGCCGAGCATTAGAAACGAGTTTATTTCGTGGCCACCGCGGGTAGTATCTCTTCAACGTCTATCTTGGTGGGGTAGTTTCCCGTATAGCAGGCGGAGCAGTAAGTGGTTTTTTCCCCGTCCGCGCAAGCTTTCTTAAGACCTTCCAGCGAGAGATAGGCGAGCGAGTCGGCGACGATATATTCACGAATCTCCTCGATCGTCTTGTTGGCACCGATGAGTTCTTTTTTTGAAGGCGTATCGACTCCATAGAAGCAGGGCGAAATCGTCGGCGGACAGGAAATCCGCATGTGGACTTCCTTCGCGCCCGCGCTACGAATCATGCGGACGATCTTCTTGCTGGTGGTGCCCCGCACAATCGAGTCGTCAATCAGAATTACTCGCTTGCCCTCGATCAGGCTGTGAACGGCGTTCAGTTTCAGCTTCACGCCAAAGTCGCGGACCGATTGTTGCGGCTCGATAAAAGTGCGTCCGATGTAGTGATTGCGGATGAGGGCAAGACGAAACGGGATGCCGCTTTCGGCGGCGTATCCGATGGCCGCGGTATTGCCGGAATCAGGGACGGGAACGACGATATCGGCGTCCACCGGGGCTTCGCGCGCCAGCTGGCGCCCCATGGCGTCGCGGCTTTGATCGACCGAGCGGCCAAACACCAGGCTGTCGGGACGCGAAAAATAAACGTGTTCAAAGATGCAGCTCGAAAGCGCTGGAGACGGGGAGTAAAAACGCGAGCTGATGCCTTCTGGCCCCACGATAACGAGTTCGCCAGGTTTGACGTCGCGTTCGTAAGTGGCGCCGAGCAAATCAAAAGCGCAGGTTTCGGAAGCAAAGACGACCGTGTCTTTTTTCTCGCTGGTTAGAGCCGGAATGCGTCCCATGGCCAGTGGGCGGAATCCGCGTGGATCGCGGGCGGCGAAGATACGGTCGCGGCTGAGCATGACCAGCGAAAAAGCGCCTTCCACGCGGCGCAGGGCGTCGGCGATCGCATCCGGCAGCGTCTGCTCGCGGGAGAGCGCAATCAGGTGAACCAGCACTTCCGTATCGCTGTTGGTTTGGAAGATCGAGCCCTGGCCCTCCAGCTTGGCGCGAATCGCGTGAGCGTTGACCAGGTTGCCGTTATGAGCAATCGCGATCGTGCCCTTGTTCGATTGCACCATGATGGGCTGGGCGTTGAGCAAGGCTGAATCGCCGGCGGTCGAATAGCGGGTGTGGCCGATGGCGAGAACGCCGCGCAGAGAACTCAGCACTTCATGGCTGAAAATATCGGCGACCAGACCCATGGCCTTGTGCTGGCGCAGCCGCTCGCCGTCCGAGGTGACGATGCCCGCCGATTCCTGTCCGCGATGCTGGAGGGCATGCAGTCCAAGATAGGCGAGCTTCTCCGCCTCGGGATGGGCGTGGATGGCGACCACGCCGCATTCATCACGAAATTTGTCAGAAGTCAGCATTTAGTCAATTCAACCTAACTCACGTAGGGACGGCCGCCCCCGGCCGTCCCTACGCAAGCCTGTCAGTCCGCAGCGGCAGAACTTGGTTCTCCCCGCAACGCCTTTTCCAGCCCGCCTTCATATGCCTCGCGCAACTCCGCAACTCTCGCGGAAATTACCGACTCACCATTCACCACGATCTCAACCCGATCCGACCCTGTTTCGCCCAGCACATCCGCGAAGACGCCATACTCCTCCGCTATCTGTTCGATTCGCGGCAGGTGGATTGGGTCACAGCTTATTACGACGCGGCTGGCATCTTCTCCGAACAGTACGAACTCAAGCGCGACTTGCTGCCTGGGCAATCTGACGCTCAGGCCTACTCCGCCTGGCAGTGCCGACTCCACCAGCGCCACGGCTAACCCGCCATCGGAACAGTCGTGCGCGGACTCTATCAGCCCCGCCCGGATGATGGACACCAGAGCGCGTTGCAGCGTGGCTTCTTTCTCGATATCCAGCTCGGGCGGATAGCCCCACACAGCTCCGAGAATTTCTTTCGCGTACTCGGACGACCCAAACTCCAACTCAGCGTCGATGGCGTCGCCAGCTTCATTGGCACGCAGCAGGACGATCTTTTTTATGACCTCGTAACCGGACTCGCCACCGCTCGACGCAAAGTGCATCTTCGCCGTCTTGTGCACGTCTTCGAGAATTCCCACCACTCCGATCACGGGAGTCGGATAAATCCCCTCGCCGAGAGTTTCGTTGTAGAAGCTCACATTGCCGCCGGTAATCGGTGTATCAAGCTCCTCGCAGGCTTTGGTGATGCCGTCAATCACCTGCGAAAACTGCCACATGATGTGCGGCTTTTCGGGATTGCCGAAGTTGAGGCAGTTGGTGGCGCCGATCGGAGTCGCTCCGGCGCACGCCACTTTGCGCGCCGCTTCGGCGACCGCGTGCATGGCGCCGAGACGAGGATCGAGATAGCACCAGCGCCCGTTGCCATCGAGCGCCATGGCCAGTCCACGATTGGAGCCCTTGATGCGGATGACGCCAGCATCGCCCGCTCCGGGCGCTTCGACCGTATTGGTCTGCACCATGTGGTCATACTGCTGCCACACCCAACGCTTCGAGCAAATATTAGGGCTGGCCAGTAAACCCTTGAGCTGGGCTGAGAAGTCTCCACTTTCGGCGAGGTTGATGTGCTCCGGCATTTCGCGCTCGACCGGCGGTTCCCAGCGCGCGAGCGGACGTTTGTACACCGGTGCGTTATCGGTGAGGGCGGCGTTCGGAATTTCAGCAACGACTTTGCCGTGTTCAAGTACGCGCATCTTCCCATCGGAGGTGACCCGGCCGATTTCCACCGCATCCAGTCCCCACTTCTGGAAGACGTGGAAGACTTCTTCTTCGCGGCCTTTCTGCGCGACCAGCAGCATGCGCTCCTGCGACTCGCTGAGCATGATCTCGTAAGGAGTCATTCCGGTTTCGCGTTGTGGCACGCGGTCCAGTTCGATTTCGACTCCAGTGCCCCCACGTGCGCCCATCTCGCAGGTCGAGCAAGTCAGCCCGGCCGCGCCCATATCTTGTATTCCAACGATCGCGCCCGTTTGCATAGCTTCCAGACAGGCTTCGAGCAGCAGCTTTTCGAGGAATGGATCTCCGACTTGAACGTTGGGGCGCTTGGCTTCCGACCCTTCGCTGAACTCCTCGCTCGCCATGGTGGCGCCGTGGATGCCATCGCGTCCGGTCTTGGAGCCGACATAAATTACTGGATTCCCCTCGCCCGCCGCGCGTCCGTAAAAAATCTGGTCGCGGCGGACTAGGCCGAGAGCGAAGGCGTTCACCAGCGGATTGCCGGAGTAACAAGGCTCGAACTTCACCTCGCCACCGAGGTTGGGGACGCCGAAACAGTTGCCGTAAGAAGCGATGCCAGAGACCACGCCTTCCATGACGGAGTGATTCTTGTGAATCTCTGCCTGTGTAGCGACGGCCGCCCTCGGCCGTCCCGCCGAGCGCAGTTCGGCTTGAATCGGCCCAAACCGCAGCGAGTCCATCACTGCAACCGGCCGCGCGCCCATGGTGAAAATGTCGCGCAAAATTCCGCCGACGCCGGTGGCCGCTCCCTGGAATGGTTCGATAAACGACGGGTGATTGTGCGACTCGATCTTGAACGCGCAGGCCCAGCCGTCACCGATGTCCACGATGCCGGCATTCTCGCCCGGCCCCTGCACCACCAGCTTGCTGCGCGTGGGTAAACGCCTCAGGTGAACGCGCGACGACTTATAAGAGCAGTGCTCGCTCCACATCACGCTAAAAATGCCGAGCTCGGTCCGCGTGGGCTCGCGTCCGCCGAGCAGCTGCTTGATTTTGTCGAATTCTTCCGGGGTCAGGCCATGCTCCCGGATTATCTCCGGCGTAACGGCAATAGGAATGATCGCAGAGGTTGTGGTCATCGGGGAATCTTTATTGTCGCATCTCCACCCGCTTTTCGCATGTCGAATTCGCGAATGGCTTCCATAAAATTTGATCGCTGAGCCGACTATACTGGCTCCGATGAAGTCCGTCATCGTCGGCACCGCCGGACATATCGATCACGGCAAGACGGCGCTGGTGAAAGCCCTGACCGGCATCGATGCCGACCGCCTCGAAGAAGAAAAACGGCGCGGCATCACCATTGACATAGGGTTTGCCCACCTCGAACTTCCCGCGCCCGATGGCAGCAGGATTCGACTGGGTTTCGTCGATGTCCCCGGTCACGAGCGCTTTGTGCGCAACATGCTGGCGGGCGTGGGCGGCATCGACCTGGTGCTGCTCGTAATCGCCGCCGATGAAGGCATCAAGCCGCAGACTCGCGAACACTTCGATATCTGCCGCCTGCTTGCCATCCGCCGCGGCATCACCGTGCTCACAAAATCCGATGCGGTGGATGCGGAGACGCTCGGAGTGGTACGACTGGAAGTGGAAGATTATGTGCGCGGATCTTTTCTCGATCCGGCAAGTTCGCCAATGGTCGCGGTGAGTTCGTTGACGGGCGCGGGGCTGGATGAGTTGAAATCCGCGCTTGCTCAAGTCGCCTCCGAAGTTACGGCGAAAGACGCGGCGGCGCTGGCTCGCCTTCCCATCGATCGCGTCTTCACCATGAAGGGCTTCGGCACGGTCGTCACCGGCACTCTGGTCGCCGGGACGATCCGCAAGGAAGAAGAACTCGAAGTGTTTCCCGCCGGGAAGCGGGTGCGAGTGCGAGGCGTGCAGGTGCATGGCGCTCCAGCGCAAGCCGCCGTCGCTGGACAGCGCACCGCATTGAACCTCGCAGGACTTTCTACCGAAGACCTGGCGCGCGGGATGACGCTCGCGACCGCGGACACTTTTCATTCCACGTCGCGAGTCGATGCGCTGCTTTCGCTTCTTCCCTCGGCAAAGCCGCTCAAGGACGGCGCCCGTGTGCACTTTCACGCCTACACCACGGAAACGATCGCAGAAACGCGCCTGTATGGAGCCAAACAGCATGGAACGAAACAACTGAAGCCAGGGGACGAAGCGTATGCGCAATTAAGATTCGCGGAACCCATGCTGCTTCTGCCCGGAGATCGCTTCATCGTGCGGCAGTTTTCACCGGTAGCGACCATTGGTGGAGGCATTGTGCTCGATGCATCGCCCGCGACTCGCAAGCAGCGCGTAGAAGATGCGACCGCATTTCTCAATACCATGCGCGATGGTTCTCCGGAACAAATGCTGGCAGCACGCGTGGCGCGGCGGCGAGCAATCGGTCTGCGCCTGGATGACGTACCCGGAGAAATGAACATCCGGCGGGAAGAAGCCGCGAAACTGGCCGCACTGGCCGGATTGGTGTGGTGCAGTCAGGCGCTCGTGGCGCCGGCGGCGTATGCGGAAGCAAAGGCCGATGCGCTTCAGTCCCTCAAGAAATTTCATGATGCGAACCCTCTTGTCGCCGGGATGAGCAAAGAAGAGCTGCGCGATCGGGTCAACCTGGGCCCAGAGGTCTTCTACAGCGTGCTGGAAAAATTGGCGGAAGAAAAAAAACTCGAAGTCGCAGGCGAACTCGTCCACATGCCCGGCCGCGGCGTGGTCATGAAAGACGAAGAAGCCGAGTCCAAGAAGATCATCGAACAGGCGTTTGCTTCCGCAGGGCTGAAAGTTCCGTCGCTGAAAGAAGTTCTGGCGGGTCTGAAGGTAGATAAAATCCGCGCCCAGAAGATTGTCACTCTGCTCTTGCGCGACAAAGTTCTAATCAAGATCTCCGAGGAGCTTGTCTTCCACCAGAGCGCGCTCATGGATCTTCGCCACAAGATCGCCGTTCTCAAAAATACTGCGCCGAAAATTGATGTCGCCCGCTTCAAGGATATGACAGGCGTCAGCCGCAAGTATGCGATTCCACTGCTCGAGTATCTGGATCGCGAGCGGGTAACGCGGCGAGTGGGAGACGAGCGGGTGATTCTGTAAATCGCTCGTGGAGGGACGGGCGCCCTCGCCCGTCCAAGCCGAGCTCGGCCTCGCCGCCAATTGACACCAACCGTGACCAACGCCCATCCACCCCCGAAAAGGCTACAATAACCGCGTGAACGCCCCCGTTCCGCCGAAGCCGGTTGCTGACAACGAGCATCAGGGCGACAAGCATCAGCACCGCCATTCCATCTACGCCGCCGAAGCCACCGGATTGCTTCTCATGGCGGTTCTGCTGCTCGTTCTGACCATCATCCGCTACTGGCGGTACATCCCTTGGAGTGCGCGCTGAAGTTGCCAAAAGTGGCGAGGTTGCCGAAGTTAGGCCGTGAGCCGCTGGTCGTAGTCGTGCTTGGTCCCACGGCGAGTGGGAAAACCGCTCTGGCGCTGGCGATCGCCCGCCGCTTCCACGGAGAAATTGTTAACTGTGACTCGGTTGCGATGTACCGCGAATTTGAAATCGGTACGGCCAAGCCCAGTGCGGCCGAGCGCGCGGAAGTTCCGCATCACCTGCTCGATTGCGTGGATCCGCTCGCCGACGTTAGCGCGGGAGAATATGCGCGACAGGCGCGGCAGGTTCTGCGCAAGATAGTTCTGCGCGAGACAGCTCTAAGCGAAAACGAGCAGCGCAGACACTTGCCTATCGTCAGCGGAGGAACCGGACTCTATCTTCGTGCTTTGCTCGAAGGACTTTTTCGTGGCCCGCAGCGCTCCGAAGAACTGCGCAACAAACTGCGCCGCCTCGCCGAGGAGCGTGGGTCGGAGCACTTGCATCGCATCCTGCGGCGGCTCGACTCTTCGGCAGCCAATCGCATTCACGCCAATGATGTTCCCAAGCTGATCCGCGCAATCGAGGTGTGTCTCGCCTCGCGCCGGCCCATCACCGAACTTTGGCAGCAGGGACGCGAGCCGCTGCACGGTTTTCGCATTCTGCGTCTCGGACTCAATCCCGAGCGCAAGGCTCTCTACGCGCGCATCAACCAGCGGGCCGCGAAGATGTTTGACGAAGGCCTGGTCGCCGAGACGGAAAGGCTTCTCGCAAAATATGGCGACCAAGCGCGCCCGCTCGCGTCGCTCGGATACAAGCAGGCGGTGCAGTTTTTGCGCGGCGAACTAGATCGAGAATCGGCGCTCAGTGCGGCGCAGCAGGCGCATCGTAACTATGCCAAGCGCCAGATCACATGGTTCCGGCGGGAACCGGACGTGCATTGGCTGGCCGGGCTTGGCGACGACCCAGCCATCCAAGAGGAAGCCATCGCCACCATCGAACAGCAAATTTGAGAGAGTTCGTGAGCGATTACTCAACTGCGAAGTGGCCGTCACGCGTTCCTGCGACGGCGAGGACGTTGCCGTCCGTTTTTGCTATTGTCAATTGCATGCTCCGACATTTGCTGTTGATGATGATTCTGCTAGCTGCGGCGCTTTGCTTTGCTAGAGACAAGAGCAAAGACCGCTTTCTGCAGCCCGGTCCCATCCATGTCGACAGAGCCGGACAGAAATGGGTCGATAAAACGTTGCGCAAGATGTCGCCTGAAGACAAAGTCGGACAACTCTTCGCGATCCCGGTGAAGGTGCAATTCCTGAACGACGCCGACCCCATCTGGATTCAACTGCGCGACAACCTCCGCAAATATCACATCGGATCGTTGGTCATGACCGTCCCGGTGGATGGTCCCGTTCTGCTCAAGAGCCAGCCCTATGTTGCCGCCGAACTGCTCAACCGGCTGCAAAAGTCATCCAAGCTGCCCCTCATTGTCGCGGCAGACTTCGAGCGCGGCGTGTCCATGCGCCTGAATGGCACCACTGTTTTTCCCCATGCGATGGCTTTTGGAGCTGCTGGCAAAACGGAAAATGCCGAAGCTTTTGGACGCATCACCGCGCTGGAGGCGAGGGCCATCGGAGTGCACTGGAATTTCTTCCCCGTTGCCGACGTGAATTCCAACCCTGCGAATCCCATCATCAACACGCGCTCGTTCGGAGAAGACCCGAAACAGGTGGGCGATTTCGTGGCGGCGTACATCCGGGGCGCTCACGAAGGCAGCATGTTGACCACGGCCAAACACTTTCCCGGACATGGCGACACCGCTGCCGATTCTCATCTCGGCCTCGCTCAAGTCACTGGCGACCGGGCGCGGCTTGAGGCGGTTGAGTTGCCGCCGTTCCGGCGCGCGATCGAGGCGGGCGTGGATGCCGTGATGGTGGCGCACGTAACCGCTCCTGCCCTCGACCCCGAGCCCAACCGCGTGGCCACAACTTCAAAGGCGATTGTGACCGGACTCCTCAAAGAAGACATGGGATTCAAAGGGACCGTCGTGACCGACGCCCTTGACATGGCAGGGTTGACGCGCCTGTACGCGAAGGATATCGGCCGGGCAGCGGTCGAATCCTTCAAAGCCGGCAATGATGTGCTGATCATTCCAGCCGATCTCGATGCCAGCTACCGCTCGGTGCTGAAAGCGGTGCGTAGCGGCGAAATCAGTCCTCCGCAGCTCGATCAATCCGTATGTAAGATTTTGGAACTAAAGGCTTCCCTCGGATTGAACAAGGCGCGGCTCGTGGACCCCGTTCAACTCTCCAGCCAGATTGCGAAACCGGAGAATCTGGCCGTCGGCCAGCGCATTGCCGACGAAGCCATTACCCTCATCCGCGACAACGGCAAAGTGATCCCGCTGCAGTCTTTTGGAACTCCGGCAGCCGCGCTTCCGTATCAATCAGTAGCCGAGGTGAGCAACCGCCTGGTCGTGGTGATTTTCTCCGACGACCTGCGCACCGACTCCGGACGTATGCTCGAACGTCAAATCCTAGCTCGCGTGCCAGACGCCCGCGTGATCTACGTCGATGCGCGCTCGGCCCCCGGCATGAAGGCGCCCGTTGTCGAAGCAGTGGAAGCGGCGGAGCACGTGATCGCTGCGGTGTACGTGGTTCCGACCGCGGGCAAGGCCACGCGCGCCGCCGGAGGAGGTTTGAAGAATACGGTTGCCATGGACGCCGCCACGGGATCATTACTCACCGCGATCCTCGATCGCGCCGCCAGCCGCACCGTCGTACTCGCCATGGGCAATCCTTATGTGGTGCAGGATTTCCCCGCTATCCAGAATTATGTGTGCGCGTTCTCCAATGCAAGCGTGTCGGAAGCAGCGGCCGTAAAGGCGATCTTCGGCGAGATCCCGATCAGCGGCCATCTGCCAGTTACGATTCCAGGCATCGCATCCCGAGGCGAGGGTCTCGAACGCCCCGCCTGGCCAATCTCAGGTCAACCGAGCTCAGGAGGTTCCTCCCATGTTCAACCGTAAAATGGTCAGCCGTGAAATGTTCAGCCGTAGCGTGATCGCAAAATTGTCCCTGGGCCCGTTGTTTGCCGCCCTCTGCGTGCTTCCCGCTTGCAGCATCAGTGGGAACGACAAGAAGAATGGCGAGGCGCACGTTGATATCAAGTCGCCCGTAGGCGATCTGCACGTCAGCGAGCAAGCCGACATTCGCGACGCCGGACTGACGCTTTATCCCGGCGCCAAGCCGGCCCCGAAAGACAACAGCGACGACAAGAAGAGCGCCAATGTGAACCTTTCGCTGCCGGGATTCTCGTTGAAAGTGGTGGCGGCGGAGTTCATCTCTGATGACGCTCCCGACAAAATCATTGCCTACTACAACAAAGAGCTGCCGAAATATGGCAAGCCCATCCAGTGCCACGGCGGCTGGAACTCAGGCCACGGAAACTACTCAGACAAGGATGAATTGTCCAAGCCCGTTTCGTGCGAGAGCAGCGGCGGCGGAGACTCGGTGGAGCTAAAGGTTGGAACCGAGGGGAACCAGCACCTCGTTTCCGTTAAGCCCAACGGCCATGGAACCCGCTTCGCCCTGGTTTATGTGCGCATGCACACGGGCAAGGACGACACAATTTGATCGGGGTGTTGAGTCATTGGGTGATCGGGCAGGGAAAGACGTTTCCAATGATTCGATGATTCAATCACTCAATGATTCAATGACCCGACGCCTTGCTCTCCGGTTCGTTGTGCGCTAATTTCAAAGACGTGGAGCATCCTTGCCAACAATGTGGAACCACGGTCGAAGACGGACGGCCGTTTTGTCCGCAATGCCGTGCTCCTCAAATCCACGTGCAGGTTGCGGCCCCGGATGCTGAAATTGCTGGGGGCTTGAATCCAGCGCTGGACGAGCTTTCTCAGGAGATTCCCGTAGAGACGCGGCTTGCCTCGTCTCAAACGCGACAAGTTTCGTCGGGAAGCACGATGGACCGGAGAATTGCCGTTCGTGCCGCGCTCCAGGCCGGCGTGCTCGGCGTGTTCATCGGAATGATCCCCTTTCTCGGCATCGTGCTGACCGGGGCACTGGCTGTCTTTTTCTACCGTCGCGAAAATGGATTCGCACTTCCTGCCGCTCTCGGGTCGCGTCTTGGGGGAGCGGCGGGAGTCGTCGTCTTCGCCATCAACGCGCTGCTGATCACCATCCGGATTTTTGTTTTTCATGCCCAGCAGGAATACACCGATTACATCCTGAAAATCGCTCAGAGGTTCGGAGCAAACGCGGCCGACCCTGACATTCAAGCCGGCATCCACAACCTGTTCACCCCGACGGGGCTGGCGATCACCCTCTTTTTTGGAATGATTTTCACCGTGGTGCTCGCCTCGGTTGGCGGCGCGCTGGCCTCGCTGTTCTCGCGGCCTCGCAACACCCGCGTGTAATTTAATCACTACCGGCGCGGGTTTCAGGCTCGGCCTTGCTCTCATCTTTCTGCACGCGTATGATGCAGCGTTTATGAATTCACGCGTGCCAGGGCGTCCCGTCGAGATCCAGCAGAAAGCGCAGCTCATGTCGGCATCCGAGGTGGAGCGCACCTTGATCCGGCTGGCGCATGAGATTCTTGAGAAGAACAATGGCGTCGAAGATCTGGCGCTGGTCGGCATCCGCCGCCGTGGAGTTCCGCTGGCGGAGCGGCTGGCGAAAATTATTCAGCGCATCGAAAAGAAACCGGTACTGCTCGGCACGCTCGACATTACCCTCTATCGCGACGATCTTTCCACCCTCGGCTCCAAGCCGGTGGTGCAGAAAAGCGAGATGGAAATTCCCATCACGGGTAAGTCGGTGGTGCTGGTTGACGACGTGCTCTACACCGGCCGCACCACTCGTGCCGCCATGGACGCGCTGTTTCGCGCCGGCCGTCCCCGGCGCTTGCAGTTGTGCGTACTGATTGATCGCGGTCATCGCGAGTTGCCGATTGAAGCCGCGTTCATCGGACGAACGGTGCAGACAACGGAAAATCAGATTATTGAGGTCAAACTCCACGAGGTCGATGACGCGGAGAAAGTCCTGCTGATGGAAAAGCAGCAGGTCAATTTGTAATTTCCAATTTGTAATTTGTAATTGAGATGCGCGGTTCTTAAAAATCCAGCGCGCGGTTCCCTGCTCGGCATCGAGCACCTGGAAGCAGCCGAGATCCTGAGACTTTTGAAGTTTGCCCGGCGCATGAATCCGGACAAGCCGCGGCCCCTGCTCAAGGGCAAGCGAGTGCTTTTGCTTTTCTACGAGGCTTCCACCCGCACGCGGAGCTCGTTTGAAATCGCGGCCAAATCAATGGGCGCTCACACCGTCCTCATCCAGGCGATCGGTTCCAGTATCGAGAAAGGCGAATCGCTGCTTGACACGGGATACACGGTGCGCGCCGTCGGCGCCGACATCATCGTCATCCGCCACCCCAGCGCCGGCGCTCCCTACGTGATGGCGCAGCACATCGACGTGCCCGTCATTAACGCCGGAGATGGATTGCACGAGCATCCCTCGCAAGCGCTGCTCGATGCTTACACCATTCTGCGCAACAAGAAAACTTTCAAAGGTCTGCAGGTCGCGATTGTCGGCGACATTTTTCACAGTCGTGTGGCGCGGTCGGCGTGCCACCTGCTGAGCAAATTCGGCGTGAAGATTATTCTTTGCGGTCCGCCGGAACTGGCGCCCGACATTGCCACTACCCTCGCGCCCGGCGTGCGCGTGACCCGCCACATTGAAGACGCCTTACGCGGCACCGATGTGGTCATGCTGCTGCGCGTGCAGACAGAGCGCCTCTCCGGGATGAAGATCGACCTTCCGGAATACATCGCGCGCTACCAGATGACCCCGGCCCGGTTGAAGATGGCGAAGAAGGATGCCATCGTAATGCATCCCGGCCCGATTATTCGTGGCCTGGAACTGACCAGCGAAGTCGCCGACGGCGCCCAGGCGCGCATCCTGGAAGAAGTGCATAACGGCGTACCCACCCGCATGGCGATTCTGGCGCGAGCGATGGGAAAGATGCGATGACGAGCGCAGAAAAAAATCGACGCAGTCCGCAGATTGCCAGTCTGCTGATCAAAGGCGGCCACCTCATCGATCCGGCGGCTCGCATCGACGCGCCCATGGACGTGCTGCTGAAAGATGGCCGTGTCGCCGAAGTTGCTCCTCCCCACAAGATCAAGGGCAGCGTGCACGAGAAAACTGAGAAATTCGATGCCCGCGGACTCATCGTCGCGCCCGGCTTCATTGATCTGCACGCGCACTTGCGCGAGCCCGGACAGGCTTATAAAGAGACGATTGCGACGGGGACGGCTGCTGCCGCTGCTGGCGGCTTCACTTCTGTCTGCACCATGCCCAACACGGTTCCAGTGGTTGATTCAGTCGAGTGGATCGAGTGGCTTCGTCAGCCCGAACGCGGCGCGGTCGTCAATGTGTTTGTCGTCGCTGCCGCGACCCGATCGAGTAAGGGCGTCACGCTCACCGACTTCCGCGCGCTGCAATCCGCCGGAGCCATCGCGGTCACCGACGATGGCAAGCCCATCCTTGAGGACGCCCTTATGCGCGAGGCCCTGGTTCTGGGCGGGGAGCTGAATTTCCCGGTCGTGCAACATGCCGAAGACACTCGCATGACCGAGAATTGCTCCATGAACGCGGGCGCGCGTTCATTCCGTCTCGGATTGCGCGGCATGACCGCGGCTGCCGAAGCCTCGATTGTCGAGCGTGACGTCCAACTCGCGATGCACATTCCCAATGCCCGGCTGCACGTCGCACATCTTTCTACGGCGGACGCGCTAAAGAGCGTGCGCCGGGGCAAGCGCGCCAAAGCCCGCGTCACGTTCGAAGTTACGCCGCACCATTTCACGCTGACTGACGAAGACATGCGCGACTACGACAGCAATTACAAGATGAATCCTCCGCTGCGCTCGGCCTCCGATCGCGAAGCCATCCTGGCCGCGCTCGCCGACGGTACGGTGGACGCTATCGCCACCGATCACGCTCCCCATGCCGCCCATGAAAAGGAGATGGAATTCGAGGGCGCCGCGTTCGGCATCACCGGACTTGAAACTGCGCTCGCGCTCACGATCACCAGGCTGCATCGCGAGAAGCGCATCCCTCTTGCCCGCATCGTGGAACTCTTCACTGCCGGTCCGGCTCGCTGTTTCGATCTTCGCGGCCGCGGGTCCCTTGTCCGCGGCTCGGTCGCCGACGTTACTGTTTTCGATCCGAAAAAGAAGTGGACCTTCGACGCCGCCAAGTCCCGCTCGAAATCGAAGAACACCCCCTTCGATGGATGGCAGCTGACGGGAAAAGTAGTCGCGACAATTGTCGGAGGGAAGATTGTGTACTCCACTTGAATCATTGTGGGGACGAGCGACCTCGCCCGTCCAAGCCGAGCGCACCTCAACCGCCACAACTCCTCCGGTGCTACAATCTCGGGCCATGAAGCGCGTACTGTTCCTCTTCCTGCTGATTCCATTCCTGGCCGCGCAGACCGCGACTGAAGTCGAGATCACCTCTGAACCCTCGCACCACCTTGCCCTTGAAAACGAATACATTCGCGCCTTCAAGGTCGAGGTTGCGCCCCATGCTTCGACGCTCATGCATCGCCATCGCCACGACTACTTCTCCGTCGCGCTCGGCGATACTCACATTTCCAACGAAGTCGAGGGCAAGCCGCCCGTGGAGGTCAAGCTCAACGACGGCGACACGCGGTTTACGGCGGGAAACTTTGCCCACATCGCCAGGAATCTCTCCGACCAGCCTTTTCGCAACGTAACGATTGAATTGCTGCAGGATGAAAAACTGCGGCAGACGCTGACCGCTTTGCCGGAGGGAGACGGCCAAAAGACGTTCCCGGGCGGCCGCAGCAAACTTCTTTTCGTGAAGGATGGAGCGCGCGTCTCCGAAGTCAACCTCGAGCCAGGCGCTGCGGTGCCCAGCCAATCTTTCGGTGGTCCGCAACTGCTGGTCGCGATCAGCGATCTCGATATTCGCAGCGACCTCAGATTTGTGACTCCCGTGCCGGTAAAACTAAGATCCGGCGACATCCAATGGTTGACGGGAGGCTACGACCCCATCTTGACGAATGTGGGAAAGAGCCCGGCGAGGTTCGTGACGGTGGAATTCTAGCTTTCGACTGAGCTAGGCGCTCTTGATCAGCGGATTTCCCGGGGAAACCAAACCGACACGATGCAGCTTTGCAGTGAGACGGTCTTTGTCATTGGAAGCAGAAGCAGCGGCGAGGCGCTTGCGCAACTTCGCGATTTTTTCTGCGCGGGTGCGGCGCCGGCGAATTTCCGGGCGACGGCTGGGTGCGGACATAAAGTTCTCCTGGGTGTTCAGTGAAGTGATCGGGTGAAATCACGAGTCAGATATACGGTCGGTGCCGTTGGACTCGTGCCGAACTTCGATTATAGGGTTGATCGGGACCGCTGGCAAAGAATGCGACTATGAACTATTGATAAAATGATAAAAGTAGTTTGTGGCAGCCGGACCTGTAAGCCGAATTCTGTCTGCCGTTTCCGGCAGGACGGTCATTCCTCTGGGCCACGCATTACTGCGAGGCTCAAGCGACCTACCCGGAGGTGGTGGCGCGCCGAGCCGGCACGCACCCGGCCGAAACCGGATTCCCTCCCTATTTGGTCTTGCTCCGTGTGGGGTTTGCCCTGCCCGCCGCATTACTGCGTCGGCGGTGCGCTCTTACCGCACCTTTTCACCCTTACCTGAGCCTTGCGGCCCCGGCGGTGTATTTTCTGTGGCACTTTCCGTCCAACCGGCTTGAGCCGGCCGTCCCGGACGTTATCCGGCACACTGCTCTGCGGAGTTCGGACTTTCCTCTGTCTTGCGACAGCGACCGTCCGGTCCGGCTGCCAACAGAATCATTATATTCGATGGCCTCCGTGACGCGAGTTCTCAGGTCTCAGGAGTTCAAGGCCCGGACTGTTAAACTGATAACGCAAAGAGCCGGGACAAGACGTCCATAGCCTGAGACCTGAGACCTAACACCCGAGACCTGACCCCTGATCTCATGAACATTTCCGAAGCTATCAAGATCGCGTTCCTGTCGCTGTGGGCGAACAAGCTGCGCTCCGCGCTCACCTTGCTCGGTGTGGTGATCGGAGTTGCCGCCGTGATTGCCGTGGTCACCTTCGTCAACGGCATTAATGGCTACGTGGCGACGAAGATTTTCAATCTCGGCGCCGACGTTTTTATCGTCTTCAAAGTTTCACCCGTCGTCACCAACATCGATAAATTTCTCGAGGGCGAGAAGCGCAAAAATTTGACCCTGGAGGACTATCAAGCCGTCCTCGAAGCCTGCAAGCATTGCGAATGGGTGGGAGCTTCGCAACTTAACACGAGCGGACATGTTAAGTACAACGAACAGTCCATCTGCGATACGCTTGTCCGCGGCATGACGCCCTCCATGGTGCCGATTCTCTATATCGACCTCACCGCCGGACGCATGATCAACGATGTGGATGTGAGGAACAATTCCCCCGTCGTCGTTGTCGGACCGGACATCGTGGATAACCTGATGCCCGGCATGGATCCCATTAACAAGGAGATTCGTGTCGACGGCTGGGTCTATCGTGTGATCGGCGTCGGCAAACGCAAAGGCAAGACGCTCGGCCAGAGCATGGATAACTATGCGCTCATGCCGATCACCGCGTTTCAGAAGCAGAATGGCTCCCATGAAAGTATCCGCATCTCGGGCAAGGCCGCTGCCAGCGGCGCCGGATTCGAGGAAGCCATGGACGAAACGCGCGCCATCTTGCGCGCTCGCCGTCACGTGCACCCCGGCGACGACGACAATTTCGACATGGAGACCAACGACAGCCTGCTGGGTATCTGGTCGAACTTCAGCGGCACGTTCTTTTACGCCATGATCGGAATCGCCGCCATCTCCCTGGTGGTCGGCGGCATCGTGATCATGAACATCATGCTGGTTTCAGTGACGGAACGAACGCGGGAGATCGGAATCCGCAAGGCGATGGGAGCGCGCCGCAGCGACATCCTGCTGCAGTTTCTGATCGAGTCGCTCACCTTGGCTCTGCTCGGCGGCGCGATCGGCGTGCTGTTCGGCATTTCCATCGCCAAGGGCGTCACGCTCGCCATCGGCATGCCCTCAACCATCAAACTTTGGGCAGTAGCGGCAGGAGTGCTGGTGGCGGCGAGCGTTGGTATTTTTTTCGGCGTGTATCCCGCGCGCCGCGCGGCCGTGCTGGACCCAATCGCTGCGCTGCGATTTGAGACCTAACGAGTTTCTTGATTTGTCATCCCGAGCGAAGCGAGGGATCTGCAGTTTTCTCGGCGCACTCTGCGTCTCGGCGGTGAAAAGGCTTTCAGGCAATGCTGCTCAAAGGCGAACTCGGCGAAGGCCTGAACATGGCGGTGGACACGATCCGCAGCAATAAAATGCGGTCGTCGCTGACCGTGCTTGGCATCGTGATTGGGGTTGCCGTCGTCATCGGGATTTCGTCGATCGTGCGCGGCCTGAACGATAACGTAAGCCAGGTCATCACCAGCCTGGGTTCGAACATCATCTTCGCTTTCCACATGGAGCCATTCACCTTTGGGCGTCCGACGGAAGAGATGCGCACGCGCAAGGAACTGACCTACGATGACGGCATGGCGATGCAGGATCTGCCGCACGTGAAAGCGGTCACCGTCATGGTGCAGTATGCCCGGCCGGAACTCGGCACCGGCACCTACACCGTTAAATACAAAGACCGCAAGGCCAAGCAAACCATTCTGGAAGGCGATACCAGTTCCTACAAGGATGTCATTGACGTTGCCCTCGACTCCGGCCGCTGGTTCAGCGATATCGACGAAGAGCGCCGCAGCCCAGTGATTATTATCGGCCACGACACAGCGGGGGAGCTTTTCCCGAATGAGGAGGCGCTGGGCAAAGAGTTGAACATTGAGGGTCAGGTTTTTACCGTGATCGGAGTGGCGAAACTTCGCAAGAGCGTGTTCGGCGGAGGAAAGAATCCCGATGACAACATAGTTTTCTTCCCTTTGACCACGTTCCGCAAGCTGCACCCCGAACTGAAGCAGTACTGGATCAGCGTCAAGGCCACCTCGCACGCCGACATGCCCAAAGCCATGGACGAAATGCGCGAGTTGCTGCGCCGCCGCCGCAAGGTCCCGCCCGAAAAGCCGGATAACTTCGCCATCTTTACCCAGGACTCGATTTCCGACGTGTGGAATCAGATCACCGGTATGATCTTCATCTTCATGTTTGCGGTTTCGAGTGTCGGCTTGATCGTGGGCGGTGTGGGCGTGATGAACATCATGCTGGTTTCGGTGACCGAGCGCACGCGCGAAATCGGAGTGCGCAAGGCCATGGGAGCCCGCAAGCGCGACATCCTAGTGCAATTCACGCTCGAAGCGGTCATGCTCACGGCCGTCGGCGGAGTGATCGGGCTCTTGCTGGGCGCCCTTATCACCGCCATCGTCCCGGTTGCGTTCCCATCGCTTCCGGCCACCATGTCGGTGGATTGGTCGATCTTCGCCTTCGTCGCCTCGGCCGCGGTAGGACTCATCTTCGGCATCTATCCCGCGTGGAAAGCGGCCAACCTCGATCCCATCGAGTCGCTGCGCTACGAGTAACATGCTACCGATGCCGCTGCCGCCACTAACCGCAAGGGTCCTACTCGAAACTCTGGCCGCGATTGGAACTGCCTGCTGTCTGTGTTTTTATTTCCTGTCCGCGCTCTCGCTGGCGAGTTTCCTCAGCGACAGGCGCAAGAAACTCAGTCAGGCTCCGCTGCCAGAAAGCCAGCTACCTCCACTTTCCATCCTCAAGCCCTTGAAAGGTGTCGATCCCGAAATCTGGGAGAGCTTTTGCAGTCACTGCGAACAGGAGTATCCGGAATTTCAAATTCAAATTCAAATGATCTTCGGGGTCAGCGATCCCGCGGATCCCGCCATCGAGGTGGTGCGCAAGCTGCAGTCAAAATATCCCAACCGTGAGATTGAGCTAATCGTGTGCGACCGCGTTCTGGGACCAAATATCAAGGTCAGCAATCTCGTGCAGATGTTGCCCGCGGCCCGCCACGAACTTCTCCTGGTGAATGACAGCGACATCCGCGTCCCTCCAGATTATTTGCGCAAGGTGATCACGCCGCTCGCGGACGCTTCGGTGGGGCTGGTGACTTGCCTCTACCGCGCTGTCGCCAGTCCGACCCTCGGCTCGCGCCTCGAAGCGTTGGGCATCAGCACCGACTTTGTACCCGGCGTTTTGAGCGCAAGGTTTCTAGAGAAAGGATTGCACTTTGGATTGGGCTCAACGCTGGCGTTTCGCCGTCGTGATCTCCAAGCCATCGGCGGCTTCGAAGCATTACTCGACTATCTCGCCGACGACTATGAACTCGGCCGGCGCATCGCCGCAACCGGAAAGCGAGTCGAACTCAGCGCCACGACCGTCACCACATTTCTACCGGCCTACACCCTGCGGCAGTTTTTCCGCCATCAACTACGCTGGTCGCGGACCATTCGGGACGCACGTCGCTGGGGATACGCCGGACTGCTCTTCACCTTCGGCCTGCCCTGGGCATTGGTGACGCTGCTAGTCGCCCAAGGGGCTGCGTGGGCATGGGCACTATTCGCGCTGACGTTCGCTGCGCGGCTGGCCGTCGGGTTCGCTGCCGCGGAGGTCGTGCTCCACGACCGACAAGCGCTCAGCAACATTTTCTTGCTCCCACTGCGAGACCTGATCGCGCCACTCATTTGGGCCGCAGGTTTTCTGGGCAACCGCATCCACTGGCGAGGCGATGTCTTCGATCTGAAGGATGGCCGCCTGACTATCGTGAAGCCGGCGCCGTCGGTCGATTGGAAAAAATAGTCTTGCCTCCCCGCCGCGCGACCACATAGCTCGCCAATCCGCGCAATGCCGCCGGATCATCCTCTTCGGCCCACAAAAAAACGCGCTGCGGACCATTCCACATTTCGACGAACGATGCCTGCGTCTCAAAAACCCGCGGCGCTCCCGGAAACTGCGTGCCATACCACATGTTTCCTCCCGGCGCGTGCAAACTGTGCAACGGGATCCCGGTGTAGAAATTCAATGAGGACGCATTTTCGTACAGCCCGCTCACTACGATCTGATCGCCCGGCCGGTATTGCTCACGAATCGCCATCGCCAGATCCTTCGACGAAAGAATCGGAGAAAAGATGCCGAACGCAATCCGCACGCACGCCAGCAGAACCACCATCATCGCCACCAGCGCAACGTTTCCCGCTCCCGCCCGCGCTCGGCGACGCAGAATCCAGTTGGCCACCGTTCCCAACAGAAATGCGAGTGAAAAGCCGAACAACGGCACGCGGAATGCCCCCATCGCCTGCGGCGTCAAATCCAGAAAGTGCCCGAACGAGAGCGCATAGTCCTGGGGATTTTTCCGCAGCAAGTCCGACAGATCCGTGCCCGCAGCCGGCGCCTTCGAGAAAAAGAGCAACGCAAAGCCAACCACCGCGATGACGACGCCAGCCGCCAGCAACACTGCCGACGAAATCCGTCCCTCGTGCCGTTCGCTGCTATCAGCAGGAGAAGTTCTTTCCCGTTGCAGCCATCCGCCCACCAGCAATGCCATCCCCGGAATCGCCGGGATGGTGTAGTATTCCTGCCGCGTCGAGAGGCTGAAGAAGCCCACGATCACCAGGTTCCACAAGAAAAACAATAAATACGCGCGCTGGCGCCGCGACATTTGCGCGTGGAACTCGCGCCACCGCCGCGGCACTTTTTCCAGCGACTGCGGAAGAAACACAGTCCACGGAATAAGCCACAAAACCAGTAACGCCCAGAACAGCAGCAACGGAACCGTGTCGTAGTCGCGCGGAATACGCTTGTTCAAAAAGCGCAGGATGTGCTCATTGACGAAGTAGAACCACAGAAATCCACGCACCTGCCCCTGCGCCGGATTTCGCAGCGCCGCCAGAATGTGCCAAGGCGCAGCGATGGCGAAAAACACCAGCCCGCTCGAAACCAGACGCAGCTTCAGCAAATGCCGCAAATTCCCCGTCAGCAGCAGATAAAGCCCGATCGCTCCTGCCGGAAATACCAGTCCGATCAGTCCCTTGGTAAGCACGTTGAGCGCGCACACTGCGGCCAATCCCCAACAGGTCCAGCGCGCCGGCTTCGGCTGGTCGAACTTCGTTTGCTCCAGCTTCTGTTGTTCCAACGACACCAGAAAAAGCCAGAACGTCAGCGTCAGCCACAGACCCACCGCCACGTCCGGAATCAGAAAGCGTGTAAAAAGATACGGCCCGAGCGCGGTCCCGAGCACTAACCCGGAATCGAATCCGCCCTCGCTGCCCAAAGCCCAGCGTCCCAGACCGTAGGTGGAGAGAATCATCGCCAGCACGCCCAGCATGAGCGGCAAACGCGTGCTCCACTCGCTGACGCCGAACAGCGTGTAGCTCGTCGCCACGCCCCAATACATCAATGGAGCTTTTTCCAGATAGCGGACGCCGTTGACATAGAGAGTGACCCAGTCATGCCGCAGCAGCATCTCGCGCGCCGCCTCGGCATGCACCGTGTCCGCATCATCGAGCAAGGCGGGCCGCGAGAGCCCCACCATGTAGATGACCGCCCACAACCCAATCAACACCAGCACGCAGATCCGCCAGTCCGAAAGCAGACGGTTCGGACGGGTCGTTGTGGGGGGTATCGTTGCCGGATGGGTCACTGCCGGGTGGATCGCCGTCTCAATTGTCGGCGGTTCGAGATTGCGCGTAGCGCCAGAATTCATCGCGGAAGATTCATTATACGAGAGTAAGATCGGCTTCAGTCCGCGGCGACCCCGCGGGAAACACGGCCACCCGCCACTTGACGGTAAATCTCAAGGATTCTCGACACCGAATTCGTCCAGGAAAATCGCTGCGCTTGATCATAGCCACGTCGTTTCATCCGCTCGCGCAGCGCCGGATCAAGCAGCGCTCGCTGCAATGCTCGCCGAATTTCAAACACGTTTTCCGGATTCACCAGCAACGCCGCGTTCCCCACAACTTCCGGCAGGCTCGAAGTGTTCGAAGTGACCACCGGAGTTCCATGGGCCATGGCTTCCAGTGGCGGCAATCCAAATCCCTCGTAGAGCGATGGAAACACAAAAACCTTGGCTACATCGTAAAAAATGCGCAGCACTTCGATGGGCACGAATCCCAGGAAACGCACGTCGTTCTGCACGCCGCTGCGCACCACCGTGCGCCGCAGCCGCGGATGGCTCGAAAGATCGTCCCCGATGATGATGAGCTTCAGATCCGGGTACTGCTGCTCTTTCTGCAGTTCGCTCTTCAGCGCCGAAAACGCTTCGATGATGCGCACCACATTCTTGTGCGGCCGAATGGCGCCCGCGTACAGAATGAACGGATAGTTCACCAGATAGCGCTGGGCGATCAATTCACAATCCGCTTCGGTGGCATGGCCGTGCAGAAAACGCTCGTCAATCGCGTTGTACACTACCTCGATGCGCGCATCCGGAATGGCCAGGAGCTTTTCGATTTCGTTCCTGGTGAATTGCGACACCGCGATCACCCGCGCCGCCTTGCGCAACACGCGCCGCGTCAGATAAAAGTGCAGGCTGCGCCGCAAGCTGGAAAGGTCGCGCGATCCATACATATGCTCCAACAGGTCGTGCACAGTCAGAATATAAGGACAACCGAGCCCGCGCGGAATCCAGAACAGGTTCGGAATGTGAACCACGTCGCACCCCAGGCGCCGCACGATCGCCCGGAAATCGAGAGTCCCTTTCAGCGTGTCATCACGCCCGGCCAGCGCCACCGTGTGGAAGTTCGCCGGCAGCGCCCCACATTCCGCCACCTTGTCCGGCGATCCGATGAGGAAGTACTTGCTGTCCGGGTCCAGGCGCGCCAGCGTGCGCACCACATTCCGGATGTAGGTGCCAATGCCGAATTCCGTCATGCGACGGATGTCGATGGCTACTTTCACGAATGGAATTTAACCACAGAGGGTGCAGGGAACACAGGGAAATCGCCAGATTTTTGTCATCCTGAGCGAAGCGAAGGACCTATGCATTTGCTCGTGGCGCTGGAATGCGTAGGTCCTTCGCTTCGCTCAGGATGACAACTCGGAAGATGATGACAATTCGGAAGATGACAATTCAAAAAATGTTAGGCCCTGACTTCCGCCTGCGGCCGCGCCCGGCGCTCGAAATACAGCGGGAATTCCTCGGCCATCCCCAGCACCTGCTTGCGGATTTTGGCCAGCACGGCGGCGTCCGTCCGATGATTGAGCGCCTCGGCGATCCAGTGCGAAATCTGCCGCATCTCCGCCTCTTTCATGCCGCGCGTAGTCACCGCCGGAGTGCCGATGCGAATGCCGCTCGGCTTCATCGGAGGATTCGTATCAAACGGAATCGCGTTCTTGTTGACCGTAATGCCGGCTTCACCGAGAGCTTTCTCCGCCTCGCTTCCCAGCATGCCCTTCGCGAACACGTCCACCAGCATGAGGTGCGTGTCCGTTCCACCGGAGACGATGCGATAGCCATCGGCCGCCAGCGTCTCGGCCATCACCTTCGCGTTGGCCACGATCTGCCGCGCGTAGTCGCGGAAGCTCGGTTGCGATGCCTCGAGGAAGCACACCGCCTTGGCGGCAATAATGTGCACCAGCGGTCCTCCCTGCATTCCGGGGAAGACCGTCTTATCAATCGCCGCCGCAAATTCCTGCTTGCTCAGAATCATGCCCGAGCGCGGCCCGCGCAGCGTCTTGTGCGTGGTCGAAGTTACGATCTGCGCGTGCGGTACCGGCGATGGATGCGCTCCTCCCGCCACCAGTCCCGCGAAGTGCGCCATATCCACCAGATAGAGTGCGCCAACCTTGTCCGCAATCTGACGCATGCGGACGAAATCAATGATCCGCGGATAAGCGCTGCCGCCGCCAATAATCAGCTTCGGGCGCGCCTCGGTGGCGATCCTCTCCAGGTCGTCGTAATCAATCGTCTCGGTTTCCCTGGTCACGCCGTAAGGAACGATCTTGTAGGTCTTGCCCGAGAAATTCAGAGGATGTCCATGCGTGAGGTGCCCGCCGTGGGCCAGATTCAAACCAAGAACCGTATCCCCGGGCTGCAGCACCGCCGCGTAAGCGGCTTGATTGGCCTGAGATCCCGAGTGCGGCTGCACGTTCGCATGCTCCGCGCCAAAAAGTTTCTTGACCCGTTCGCGCGCTAGACTCTCCACCACGTCGGTAAACTCGCATCCGCCGTAATACCGCTTGCCGGGATAGCCTTCCGCATACTTGTTGGTGAACACGGACCCGGCGGCCTCAAGCACCGCCTCGCTGACAAAGTTCTCCGAAGCGATCAGTTCCAGCCCTTCATGCTGGCGGCGAACTTCGTTGTCGATAGCGTTCGAAATCTCCGGATCAACTTCATAGAGCGGGCGCGACATGTCAGAATTTTTCATAGTTGGGCACCGAATCCTATTTTACCCGGATGCCGCCGCAAGTGTAGCGCGGACACTCCTGTCCGCGAAAGGTTCTAGCGAGCGATTCTCCTGCTCCATGGCGACGGACATCGCCACTCAAGCCAAAAGCGACGGGTGGCCCACTAAAGCCCGCTTTTGGCTTGAGTGGGGCGGTTCGACGGCTGGACAAAGTCTTCCCGCCTCGCGTTCGCGTTTTCGTGCCGTCCATTCCGACTCGATCTCGACCCGTCCCTCACAGCCGGTTGCGTAGTGGCGAAAACTGCTCCACTCCCAGTCCTCCGGACGTTCGCACAAACCCAGCCTTCACCGGATTGCGATGAATATAGCGCAGCTTTTCCACAAACTGCGGGTAATTTCGAATGTTGAAGTCGTAGTACCTCTTCTGCCAGAAATGATCGGGTGCCCCACTCAAGCCTGGTTTTGGCTTGAGTGGGAGTTTCCCAATCAAACGCCGCGATACTCCTTGCTTCAACGACTTCAGCGCATCGGCCAGCGTATCCCGCTGTGGTTCGCTGAGCACGGGTGGCCCATTCAAGCCGTCTTTTGGCTTGAGTGGGGCAGTTCGACCGCTGGACGTATCCCGCTGTGGTTCGCTAAGCAGCAGATGAACATGCTCCGGCATGACGACGTACCCATAGACCTGAAGCCTGAAGCTGCGCCGCACCCGCTCCAAAGCTAACTCGAAGATTCGCCGGCTCGCGTCCGAGGTAAACAGAGGACGGCGATGGTAGCAGCAGAAAGTGACGAAATGACTCTGCCCGCTGTGGGTTCTAACTCCCGCGATTGCTCGGGCACACGAGGCGTTCCCAAATTGGGAAGTCAGCCAGTCTTCGCAACCCATTCTTCCGTAATAATCCTTGACTTCCAGCTCGCAGCGCTGCAATAGTAGAAGTTGATTGGGGCAGTTTCGAAGAGTGTCCGTCGAAAGCCGACGCACCTCGAAACTGCCCCAAACTATTTTCGGAGGCCTTTGCCAAGCTAAGTTGAGGCGTTTAGCGGGCGTGAGCGAAGCGGGAGCCCGCTGCCGAAATCCTGAGCGAAGCGAACGGATCTCGTAAGTCCTTATCCCGGAATATTTTGCGAAATGGCCCTTTAGACTCAAAGATTTGGAAGGAATTTTCCCCTAAATCCATGATTCTAAAAGGTCGGCAAATAAAAAAATTCAGGAGGCCGATGAAAGGATCCCTGCATCTGTCCAAGCTAAGTCCTTATTTATGAATACTTTGATACTTAAGTCACCTATAATGAATACTTTGGCAGGGTGGCTTGGCTAAAGTAATGATTCTAAACCACATGCTAAGGGGGTGGGGGGTAGGGGGGGGTGGGGGGTACCCCAAAGCGGAGATGGTGAAATACCCCGCAGGGGGGAGCACTACTACCTTGTGATCGGGATATCCCACGCGACGGCGGCCTCGACCTTCCATCGTCCTGCCTGATGTGAGCGGTGTTGAACAGACGCGTCAGATCGCGGCCTGATAGCTTTGCGTTGCGTGGTTCTCAAGGTTATGACCCGTAGCAAGCCACATTGTCGCTCCCAGAGGCGCTATGACATTCACACTCAAGACCCTATTGTGTTTCGTTGCAAACGCGGCGATTCTTCTTGGCACATCCACCTCGATCGCAGCCAACCGCCCGGTTCCGTCAGTTCGGTCAGTCGGGCCCACAGAGATCGAAATGCAGGTCCTTCTCGATCGAGCCGACTTCTCGCCGGGTGAGATCGACGGGAAGGGCGGGAAGAACAGCCGCGAGGCCCTGGCGGCGTTCCAGGCCGCGCGCGGGCTTGCTCCAGGCGCGCGGAGCCGCAAGGCGCTGCTCAAGGCGCTCGGCGCCGGTGTGGTGAAACCGATCGTGTCCTATACGATCACCGCAGAAGACGCGGCGGGGCCGTTTCTCGAGAAGATTCCGGAAGATGCGACGGAGCAGTCGAAACTGCCGGGCCTTTACTACACATCTGTGTTGGAAGAGCTCGGCGCGAGATTCCACTCGGCGCCGGCCCTGCTCAAGCGCCTGAACCCCCGCGCCCGTTTCATCGCGGGAGAGCACATCCGTGTCCCCAACGTGTTGGGCGCCGAACAAGCGACGCGGGCCCAGACTGGGGCCGTCAAGATCGTTGTCTCGAAGAAGGCATCAGTCCTGAGGGTGTATGACCGGGAAGGCCAGGTGATCTTTTATGCCCCGGTGACGAGCGGCAGCGAGCACGACCCGCTCCCGTTCGGGAATTGGGTGATCACTGACGTGGTGCGAAATCCAACCTACAACTACAACCCCGACTTGTTCTGGGACGCCGATCAAGCAAATGCCAAGGTTAAGATCGCAGCGGGCCCAAACAATCCGGTGGGTGTCGTCTGGATGGGGATCAACGTACCGCACTATGGCATACACGGCACGCCTGAAGCGGCGGAGATCGGCCATTCCCAGTCTCACGGGTGCGTGCGGATGACAAACTGGGACGCCACCAGGGTCGCCGACCTGGTTCGAGATGGGACGCCAGTCGTGTTCGAGGAATAAGAAAGCGAAGCTCCGCCCGCTCAGGGATCGTCGAACGTGGCGGCCGCAGCGGGTAGTAGGTTTCTCGCCGGCGCGATTGCTATTTCGCCCGCTTCACCGCGTCTACCAGGCCAGGATATGGGTTAACGGCCTTCCCTTTCCACCACAACCTGTCCGGCCCCAACTCGTGGATTTCAAAATGCAAGTGCGGCGTGCGCGCATCCGCATTTCCCGTCGATCCCACAAAACCGATGACGTCCCCACGCTCGACCCGCATTCCCTCGCGCAACCCTTTCTCGTACCCGTCCAAGTGCGCGTAGTAATAGCAATAGACTCCCGCTTCATCGAACTGGTATATCGTGTTGCCGCCCGGTATGCTGAGGAATAGTTTGCGGATGGTTCCAGATACCACGGCATGCACGGGTGTCCCTCTCGGCTCCATAATATCGATCGCCTCATGCCGATGTCCGTTGTGAACTTCTTCGAAGGTGTCCCGTAGATCCGCGAGGGCAAGTCCGCTGATGGGCGGAGTCATCTCGAGAATGGAAGAGGGCGCGCCAACAGCAAGAAACACCGGGAAAAGCACGGCAATACAAACGCAGAGCCTCAAGCCTATTCCTTCAGAATGACCGGTGTGCCGCGTCGAACATGTGCGATAGATCATCCACATCCCAGTCCGTCATCCGGATGCACCCGGCCGATTCGTCGTGTCGGATATGCTCCGGATCCGGCATCCCATGGATTCCATAAGATCGCCACTACACCGACAACCGCTGGACCGCCCATTTATGAGACGTATAGATGAGTCCTAGTCAAATGCCGTCCGCAGAAAACTGACCAGCTGCCAGCCATCCATGTATTTGTACGGCGTCTCTCCCATGGTGTAATGCCCGCAGGGCAGCACGACGACTTTGTGATCCAGTTTGTGCTTCTCGAATTGCTCGACCACCTGCTTGGAAAATTCCGGCAGAAACGTCATGTCGTACTTCGCATAAATAATGAGCGAGCGGCGCGGCCAGCGAGAAAACTTATCGAAGTAGACGATTGGACTGGCGGCGCGCCACACCTGCCGCAGATTCTCCAAGTCGATGGCCGTTTCCAGTCCCTCGTGGATGTGGCGCGTGGACTGCCCGTGCCACACCACGTCGGCAAAATAAGTCGAGGCGTGATTGAAGGCAGCCACCTGAATCCGCGGATCGTGCGCGGTGGCGATAAACGCATAGCACGATCCGAGACTCGTCCCGACGATCCCCAGCCGGTTGTAACCCTGCGCTTCCAGCCAGTCGAGACAACACCGCACATCGATCACGCCCTGGCGCACCGAATCGAGCGTGCGTCCAATGTTGGCGGAAACGGCATAGTCGGCGCGGTCGATCTCCGCCGGACGGCGAATGTCGTGATACGGCATGCTCAGCCGCAGCACGGCAATTCCCATCCAGTTCAGCACCCGGCAGAGGCTGTTGTAGGAAAGCGCATCGGAATTCCAGTGCGGCAAGAGGACTACCGCCCGGCGTCCGCGTGCCGGAAACCAGCGCGCGTTCACCAGATTGTTCTCGGGGAAAGGAGTGACCACCGGCGAGGTGAAGCGCAGAAACTCCGCATGCGTGCCACGAACTTTTTCTTCGAGCCGCGGGTCGGGCGCTTCGCGGGTGCTGAACACCTGAACCTCGCGGCGCTCCAACCGAAAATCCGCCGGTTTCTGGTAAGAGTAAAAGTCGTCGCTCGCCCGAATGATGCGATCGTTGAAACGTGAGAAATATTCCAGTAGATCCCGTGAGCCCGGTCCCGAAGCCTGTCCCGAGCGCTGCCCAGAAGGGCCGCCGTTGCGGCTGGGCCAGCTCTCGGTCCAATCCAGCCCCCAGTCCAGCGGACGCACCACGCGGTTATTGTCCACCGACGTGAGCCGGGTCTCCCAGTCATACATCCATTGAGCGTAGCGAGAAGACATCTCTTCTAGAAATACAACAACAGGGTTCAGATTGACGAATCCGGTCAGTTCAATGGCAGGATTGCGCACCCAGCGGTCAGTGAGCAGCATTCAGCCGCGAGCACCCGACCGATGAAGTCGTCCTTTGCCGCGAAGGATCCGGAGAAGCCAAAGAGCTATTGAGTATTGAATAATATAGTGACATTCTTAAGATATTGTGCTACTGTCCGCTCATGGGAAACCCGGCGGGAGTAAGGCGCGATTTTCAGAAGTTGGAGGAGCGGCGATTGTTGGGGGC
>JBEKYF010000038.1:0-34129 GCA_049511255.1 Terriglobales bacterium | reverse complement strand
AGCTTGCGGTCCACTTCTTCGTCCGTCGCCAGCAGCCCGAGCTTCTCCGCGCGCTGCATCAGGATTTCCGTTTCGACCAGCTCATTCAGAATGCTCAGCCGAAGGCTCACCGCCTGCTCGCCCGTCGGCTGCTGATCGGAACCCGCCGTCTGGTTGGCGTAATACTTGTCGACTTCGCTGCGATAAATCTTCCGCCCATTGACCGAAGCCATGACGTCCCCGCCACTGCTGTTGCGGTTACAAGCCGCTAGCCCAATCAATAGAAACGCGCTGACCATGACCAGGCCCGCACGCCCAAACCAGTTACGATTTTTCAAGTTATTCCCTCCGCCACAACGGCGAGTCAACCCCACGACATGCCCAGAACGCGGGCGATCTAAAAGCCGATCTAAAACGATGACAGCTTACTTCGATGGCGCCGGCGCCGGATTTTTTGTTTCCGCCGCGGCCGGCTTGTGCTCCGGAGGCGCAACGCCGGCATCCTTCAACGCCTGGTCGAGCGCGAGTCGTACCCCATCCGGAGGCACGGCTCCATCCAGTTTCTGTCCATTTACAAACATCGTCGGAGTTGCGTCCACTCCAACGGTTTCTGCTTCGCGCATCGAGGCGCGCACCGCCTTTTCATCCTGGGCCTTGACGCATGCCTGCAACTTCGCAACGTCGAGATTATGCTTCTGCGCCTGTAGAGCGGCCAGCTTATCGAGTTCCGCATTCTGGACGTCGCGGCCTTTTTCGCGGCCGATCGCCTGCTGATTGCCGTGCAGATAATCGGCATAATCCCAGTAGGCGTCATTGTTTTGCGCGCCCAGGCAATTGGCGTTCACTGCCGCATGCACTGCCCAGGGGTGAATTTCTTCGAGCGGGTAATCCTTGTAGATGAAAAGGACGCGATCGCCGTATTCCTTAAAAATTCCGGGGAAAAGTGTCTGGTGCATGCGCGAACAGAACGGACACTCGAAATCGTCATAGTTGACGACCGTTACCTTGGCATCTTTGTTGCCGCGCGTCGGACGCCCGCTCACGTCAATCTTCTTCATGATCTCAGCGTACGGATCGCTGGTCAGATCGAACTTGGTTATGCGCACCAGCGTCTTGTGGTCGCGGGAGAGCAGGAACTCGAAGTCCTGTTTCTTATTGGGACTGGCAAACGTAACCGTCAGTGCGTCATAGTTCGCAAACTCACTCGACCGGAGCGGTCCCACAATCACATTTACGTCCGGTGGGAGGGAATAATGCGCTCGCACCTGCCGTTGGACCGCGCGTACGATGTCCGGAGGCGGCGAAGGTGGGGGCTGGGCCGAGCAGCCCAGACAGATCAGCAAAAGAACCAGAAACGCGCGCCGCACCATCATCAATAGAAACCACCTGAACATGAGCAAACGCTTGATTATCTCATGACAGCGATACTCACGTAGGTGAGCGTCTCTACGGGAGCTGTCCGCGCAACAACTCTTCTTTGGTCAGCAGTTGATTCATCGATCCGGAGCGGAATCCCTCCAGGTCGAGAGTGACGAATTTGAATCCCAGTCCTTTGAACAGGGCAGTGAACTCACGGGCCATCTCGGCGGTCAACGCGCGGGGAAGTTCATCGCGCGCAATCTCAATGCGCACGATTTCCCCGTGATGGCGCACGCGGAATTGCCGGAACCCCAGGGCCCGCAGTGCGTCTTCGCCCCGCTCGATAATCCTCAGCGCTTCGGGCGTGACCGCGCGTCCATATTCCATGCGCGACGAAAGACAGGCGGAGGCTGGCTTGTCCCACAACCGCAAGTCCGCCTGCCGCGCCAGTTCCCGGATTTCCGCTTTGTTCAGACCGGCTTCGAGCAGGGGGGCCAGAACATGGTGCTGGCGCGCGGCCTGCTGTCCGGGGCGAAAATCGCCCTCGTCGTCGGCGTTGATTCCGTAGGCGATGGCATCGAATCCGCGGGCCTCGCGGTAGCGTTCGAGGACGGTGAACAATTCGTCCTTGCAGTAAAAACAGCGCATGGCATCGTTGCGGATGTACGCGGGATTTTCCAGTTCCTGAGTTTCCACAACCTCGACCGGAATTTCATGCTCGCGGGCAAAGGCGAGCGCGTCTTCGAGATGAGTCCGCGCCAGGCTGGCGGAATCGGCAATCACGGCGCGCATTTGGCCGCCAAGCACTTGATGCGCCATCCAGGCAAGAAAGGCGGAGTCCACGCCACCCGAGTAGGCGACGATCAAGCGAGCGCGGCCCGCGAGGATCTGGCGCAAGCGCTCCGCTTTCTGATCGAGTATGGCCACAGTGTTCACGATCTTCATGCTATGACCTGCATTCTATTGGAAAGGCGAGCCGGGTGCATGAGCCCGTATCGAGCCATGCTAAAAGTAACCGGAGGGGAGCCGTCGAGACACGTAGGATGGAACCCAATTCAAAAGACGATTTGAGGAGGGTTGGATTGGGACGCAGGGCCAAGGGGGAATATGGCTTGACGCGTACGTGCCTTGTGTGGCGGGGCGAGTGTGGTTACCCAGAAGCAAGAGGGCGGACGGTTTTGGCTTCCGTCCGCCTCATGTCAAACGCGGGGGAGTAGACCTTCTAGGGCATTTCGACGACTCGCTGCAGCTTCGGCTGACCTTCGCCATTCGCCGCGCCCCGATCCTCGGCGCCCAGCAAGCGCGCTGCGATCCGCAGAGCGTCCATCTCTTTGCGGACCCGCATCAACTCCTGCTCTTTCATTCGTAATACTTCGTACGGGTTTTTCATTGGGGGAGGGGCCTCGCTAACAAATTCAGACTTGTTTCGCCTGTCAAGAAATACAGTAAGCCAATTTCGCGCCCCCGTGAAGCTGCCAGAAGTGCATCGGGATTGCGAAAGGAGTCTCACGAGCATGGGGCTAACTGGCCGCTGCCCCGTTACCATAAAGTTAATGTCCCAAATGATAGGGATGATTCTTAAGAATGGTGAAAGCGCGGTAAAGCTGCTCGATCAGAATCACGCGCGCCAGCTCGTGGGGCAGCGTCATCTTTCCCAGGGACAGCGTAAAACTGGCGCGGCGCCGCGCTTCTTCACTGAAGCCATCGCTGCCACCAATCGCGAACAGCAGCGGAGTCGCGTTCACCTGCTCGCGCTCCAGGAACTCGGCCAGCTCTTCGGATGAAAACTGTTTCCCCCGCGAATCGAGGAGAACCAGCTTGTGCCGCTCTTTATTCTGCTGCCGCTCGCCCGTCGCCAGCGACAAAATCGCGGCTTCGTCTTTCAATGCCAGGCCCGCAACGTCAGCATAGCGCGCGATCCGTTTCAAATACTCCTCGGTCAGAGCCTGGATCGCTGGCTCTTTCGTTTTCCCGATCCATGCCACTTTGATCTTCACAAGGATTCCGCCACTCAGGCTTTTCCCGACGCCAGAACCACGTCGGCGCCGAATCGAATCTCATCCCCCACGCGATAGCGCTCGATCGCAGCCTTCGCCTCGGCGCGGATCGCCGGCCACTCATCCGCCGGAACCCGTTCCAGCATCGGACGGAACGGAGCTGATATTGCGCAGGCGTATTCGAAAACTTCTTCCGCGTCTCCCGGCCAAGTCCAGGGAAGATTTTGGGTCGACTCCTGCACCTCGTAAAATCCGGCGGCGCAGAGCGCGGCTGAGAGTGAGCCCGCGGCCGAGAACCGAAAAGGGTCGGATCCTTCCGTTTGAAGCATGGCTCCGCCCACGTGCCGGTGCACAATTTTCATCGTCGTCTGCCAATACGGTTGCTCAATCGAACCCCAGGCGGCAAAGCAGGCACGAGCTCCGGGCTTCAAAACGCGGCGCAGTTCCGCCAGCGCTCGTTCGACATCGCTGAAAAACATCACCCCAAAGCGGCAGGAGGCGAGATCGAAGGTCTGGTCGGCAAACGGCAAGTGGTGCGCGTCGGCCTGCTGGGTCGTGAAGTTTGAGAGTTTCTTGTTGCCGGCGCGCTTGGCGGCAATGTCGAGCAGGTCCAAACTTTGATCCACCGCTGTCACCGAGCCATGGGGACCAACGCGCTGCGCCAGACTGATGCCAGGTTCTCCGGTGCCGCTGGCTAGGTCGAGAACGCGCATGCCAAGCAACGGGCGCGAGTATTCGACCAAAGCTTGCGTGACCGCGCTGCCCATGGTCGCCGATTTTGCCTTCCACTTTTCTGCAGCGATCAAGCGGTAGGAAGAACTCCACGGGGCTGGGTTCGCAGCGTACACTTCAGGCCTTCTTCTTACGCGTTCTCTTGGACGCTGCGGCTGTGGATTTGGCGGTCGCAGGTTTGGCAATCGCCGCCCGCCGCGGCTTCGGTTTCGCCATCAATTCCGCTGGCTCCAGCCGCTTGGCTGACTTCCACAGGCGTTCCAGGTCGTAGAACTGGCGCGCTTTCTCGGAGAAAATGTGGACGACGAAGTCCACGTAGTCGAGCAACACCCACTCGGCCTGTTTGTAGCCCTCGGAGTGAGTTACGCGGAGGCCCAGTGCCTCCAGCCGCTCGTCCACCGCGTCGGCAATCGCTTGGATTTGGCGGGGATTGGTCCCACTGCACATCACAAAATAATCAGTGAAGGCTCCCGAATCTTTTTCCAGTTCGAGAACCGTGACATCGTCAGCTTGTTTGTCCTGGCAGGCGAGGATGGCTTCACTTACTTGAAGTTTGAGGTCGTCCTTTTTCTTCATATGAGATCATTGATTGTAACCCGCCCGCAGCTTCGTCAATCATTTCCCGCGGTACAATCCGTGCTTCCGGATGTAATCCGCCACGCGCGGGTCGAGCCACCGTGCCAGGGGCTTGCCCTGCGCCGCCGCCGCCCGAATCGCGGTCGCGGAGATGCTTTGATGAACGCCTTCCAGCAAGTGCAGCGTGACCCCGGGAAGCACCAGATCGCCTTTTGCCGGCTGCTTGTGGAACGGACGAGTCACCGCCGCCGGAGGCCGCAAATCTTCCGGCAACGACTCGGCCACGTCCCGCAACGAATATCCGGGACGGCTGGCCACGATGAAATCGCATTCCCCGAGAAGCGAGCGCGCCTCGTGCCATTGTGCGACGTCGCGGAAGGCATCAATTCCGACCAGGAAAAAAAGCCGGTCGGATTTCTTGAGCGTTCGTTTCAGGCGTCGAACCGTATCGATCGAATAATTCACGCCTCCGGACGCGGATTCCAGCAACGACGGCACGAATCGCCGTTCGTCCTGCGTGGCGAGCGCCACCATGGCATAACGATGGATAAACGCGGTAAGCGGCTGTTTCTGCTTGTGCGGAGGAACATTCGCCGGCACAAACAGCACCTGCCGCAGAGAGTAGCGGCTGGCGGCCGCCTGGGCCAGTGCCAGGTGTCCGCGATGTATGGGATCGAAACTGCCGCCGAAAAGGCCGATATTCATTCCGCTATTTCCTGCGATGCTTGGTTAGTTTCGTCGTTTGCGGGTCAATGTTGCAAGTCTTTGTTCCCTTATCGCCTTTTTGTACCAGCGAGTTTTGCGGAAATCGCCATCTGTGACTAGTCTGTGGAAAAGGCTTTTGCTTCTCTCTCGACGTTGCTCCTCCGAGGTTGTGCCTGACTGATGTACCTCTGGCCACTGCGCCGCCAGGAAAATGCGGTGGACTGGCGTAACTCGCTCTGCGCGCGGTCGGCGCATAGCATGAGGCCATGCGAATGAAATTCCCCCTCATCCGCAGCTTGGCAGTAACTCCGGCGCGTGCTCCCATTCTGCGCTATGGAGTCGCTCTCCTCAGCACCGTTCTGGCGCTGATCCCAACCCTGTTTTTCTCCGATATCGCGGAGAGCCGCCTGGTCGTGTTCGCCGTCGCGGTGATGGTCAGTGCCTGGTACGGAGGATGGAAACCCGGACTGGCTGCCACCTCTTTTGCGCTCACCGTCAGCGCCTACTATTCGCTCACTGGAGAACAGACTCTAAGCGAGTATCGCAAGGCGATCGCGCACCTCGCCTTGTTCTTCGCCGTGGCCCTGCTGATCTGCTGGTTCAACGCCGCCCTCCGCGCTACCCAGGAGAGCTTGCGCCGGTCCGAGAGCAACTTTCGTTCGCTGGTCATGAACGCACCATATGGCATCTGCCGCTGCGACGCCCTCGGAATCCTGCAGGACGCAAACCCCGCGCTGGTGGCTATGTTCGGTTATGACAGCGCCGCCGAGCTCACCGGCAGACATCTGGGGAGCCTGTACGCCGACGCCCAGCAATGGTTTCAAACCGCCGATTATTTTCACACCCGGAAGGAATTCAACAATCTGACCACGGAGTGCGTCCGCAAGGATGGCTCGGCCATCGCGGCGCGCATTTCCGGACGCTCAATTCCAAACGGTAAAGATGGAAGCACCTTCGAGATTTTTATGGAGGACGTTACCGAAACCCGCACGCTGGAGCTGCAACTCCGTCAGGCGCAAAAAATGGAAGCGATCGGCCGCCTCGCCGGCGGCATCGCACACGATTTCAACAACCTGCTGATGGTGATCTCCGGCTACTCCGAGTTTCTGCTCGAGCGTCTGGGACCCGATCCCCGGCTGCGGGGCCCGGCGCAGGAAATCTCCAATGCCACGCAGCGCGCCACTTCCCTGACCCGGCAATTGCTGGCCTTCAGCCGCAAACAGATGCTTGCCCCCAAGGTGCTCGACCTGAACGAAGTGGTGGCCGAGAACCTAAAAATGCTCACCCGCATGATTGGCGAGGATATCGATCTGGTCATGGTTCCAGGCCCTGGGCTCGGCGCCGTCCGTGCCGATCCCGGCCAGATCGACCAGGTCATCATGAACCTTGCCGTGAACGCTCGCGATGCCATGCCGCAAGGCGGCAAGCTGACCATCGAGACCGCCAACGTCACCCTCGACGAAAACTTCACACGCACTCACGCGCCGCTCCCCGCGGGCGACTATGTCATGCTCGCCATCAGCGACACCGGCGTCGGCATGGACAACGAAACCCAGTCGCGTATCTTCGAGCCTTTCTTCACCACCAAGGGTTCCAAGGGCACCGGCCTCGGCCTCTCTACGGTGTACGGCATCGTGAAACAGAGCGGCGGCTTTATTTTCGTCGACAGCCAGCCCCAGCGCGGCACCGCCTTCCGTGCCTATTTCCCGCGAGTCGAAGGCCGGGAAGACGCCGCCGCCGCGCAGGATTCTCTCGGCCTTCCCCGCGCCGAGCATGGGCAGGAGACCATCCTCCTTGTCGAAGATGAAACCAATCTCCGCCGTCTCGCCCGCCAGTATCTGGAAACGCAGGGCTACAAGATCCTTGAAGCCGAAGACAGTGCCGCTGCTCTGCAATTCGTTGACGGCTACAAGGGCACCATCGACCTCGTGCTCACTGATGTCATCATGCCCGGGATGAATGGCCGCGAATTGGCCGCGCGCATCACCGAGCTGCTCCCGGACGTCCGTGTGCTCTACATGTCGGGCTACACCGAGAATGCCGTCGGTCTGGACGGCACGCTCGATGCCGGCATTAACTTGCTGCAAAAACCGTTCAGCCTCCCCGCTCTGAAAGATCGCGTACGCGAGGTGCTGGATTCCGAGCCCATCCCCTTGGAAGTTGCAATGTCATCCCGCACCGGTTCAAGCGTTCTTGAAAAGAAGGTGCCACCGTTCCGAGCTCGCCGCTTCAATCTCCACGTTCCGCTGCGCTATCGTCCGCTCGGTGAAAAGAGCTGGCGCCCGGGCACCACCGAGAACATCAGCCGCTCCGGGTTGCTGTTCCAGGCGCAGGAATTGCTCCATCCGCACGCACAACTGGAGATTAGCCTTGTGCTCCCGGCAGAAATTGCCGGGCTCACGGCCACCGAAGTCATCTGTCGCGGAGAAGTGGTCCGCACCGTCGAAGCCCAAGGGCAGGGTCTAACGCCCTCCTTGGCCGCAAAGATTCTCCAATACCACTTCCAGCACGGCGCCCACGTCGGCGAAGCCTGAGAGCGCAGCTCGGCAGCGCCTTAATCTGCCCCGGTGATCAATCCGCGGTTACTTTCGATACCCGACTCAGCTTGGACAACGCCCTCCGAGGCTGTTACATTGCGGCCAGTACCATTGCATCAGTCAGTGAGGATAGCCATGTCCTTGGTCGTGAAATTGGAAGACGATCTCGGCGAACACGGCGAGTGGGTGATGCTGCACGGGGTGGTTCCCGGCACCAGCCAGGCAGATTTCCTGCTGCTCAGCGGCATTGATCCGTTCGGCAAAACCGTGTTCAATCACCTGCAGATGGAAGCCTTTCTCAAGGAATGGGATCGTGCGAAAGATCGCGTGCGCGATGACTCTCAGTTAGAAGCTTGGGAAAAGGTGAAGCACATGGCTGAAACCTGCCGCCACGACCGCGACCTCTATCTGCGCTTCGTCGGCAATTAAGCGCTCGCGCATCCCGCGTCCCATTAACGGATCACATGGATCCTGACGCCCAATTTCAAATTCTTCCACGATTTGTCAGCCGTGTACACGGGGGCCTTCAGCGCAAGTCCAAGAGCTAAACAGGCCCGGTCTCCCAATGACAACCCGAATGCGCGGGTTTGGACAACCAGACTTCCTGCAATTCTCGCTTGCTCGGCAGTAAAAGGCGCGGCCTCCCAAATGGGGCTGAGAGTGTCTACCCATGCTTCCTCAGGTGTGCCGCCCTCGCTTATGAGTTTGGTTTGCACTTCGGCAAGATTGACCGTACTGCAAGTGGCGTTGCTCAACAGTTCCGGAGTCAGCTTGTCCGACCCGGGCTCGTTGTTGAGCAACGCGAGCACAGCGGAAGCGTCCAGCACCACTCTACTCATGCTTGGCTGCCTCGCGGCGTTCGGCAATGAGTTCGCCGGCGAGCGACCTTCCGGGTTTTATGTACTGTCGGACGCGCCGCTGCGCCCGCTCGAGGCGGTGTTTCAGCGTAGTGATCCGCAATTCGTCATCCTCGATTCGCAGCACCACCTCATCGCCGGCGTTGATACCCAGCGCCTTGCGAAAAGAAGCGGGGATCACCACTCGGCCGTTTTCATTGACGCGCAGGCGGGCTTCCGTATCCATTGTCACACCTTCCAGAATATGACACGATCATAACATAATGTCATAAGTTATAAAATGTGCCACTTCGCTTTTCGCGGCACACCGGGAGCGGCAGGGTCCCATGTTCTGGTTGAGGTCAGGGGCGGGGCCGAGCTGCGCTCGGCTTGGACGGCCGGGGGCGGCCGTCCCTACGCGAACTTACTTCTCCGGCAGATTCGTCTTCAGAAACCTCACCACGTTTTCTCCCATAATCATACGGATCTCCGGCTCGGAATAGCCCGCTTCCATCATGGAATCAGTGATTTCGACCAGTCCGGTCGTGTCAAAGGGAGCCGTGACCGCTCCGTCGAAATCCGAACCGAGCGCCACATGTTCCACGCCCACCCGATCGGAAACATACCGCATCGCTTTCACAATCGCCCGCGCATCGGTGCCGCAGGTCGCTGTGTCCCAATACCCGATGCCGATCAAGCCGCCCTTTGCTGCCACCGCCCGAATCTGATCGTCACTAAGGTTCCGGCTGTTGTCGCACGTGCCCTTGACGCCCGTGTGCGAAACGACCGGCGGACGGCTGGCAATCGACAGAACATCTTCAATTGTCTTTGCCGACGCGTGGGCCAGGTCCACGATCATGCGCCGTGCTTCCATCTGGCGCACCCACTCGCGGCCCTTTTCGGTGAGGCCGGTTTTATGAACTCCCGCCGCCGATCCTCCAATATCGTTATCGAAAAAATGGCTGGGCGACATCATCCGGTACCCGGCGCGGTACAGTACATCAAGATTCTCCAGCTTGCCGTCGAGCGCGTGCGCCCCTTCGATCGAAAGCAGTCCGGCCGTGAGCCTGCCATTGAGCCGCCGGCGTTCGAGGTAGCTGGAGAGATCGGCGGAACTCTCAATCACCATGAAGCCGCCTTGGGAACCGCGCGCGAATTGATGCAGACGCCGCGCCTGATACAGCGCTCGCTCCGTCAGGCTGTTCCAGGTCGCCGGCGGCCAGCGGTCCACAATCGCCAGCCAGAAAATGCTATCGCTCTTGTCATCGTTGCTCTCAATGTTCAACCCACGCGGGGTCTTGGTAGGCAGCGAGAACACTTGCAGCGCAACATTGCCATCGGCCAGGCGCGGAATGTCCACCTGCCCGTCGGTGCTGCGCTCCAGCAGATCGCGGCCCCACAAAAGCGAATCGGCGTGAAGATCGGCGATGGTGAGCTCTTGGTGCAGATTCAGCGCCCGCTTCGATGCCGTGTACGGCGGCTTCTTCACCAGCTTGTTCTGCTGCTCATCCACCAGCCGCGGGATCTCCACCAAGAACGCGGCCACGATACACACAACCAGCAGAGTAATTTGAACCCACCGTCTGCGCACAAACCCTCCCGGGGTTCGAGGTAACAAGGACAAGCAACGTGGACTTACCGAGCATGATGACTCGGCGTGAAATCACTTCGACAGCGATCCCAGCGCCTCGCGAAACAGCACTTCAAAACTCTTAGGACTCTTGCCGCCCCGCGCTGCCAGCAGCGCCTTATCCGCCGCCGCGCGCGGATAGCCCAGATTTACCAGTGCGGAAATCACGTCTTCCTCTACCGGGTTCGCCAGCGCACCGCTCATTGAAGTGTCGGACGCTCCCGCCGGCGCCGGCAGCTTGTCGCGCAACTCCAGCACCATGCGCTCGGCAGTCTTCTTGCCGATTCCCGGAATAAGCGTGAGCCGCGCCAGGTCGCCTCCGCGAATCGCTCCCACCATCTCGTCGGCAGGCATACCGCTGAGGATCGTGATCGCGAGCTTCGGACCAATCCCGCTGACCGTCAGCAGCTTTTCGAAAAGCTGTTTCTCGGCAAGCCGCAAAAATCCGTACAGGCTCAACGCATCCTCGCGCACATGGGTGTGGATGTGGAGCGCGACTTCAGCGCCCGCCGCCGGCATTTCCGTGAACGTCGGCACGCTGATCGCAACGTCGTAGCCGACCCCATGAGTTTCCACGATCGCCTGGTTCGGATGTTTTGCCAGCAGCGTTCCTCGAAGATGCGCGATCATCGGGGCTATTGTACGGCAGTCCACGTAGGGACAGCCGCCCCTTCGGCAAGCTCAGGGCAGGCTCTCGGCTGTCCGGGCGGGCAGGAACGCCAGTTTCTCCCGCCGCGCGAATAAAAATACACTTTTCCTTCCCTTTCCACAGGAAGTTTCGTCGCTCCACAGTTTTTACACAGTGGAGCCGCAGTTTGCGGTTGCGTTAATTTTTCCGCTGCCGCAAAGTGCTTGCAGTCAAAAGCGTGAGATGTTCTGAATCTGTTCCGACAAGGGTTCAGCGTTGCCGGTGATTTTCTCGAGAGCGAATCACCGGGGGAAAATCGGCGCATGTCCAGTGTGCCGGTGCCCGGGCTTTGCGGCCTCCTCAGAAATCCCCCTTCCAAGGAGGATGAAAGCGCTGAATCGTGACCCTGAAGCGCAAGCCTCAAGGGAGCATCGATGCATGGCGCTCTTCGGAGTGCAGTTGCGCGATGTCTTTTGCTACGGCGAAGGAGATCAGGCAGAACGTCCGCGATAACAGTGCGGCTTGGGTGGCTGGCCCGAGCCGCATTTGTTTTTTTGGCTCTCAGCTCTTAGTTAAAGCGTTCTCTGATTACTGTCGTAAAATCGCCATCTCACCAACGCCCGGCACTATCAGATGATTTTTAGGCTGTCAGCGCTGGGTTGCACCAGGCGAAATATTTGCTTTTTATTCGCCTTATGGCATACTGCATTGGGTGTCGGCAGGGAAGAGTGCCGACCGAAAATTATTTATTTTTATCCCGGTTTTCCTGTGGTGCTCCTCATACGTCCACAGGCGGAATCAGTTTACGATGCAACGAACTCACCTCAACATCGTGGCTACTCTTGAAACCAGCATCGGCCGCTTGCCGGCTAACATTGAGGCCGAGCGCTCTATCCTGGGCGCCGTTCTGCTTGACAATCACGCCTTCAACGATGCCGCCGAGCACCTTAAGCCGGAAGACTTTTCTATTGATTCACACCGGCGGATTTATTCGCGGATGATGGATCTGGCCGAATCTTCGCGGCCTATTGACATCATCACGCTGGTTGAAGAACTGGAGCAAAAGAAGGATCTGCAAGCGGTCGGCGACGTCGGCTACATCTCCGGCCTGCTTGACGGCGTGCCCGACCGGCCTTCCATCGAGCATTACGTCAGAATTGTCCGCGACAAGGCCATTCTGCGCGGGCTGATCAACGTCTCCAACACCGCCATAGCCAAAGCCAGCGAGCAGGCCGAACCCGCCGACGAGATTCTCAACGACGCCGAAGCCGCCGTCTTCCAGCTTTCCGAGAAGCGCATTGGCAAGGGCTTTCAGGGGATCAAGGAGATTGTCCGCAACTCGTTCGGCTCGGTCGATGCTCTGCTGCAACGCGGACAGCGCATCACTGGCCTTGCGACCCACTACAACGATCTCGACGAGAAGACGAGCGGCCTCCAGAAGTCCGACCTAGTCATTCTCGCGGCGCGGCCCTCCATGGGCAAGACCGCTCTCGCTATGAACATCGCCGAGAGCGCCGCCATCGACGACGGCAAGGTAGTCGGCATCTTCTCGCTTGAAATGTCGAGTGAGGCGCTGCTGCAACGCCTGCTCTGTTCTCGCGCCATTGTGGATGCGCACAAGATGCGCACCGGCTCGCTCTGGGGCGACGACATGAAAAAGATCGTCCGCGCCATGGAGGAACTTTCGAACGCGCTCTTGTTCATCGACGACTCGCCCGGCATTTCCCTGAGCGAAATGCGCGCCAAAGCTCGCCGCCTCAAACAATCGCAAGGACGGCTTGACCTGCTGGTCGTCGACTACCTGCAGCTCATGTCCGGCGGCAGCAAGCGCTTCGAGAATCGGACGCAGGAAGTCTCCTCCATCTCGCGCGGGCTGAAAGCCATCGCCAAGGAACTCCAGGTCCCCGTGCTTGCCTTGTCGCAGCTCAGCCGCGCTCCCGAGAGCCGGGGCGGCGACCACCGGCCGCAGCTCTCCGACCTGCGCGAATCGGGGTCGATTGAGCAGGACGCCGACGTCGTTATGTTCATCTTCCGCGAAGAACTCTACAAGCAGGACGACCCCGACCTCAAGGGCCGCGCCGAAATCATCATTGCCAAGCAGCGCAACGGGCCGATCGGCAAGTTCAATCTCGCCTTCTTGCACAATTCCACGCGCTTCGCGAACCTGATGGAAGGCAATAGCGAACCCGGCGAGTAGGCGGGAATCGGCATGCCGATCCAGCCAACAAAGCCCCGTCAAAGATCGCGAAAATCCGACCGTGAGACACCTCTACCCTCTGTGGAAAAGTTTGTGGATGATAAGGCCTAACCTAGGAATTCAGCGGCACCGACTGGTTGGTGGGGAGATTGCTGTGCTGTCCGAGCCTTCCTAAAGCTATGTTTCTAAGTTGGTTAACTCTCGTTTGCCGGGTGACCGGCGGAACCGCTTGCGAATCAGCACTTTCGTCATAAATCTGAGATTTGCACATAAACCGAAAGGCTGTAGCCCGCATCGCCAGCGGCTGGCGCTCGCGTAAACCGTCCCGACCGAGCCGCCAAAGTGCGGAAAAACTGGGGTTTGCAGCAGGCAGCATTCATTCGGCGAGTAGCGGTTTTGCGTCACACCCAACCGTGACGTCCCTCATGGCATTGGTGCTTGCCAAACCATACGCTCTTATAGGAAGGAGGAACTGGCGGTCCTCATAGTCTGAGTCAGCGTTTCGCCGGAGAGCTGGCGCTTTCTTCACTTCCAGCCCGGCAGCACACGCGAGTTCCTCGTTTTCATATTTTTGTATTGGTCATCAAAGACTTCTGGACCGGTCTGGCCATTCGCGGTTTATCGATCTGTGAAGTTAAGGATGTGGTTGCTTGATTCGAACCGCAAACTCTCGTATGCCTTCTAACCTTTTCTCCTGGAGAACCCTCAATGCTGCATCTCGATACTGGTAACACAGGTTTCATGATTCTATGCACCAGCCTGGTCATGCTGATGACACCCGGTCTCGCATTTTTTTATGGCGGCCTGGTCGGGCGCAAGAACGTGCTCGCCATCATGATTCAGAGCTTTGTCTCGATGGGCTGGACGACGGTGATCTGGTATTTGTACGGCTATTCGCTGTGTTTCAGCGGCGACTGGCACGGGGTCATCGGCAATTTCCACCTCGCATGTTTGCGCGGGGTCGGTCTCACTACCCCTTCTTTGCCGACCGACACAATCCCGGCATTCGTTTTTATCGCGTATCAGATGATGTTCGCCATCATCACCCCCGCGCTCATCTCGGGCGCGTTCACCAACCGGATCACCTTCAAGGCATACATGCTGTTCCTGACCGCTTGGCTGACCTTCGTCTATTTCCCGTTCGTCCACATGGTTTGGGGTGGAGGCTTTCTGCAGAAGTGGGGCGTGCTGGATTTTGCGGGCGGCATTGTGGTGCACAACATCGCCGGCGTCGCCGCTTTGGCTTCCGTACTGTATGTAGGGAAGCGCCACACGGCGGATCGCGGTCCCCACAGCATTCCGCTGGTTGCCCTAGGGACCGGCCTGCTGTGGTTCGGATGGTACGGCTTTAACGCCGGCAGTGAAATGCGAGTCGATTCGGTGACCGCTGTTGCATTTCTCAATACCGATTTGGCTGCCTCGTTCGCTGCCATCGCCTGGATGCTGGTGGCATGGATCAACGAGAAGAAACCTAAGTTCCTCGGCTTGCTGACTGGAGCCGTTGCCGGACTGGCGACGGTCACTCCCGCGGCTGGCTATGTTTCTCCTACCACCGCAGTCATCATCGGCTTAGTAGCTGGAGTGGTTTGCTACTACGCGGTTGAGATGAAGAACAAAATGCAGTGGGATGATGCGCTGGATGTTTGGGGAGTCCACGGGGTTGGCGGTTTCCTCGGCATCGTCATGCTGGGAATCTTCGCCAACAAGGGATTTAATCCGAACGGCGCGAACGGACTGCTCTACGGCGATCCGACATTCCTGCTGAAAGAAGTCGTGGCCGTAACTTTCTCGTCGGTATGGGCGTTCGTGTTCACCTACGCGATGTTGCGAATCATCGATATGTTCACGACGGTGAAAGTCAGCGAGATCAGCGAGGAAATCGGCCTCGATGAATCCATCCACGGCGAACATGCCTACGAGGAGGCTCCCGAGCACGATCTCTTTCATGCCGGGATACGCTAGGGAGACGCTGATTAAGTAGCGTGGAAGGGCATGGCTTCATTCTGAAGCCATGCCCCAGGTTCTCGGAAGCGCCTTAGCTGCTGCCCTCGCCCACCTTCAGCACCGCCAGGAACGCTTCCTGCGGAATATCCACCCGCCCGATCCGCTTCATGCGCTTCTTGCCTTCTTTCTGTTTTTCCAGCAGCTTGCGTTTGCGCGAAATGTCGCCGCCGTAGCATTTGGCGATTACGTTCTTGCGGATTGCCGGTACGGTTTCGCGGGCAATGATCTTCGCCCCGATCGCCGCCTGAATCGCCACCTCGAACATCTGGCGCGGGATCAGTTCTTTCATCTTCGCCGCCAGCGCCCGCCCGCGGTCGTAGGCAAAGTCGCGATGGATGATGGTCGACAACGCATCGACCGGCTCGCCCGCGACCATGATGTCGAGTTTCACCATCGGCGAAACCCAGTTGCCCGACAGATGATAGTCGAGCGAAGCGTATCCCCGCGACACCGACTTCAGCCGGTCGTAGAAATCGAGCACGATTTCATTCAGCGGCAGCTCGTACTGCAGCATCACCCGCGAAGAGCTGACATATTCAAAACTCTTCTGCTTGCCGCGCTTTTCCTCGACCAGCTTCAGAATGCCGCCCACATATTCCTCGTTGGTCAAAATCACTGCGAGAATCACCGGCTCTTCCACCTTCGCAATCTCGCTTACATCCGGCCAGCGCGAAGGATTATCCACCTCGATGACCTCGCCGTCGGTCTTGGTGATCTGGTAGCGCACTCCCGGCGCCGTCGTGATGAGGTCGAGATTGTACTCGCGCTCCAGCCGTTCCTGGATGATCTCCATATGCAGCAGCCCCAGAAATCCGCACCGGAAGCCGAATCCGAGCGCCACCGAACTTTCCGGCTCGAAGAAAAATGATGAATCGTTCAGCCGCAATTTTTCGAGAGCCTCGCGCAGTTGGGTGTGTTCGTGCGCGTCCACCGTGTACAGTCCCGCGAAAACCATGGGTTTGATTTCTTCAAATCCCGGCAAGGGTTGGAGCGCGGGCCGGTCATCGTCAGTAATGGTGTCCCCAATCTTCGTATCCGCAACGTTCTTGATGCCTGCGATCAGGAACCCAACTTCGCCCGCGACCAGTTCGTCGATCTCCACCGGTTTCGGGGTGAGCACGCCCAGAGTTTCCACCTGAAAAACGTGCCCATTCGACCATAACCGGACCTTCTGGCCCTTGCGCAACCTGCCCTCGAAGACACGCGTCAGCACCACCACGCCGCGATAAGGATCGAACCAGGAATCGAAAAGCAATGCTTGAAGGTGCCGCTCCGGCGCGCCTCTGGGCGGCGGAATCCGCTTCACGATCGCTTCGAGAACATCCGGCACACCCTGCCCGGTTTTCGCGCTGATCAGCAATGCATTGGACGCGTCCAGTCCCACGGCGCTCTCGATCATCTCCTTCGTGCGCTCAACATCGGCGCTCTGTAAATCGATTTTGTTGATCACCGGAATAATTTCGAGGCCATGATTGATCGCGAGATACGAGTTGGCCAGCGTCTGCGCTTCCACCCCCTGCGACGCGTCCACCACCAGCAGCGCGCCTTCACAGGCGGCGAGCGAGCGCGAGACCTCGTAGGAAAAATCCACGTGCCCCGGCGTATCGATCAAGTTGAGCTGGTAAATCTGCCCATCCTGCGCGGGGTATAACATGCGGACGGCATGAGCCTTGATCGTGATGCCGCGCTCGCGCTCCAGGTCCATCGAGTCGAGGACCTGCTCCTGCATTTCGCGCATGGCGAGCGACCCGGTCAGCTCCAGCAGGCGGTCGGCGAGCGTGGATTTCCCGTGGTCAATATGCGCAATAATCGCAAAATTGCGGATGCGAGCAGCTTCCATGAAGATAAGTTGATTCTAACAGGCGGTGCGGCGGGGTGAGACGTTAGGTGATGAATGTTTCACGTGGAACACTTTGTACTGGCGATATTATATGTACACTCTCAATGCTATAAATAACTAACTGGACGATGTAGTAGTCGCGGTGCGTTTTTTTCGGATCTTCCTCAAGTACGGCACTGTGCGCGCCGGATTGGCCTTGGCCGTCTCGCGCAAGAGCCAGCCCAATCCCTTCTGCACCATGTCGTCTTCGTCATTCAGTAATTGATTCGAAAGTCGCACGATCTGTTCAAAGAACTGCCGCTGGCGCGCTCCCCGGATCAGTGCCACACATGCCGCGCGCCGCCGCCAACGATTCGGCGACTTCGCCCAGAGGAAAATTTCGCGGCAGCGGGCAGGGTCGGCGGCCACCATCGGCGCCAGCAGATAATGCACCAATGCGTCGTGATCGGCCCAACTGGTTACGCGGTCGAGCCAGGAGGCAAAAAGCTGGAATGCGTTGTCGCCGAAATTCTTTGTCTGTTTTTCGAGCAGGAGAACAGCAAGCGCCTTCTCTTCAAGAATCTGGCCGGAGAAAAGATTGTCCGCGACCTGCACCACGAAATCCATTCCCCGTTCGCGGGCGATGCTGCGCCGGAACCGCACGGCAAATTTTCTTAGTTCGGCCGTGTACCAGCCGCGCGATCGTACTTCTTCCTTGAAAAAGCGTTGCACGTCTTCCGAGTGCGGCGCCGACCCGCCATCCTTCAGCACGCGCCGGATGTGGTCTGCGATGTAGTCGGGCGTGACTTTGCTGTTGGACATGTTCTCCTCATTAGCAACGCGCGTCTCCGCTTGTCAGTTTGCGGAGGAGTGCTCATGATAAAAGGAGCGCCAAGCGAATGCCGTGATCTAGCGTCACAGTGCTCTGGTCGCGGCCGCGCCCGTGGTGAAACTTGAATTCCAAGATCCAGCGCCTGAAGGCATGCCCTGATGCGAACCGCGGTTCCACACTAACGTCAACTGCCCCACCCTAACGTCGAAGAGCACGACGTTAGGATGGGGCACCCGCTGCGTTGCTCGTTCTCAACGTCTTGTCATAAATCCAAAGCGCCGCCGCGGTGGCCATGCCGACCGCAGTCACGCTCCACCAGATCCGTGCCGGTTGATGCGTGACTTCTCCGAAGTGGTGAACCAGCGTGCCGCCAAACCAGCCTCCGATCAGCGAGCCGATTCCGATGGGCAGGAAGGCAAAGCCCATGTACGTCCCCTGTTGCCCCGGAGGGGCGAGCCGCGAAATATATTCGTAATAGCGCGGCGCCTGGATGATCTCACCGAGCGCCAGCACAAACAGCGAAAGCACCGCGCCCCAGATCGTCGGTCGCAAGGCGAGGATCAACCACGAAGCGGACGTAATCACCGTCCCCAGAATGACGGCTTGAAACGCGGGGAGCTTGCGGGTCAGGAAATTGACTACGAGCGTGAGAGTAATCACGGTCAAGCCGTCGGTCACCAGAACGATCTCGGCGTCGGCATTCGCGTTGATGTAGCCGTGAATGTAGCCGGGCAGGCTGATGTACTGCTGCCAGAACACAACCCAATAGCCGGTGAAAAGCGCCAGGAACCACATGAAGCGGCTGATACCTGCGAGCACGAGAACCAGGAGCCCGCACCAGATCCACCAAGGCGCGGTGTATCTGGGATATATCCATAACCCGACGCGGAGCAACAAGGCGATCAGCAATACCGGTAGGACCAGCCGGTAATTGCCCACCACGACGCAGAAGTTCCGCGCGACGGTCGCGATCGAAGGCGGAGGCGCATCCCCGGCCTTCCGTGGTTCCCGGAAGAAGAATAGGACCACGAAGAACATCGCGAAGACGCTGAGCGCCGCCACGCGGTACACATTTTCGACACCCAGGTGGCGGTGGGCCCAGGACGCGAAATAAGGGCCCAGGGCTCCGCCGATGTTGACCATGGTGTAATAAATCGAGTAGCCGATGGAGCGAACATTCTCCTTGGAAGCGCGGGCCGTCGTGCCAACCACGCAAGGCTTTACCAAGGCCACGCCCAGAGCGGGAAGAATCAAAATGCAGCCGACAAACAACCCCAGGGGCACGGCGTTGCGAACGGGCGCCAGCCAGGAGGCTCCGATCGATCCGATCAGGAAATAGGCCGCGGCCAGGATGAGGTAGGCGATCGAAAGCGCGCGGCGAAAGCCCAAGCGGTCGGCGGCGGCTCCCCCGAAGATGGCGAGAAACCATACCATGCCACCGAACAAGCCAGTCAGAGTCCCGGTTTGCTCGGTCGAGAAATTCAGCTTCTCCTGCAGATACAGGGCAAGGGAAGCAAAAGCGCCGTAGTAGGAAAGACGTTCGAATATTTCGGTGATGTTCGCGATCCAGAAGGGCCGTTCGAAGCCGGTGCGGATCTCGTGGAAGCGTTCGGAAAGGGTCAATCATTACTCCTGAAAAGCGTGCTCCAGATAGTGCGGCTCCTGATGGCGACGTCAGATTTTCAAACGCCGCCGGACTTCCTCGGCCGACAAGCCGGCCACACGGATCACTTTGTTGCGGCGGCTCTGGCCGGCTGCAATAATAACGGAGGAACGAGGTACCTTCAAAAGTTTCGCGAAAAAATCTATGCACGCGTCGTTGGCTTTGCCGTCGACCGGAGGGGCGGTAAGCGCGAGTTTCAGCGCTTCACCTACTTCGCCGGTAATGGCGTTCTTCTTGGCGCGCGGGTGGACTTTGACCACGAACGTCGTTCCTGCTGGCGACTCTTTCAGTTCGATCATTTTCCCGTAGAGACGCGGCTTGCCGCGTCTCAGCAATCTTATACGGGGTAAGCCCCGTCTCTACACATTCCAAGTTTTGGAGAAAGGATGGAACGTATGGGCGACACTACACTGCACGGACTCGTGTACGGCAAAGGCGCCCATGTGGATCCGGTCGCTTGCATCGAAGACATTTCGTCGGCACTGGCAGCCCGGACCGTGGCGGGCTACCCGCACTCCATCTGGCAGATCGTGGAGCACATGAACTACTGGATGGACTACGACCTCGGCAAAGTCGCGGGGGAGAATCGTCCTTACCCGGACAAGGCGATCGAAAGCTGGCCGGCGCATCCGGGTCCAGCCGTCGACCGTCGCGCGGCCAATGAGCTGTGGCAGGCCACGACTCGCCGTTTCACCGTTTTGCTCGCCCGGCTTGCCCGACTGGCGGAATCCGATGCGGCGGCTCTTGAGCGAAGAGTTCAGATGTTGGGCCCAGCCCAGTCTCGGTGCGAGTCGACTGTGCATGCCGTCCTGTGGCAAATTGCCGCGCACAACAGCTACCATGCCGGCCAGATTGCCTTGCTCCGCAGGCAGTTTGCCGCGTGGCCTCCTGAACGTGGCGGCGACACCTGGTGAGCCTTACCTGGTAACCCGTGAATCCGTCGCCACTCTCTGCGTAAGCAGAAATTTATCAACAGAAATTCCTACTGGAAGGAGGCCTCTAGATGCCACGCTTTACGTCTCGCACGCTGGTCGCGCTTGCGTTCGCCCTCGTGATCTGGGCCTCCGCCTTTGCCGGCATTCGGGCCGGCCTGCGCGCTTATTCGCCCGCGAATCTCGCCATCCTGCGTTTTCTGATCGCCTCTCTGGTGCTCGCCATCTACGCCGGCATCGCACACTTCCGCCGTCCGCAATTGCGTGACGTTCCCGGGCTGGCCCTGACCGGCGCTGTCGGAATCACCTTTTACAACCTGGCACTCAATTACGGAGAGACTCGCGTAACCGCGGGCGCAGCCAGCCTGCTGATTGCCTCCGTGCCGATCTGGACCGTGCTGGCGGCCCGATTCTGGCTGCACGAGAAACTGACTGCGATCGGATGGTGTGGCGTGTTCGTGAGCTTCGCGGGAGTCGCGCTGATTTCGAGCGGAGAAGGCGAAGGCATCCGCCTCTCGCCGCAAGCGCTGATCATTCTTGCCGCCGCGGTTACGTCCGCGCTCTACATGATTCTGCAGAAGCACTATCTGGGCAGGTACAGCGCGCTGGAATTTACCGCTTACTCGATCTGGTTCGGAACCGCGCTGATGCTGCCCTTCGGTAACGGGCTGATGCACACCCTGCGCGCCGCTCCCGCCTCGGCGACGCTGGCGGTCATTTATCTGGGTATCTTTCCGGGAGCGCTCGCCTATGTTGCCTGGGCCTACGTGCTTTCGCACGGCGCCGCCGGACGCACTGTGACGCTGCTCTACCTGATTCCGATCGTGGCCATTGGCATTGCATGGATCTGGCTAGGCGAGATGCCGAAGCTGATCTCTCTGGTTGGCGGCGCGATCGCCCTCGGCGGGGTGTGCCTCACATCAACCACAACGCATCCACATCCACAATCACCTGCGTTCGCGGAATCTTTCGCGCCGCCGCTTCCGCCAGCATCGCCCGCAAAAGCGCGTTCATCTTCTCGCGGCTGGGAGACTTCAGAATGAAGTGATAGCGGTAATCGCGCTTCAACCGCGTGATCGGCGCCGCTGCCGGTCCCAGCACGCGTATGCCCTCGTGCCGCGTCTTTTCAAACCAGCGCCCGAGTTCGCCCGCCCACGTCAGCGCCTCATCCAGTTTCTCGCTGCGAATCAGCACATTCGCAATCGCGCTGTACGGCGGATAGTGCATCCAGGCGCGAAATTGCAGCTCTTTTTCGTAGAACCCGGCAAAGTCATGCCGCGCCGCAAACTGCACCGCGTAGTGATCCTGAAAATAAGTCTGCAGCACAACCTTCCCCGGAGACTGTCCGCGTCCAGCGCGACCGGCGACCTGGGTCAATAGCTGAAAGGTTCTCTCCGCCGCGCGAAAATCCGGCAACCCCAGCGCCATGTCCGCCCCGACGACGCCGACCAGGGTCACGCCGTGGATGTCATGCCCTTTCGCAATCATTTGCGTGCCGACCAGCATGTCGAGCGCGCCCTCATTCAGCGCGTTCAGCGCATGCTCGAAATCTTCCCGCCCGCGCACCGTATCGCGATCCAGCCGCCCGATCCGCGCCTGCGGGAACATGCCGTGCAGCAACTCTTCCAGCTTCTCCGATCCCGTCCCGACAAAGTACACATACTCGCTGCCGCAATGCCCGCACTTGTCGGGGATGCGCTCGACATGCCCGCAATAATGGCATTCCATCTTGCGCTCGCGCTTGTGGTGGGTCATGGAGACAGCGCAGTTCTTGCACTGCAGCGTCTTGCCGCACGCGCGGCACAACACCACCGGAGAATATCCGCGGCGGTTGAGCAGCACCATGACTTGCTCTTTTTTTCCCAGCCGCTCGCGGATTTCCTCCGCCAGTTTGCGCGAGATCACCTGCTCCTGGCCGGTCTCCTGAAATTCCTGCCGCATGTCGACAATCTCGACTTCCGGCAGCGGACGCATCTCCACCCGGTCGGGCAACTCCACCAGCGCATACTTGTTCTTCTTAGCGTTGTAATACGACTCGAGCGACGGCGTAGCCGACCCCAAAACGACGACAGCTCCCGTCATTTTTGCCCGCATCACGGCCACATCGCGCGCGTGATAGCGCGGCGTCTCCTCTTGCTTGTAAGACGAATCCTGCTCTTCATCGACGATGATCAGCGCCAGGTCGCCCACCGGAGCGAACACCGCCGACCGCGTTCCCGCCACCACCCGCGCCTCGCCTCGCCGTATGCGATGCCACTGCTCCGCCCGCTCCGCATTCGACAGCCCCGAATGCAGGATTGCAACTTCATCGCCGAACACCTGGTGCAGATCCGCCGCCACCGCCGGAGTCAGCCCAATTTCAGGAACCAGCAAGATCGACGACCGTCCCTGCTCCAGCACCTGCCGCATACAGGCCAGATACACCGCGGTCTTTCCCGATCCCGTGATGCCGTGCAGCAGCAGACCGCCGAACTTTCGCGAGGCAACGGCCGCGCCAATCTTGCCCAGCGCTTCTTTCTGCGCCGCGCTGAACTCGAACTCAAAGGGGGACTGCCGAGGTTTGAGCTTTGAAACTGAAACCGTGAAGTCCTGCGCTTCATCCACCAGCTCAATCAACCCACGCCGCACCAGCGTGCCGAGCGTAGTGCGCGGAACATCCAACCCGCGCAGGACCTCCAATGGCAAGCGCCCGCCAGAAGCCGCCAGCGTCTCAATCAAAATGCGTTGGTTCTCGTTGGGTTTCTTCGGGCTCGTGTGGGGACGGGCGCCTCGCCCGTCCAGCGGAGGCGAAGCCTCCGCCCGCTCCTCGGCCGCCAGCAGTACCGCCACCTTCACCAAGCGCCCCGCATCCCGCGCCGCCGACACATCCTCCCGCGCAATCCACTTCTTCCGCACCATCCCGTTCAGCAGCGCTTTCGAAACCCGCGTCGCCCCGCGCAATCTCTCTTCGCGCACGCTCTCCCGCTCGGCCAGATAATCGAGCACGCGAAACTCGACCAGTTGCTGTTCCGGTGTCCGCTTCGACCGCGCCGGAGACCCCGACATCCCCGCCAGATGCAGCGCCATCCGCCCCTCATCGGTGATGCGATAAGCGACCGCCCGCTTGAACTCGGCGGAGAGCGGCAGCATGGTGCGAAACACTTCGCCGACCGGCGCGAGATAGTAACCGGCAATCCACTTCCCAAGTTTCAGCAGTTGTTCATCGAGAACCGGAGAGAGATCGAGCGCTTCGATAACTTTCTTGGTCTTTACCTGCTCCGTCTTGGCCTGCGGCGGACGGTCATGCAGCTCAACCACTATCCCCGACAGCCGTTGCTGCCGGAACGGCACCAGCACCCGCCCGCCCACCACCGGCTCCATGCCCGCAGGGATGGAGTAGGTAAACACCATATCGAGCGGCACAGCGAGAGCAACGTCGCAGAAGAGGGGCATGTAGGGGACTGATCAAATCCTACCGCATTTCCGAAGTACACTAAGAAGCATGGCCAAATCGAGGAAGGTGTTTGCGGTTCATCCGGGAGAAATTCTCAAGACCGAGTTCATGGAGCCCATGGGCGTGAGTGCCTATGCACTGGCGAAGGCCCTCAATTTTCCCGGCATCTATGAAGTTGTCCGGGGAGACCGGGCCATCAGTGCTGAGACTGCCATTCGCCTGGGGAAGTACTTCGGTCTGCCCGCGCAGTTTTGGCTCAATCTCCAGAACGACTACGATCTGAGAATCGCGGAGAGTAGCGGCATCGGCAGGGGGATTCGGCCTCGCAAGGTTGCTTATGATGCCGAACTTGCCGGCACGCGCTAGAGTATCCTCGCACCACGGGGTCTAATTGTGTATGAGGAATCGTCCGGCTGGGCGTCTGTCCCTACGTGTTTGATTTTGGCGCTTTCAGCCCCAGCTCTTTCATCACCATCTGCAAATCCTTCCACGCTTCGCCCTTCTGCCGCGGATCGCGCAGCAGAAACGCGGGATGGTAGGTGACCGCCAGCTTGCATCCATCCCAATTGGAATCGTTGCTCCGCACTCCTGCCGGCCTGAAGTCGTAAAAGCGCCCGCGCAGCTGCATCATCGATGCACTCATCGCCAGCAGCGTCTTCGCCGCCACCGCTCCGAGCGCCACGATCACCTTCGGCTTGATCACCGCGATCTGCCGCATCAGAAACGGAGAGCAGGTCGCGCACTCCTCGCGCTCCGGCGTGCGATTGCCCGGTGGGCGGCACTTCACGATGTTCGCGATATACACTTGCTCGCGCTCGATTCCCATCGCTTTGATCATGTTGTTGAGCAGTTGCCCGGCGCGTCCCACGAAGGGCTCGCCCTGCGCGTCTTCATCGGCGCCCGGCCCTTCGCCCACGAACATTAGCTCGGCCTTCGGATTTCCGACGCCAAACACAATCTGCTTCCGTCCCTGCTTATGGAGCACACAGCGCGTACAGTCGCCCAGGTCTTCGCGAATGATCTTCAGCGCCTTCACCGGATCGCTCACGCTCTGCTCGGGCTTCAGTGCGATCGCCTCAAAAATATTTTCTTCACGCTCAATCGCAACCGGCATTGCAACCGCTGCGGCCTTCCGTGGACTCATTTCTTCTCCTGGCTCAAGTGTGTGCTCGGAAACAATGACGTCTTCTTCGTCCACTGCAACCGGCGCCGCAACTTCCCCCGCGCGGTCCGACAGAGGCTGCCGGTAAAAGTCGTAAATCCCCATTTCGTTGTAGTAGCGAATGCGCGCGGCAAGTGCGCGGCGAAGTTCAGGATCGAGAGTGCGGGGCATTGCGGATAAGGATAACAACTTTCCGCCACAGAGAGACACAAGTCACAGAGAAAGCAAAGGCATTCGCTTGTGATTTTTCCGTGACTCTGTGTCTCTGTGGTGAATAAGGTTCGTTACCGGGACGCCACGCCGCTGCGCTTCCGTAGCTTCACTACCTGGTCCAGGACGCGATGAGCCACTTCCCATTTCGAGGTCTCGGGAACCTCGATCACTTCGCTCGGAGAGATGATCGTGACCGCGTTACGGTCGGAATCGAAACCAACGCCTTCGCGCGAAACATCATTGACGACGATCGCGTCGAGCGACTTCGACGCCAGCTTCTTGCGCGCGTTTTCCAGCGCGTTCTCCGTCTCGGCCGCAAATCCCACGACGATCTGCGTAGTCTTCCGGCGCGCCACCTCCGCCAGAATATCCGCCGTCGGTTCCAGTTCCAGCGCCATCTCGCCCTTGCGCTTGATCTTCTGCCCCGCCGCCGCTTTCGGCCGGAAATCCGCCACGGCCGCCGTCTTGATCACCACCGTGCTCTCGGGCAGAAATTTCAAAACTGCCGCCAGCATCTCTTCCGCTGTCTCCACCGGCGTCAGTTCCGCCGCGCCCGGAGCGGCAAGCGCCGTCGGCCCGCTCACCAGCAGCACGCGTGCTCCGCGCCGCAACGCCGCTTCCGCAATGGCATAGCCCATGCGCCCGCTCGATCGGTTCGTCAAATACCGCACCGGATCGATCTTCTCCCGCGTCGGCCCCGCCGTCACCAGAACCGTTTCGCCCGCCAGATCTTGTGAGGCGCCGAGCGCTTCCATCACTGCCGCCACAATCGTTTCGTTCTCCGCCAGTCGCCCCGCGCCGGTCATCCCGCATGCCAGATAGCCCTTGCCGGGCTCAACAATGCGAACGCCGCGCTGGCGCAGGATTTCCAGATTCGCCTGCGTGGCCACGTGATTCCACATGTTGACGTTCATCGCCGGAGCCACGACGACCGGAGCAGTGGTCGCAAGATAAAGAGTGCTCAGAAAGTCGTTCGCAATCCCCCGCGCGAAGCGCGCCAGCACATCCGCCGTTGCCGGCGCCACCAGCAGCGCATCAATCGCCTGCGCAATGGCAATGTGCTCGATCGCCGACTCGACATTCGCCTGCCCGTCTCCCGACCCCGACCCGAACATATCGGTGATCACTTTTTCTCCGGAGAGCGCCGCGAACGTCAGTGGACGAACGAATTCCTGCGCTGCAGCCGTCATCACAACTTGCACACGAATGCCGCGGTCCTGCAAAAGGCGCACGATTTCCGCCGCCTTATAAGCTGCAATCCCACCGGACACGCCCAGCGCAATTTTCATAACAGGAAGACGGCGGCCACAGATTCAACATCCAGCCCCGCCTACAGAATTGATGCCGCCACCGGGCGCGAGATTCAAACCACCCGGACGGCGTCTGGCCCTCGGCGGAGACGGGGCAAACCCCGTCTCTACACGAAATCGGAGCGAGCGATGTCTACGCTTCTTCGGCGAACACCTTGTTCAGAGTCTCGCTCGCGGCCACCACCGGCAACTTCGGAACCTCCGGGATCAGCCATTTCACTTTGCCGGCCTTGATTTCATCCTGCGCGATGCGGCAGGGTTTGCGCGATCCGGTATCGATCACCGGCGGCGCGCCGCCTTGCAGTTGCCGTGCCCGCCGCGCCGCCACCAGAATGTAACGGTAGTTGCTGTCGAATCCTTCTACCAGCTTCATACTCTCTCCCTAGAACTTCATGTGCCCTTTACCGCCTGCGGGTCAAACGAAGCCAGAATCGGCTGCACCCGCTCGCGCGCCTGTTCCAACCGGCAAGCTTGCGCGATCTCCACTCGCCGCGCTTCTTCCCCGGAAGGTTTCGCCCCGCTTCGCAGCAACCGCTCCGCCAACACTATGTCCTTTAGTTCGTCCGCGGATTGCTCAAGCAGGTTATTTATTAATATATAGTCGTATTTCGAGTAATTCTCAATCTCCCGTCGGGCCGTGTCCAACCGGCGACGAATTACTGCCTCCGAATCCAGCCCCCGGTTCCGCAGCCGCCATTCCAGCTTCTCGCGGTCCGGGGGAAGAATAAAGATGCTCACCGCGTCCGGAATCTTCTGCTTGATTTGTTCCGCCCCCTGCACATCGATGTCGAGCAGCAGGTCGTTACCGCGTGCCTCGGCCTCGCATAGAAACCGCCGTGCGGTGCCGTAATAGTTTCCAAACACATCGGCGTACTCCAGAAACTCATCGGCCGCGATCATGGCTTCAAATTCTTTTCGCGAGACGAAGAAATATTCCTTGCCATTCTGTTCGCTTCCGCGCGGCGGTCGCGTAGTGTACGAGATCGAGAAGTCCAGGTGACGAACCATCTTGAACAGTTCGTTCACCAGCGTGGATTTGCCCGAGCCCGATGGCGCAGAAACAATGTAGACGATGGTCATTCCAGATTCTGCACCTGCTCCCGCGATTTTTCGATCTCCGACTTCATCAGCAGGCCCATCTCGGTAATCTTCAAAGCCTCGCCCGCCAAGCCCGAGGTCTTCGAAAGCAGCGTGTTCGCCTCGCGGTTCATTTCCTGCAGCAGGAAGTCCATCTTCTTGCCCACCTCGCCGCCCTGGTCGAGCAATCCGAGAAAATGTTTGACGTGCGCATTCAGCCGCACCAGTTCTTCCTGGATGTCGCTGCGATCGACCAGCACCGCCACTTCCTGCAGGATCCTTTCTTTCTCCACCTGCGCGCCGAGCAACTCCATCATCCGCGACTGCAGCCGTTCCGAGTAGCTGCGCAGAATGGTGCTGCGATGGGCTTCCACACCCGACGCCGCTTTTTCCAGACTCGCCATGCGAGCGCGCAACTCCCTGCCGATGCTCCGGCCTTCTTCTTCGCGCATCTCATTGAGCCGGGAAAGCGCTTCTTCCACTTGCGCCATCACCGCCGTGTCCAGTTCGTCTCCCGATTTCTCGGCTCCCGCATCCATCGCGCCCGGCATTCTCAGAACCACGTTCAGATCGGGCTCACCCCCGACCCCAAATTCATCGGCCGCCGCGCGGAACGCCTGCACGTAGCCGGCAATCAGTTGCCGGTTGAGCGCGACCCCGTTCGTGCCCGAGCGCTCCAGGTTCAGGATCACTTCCACGTGGCCGCGAGCCAGTTTCTCTTTCAGAATCCGGCGCAGCTTCATCTCCAGCGAATCGGTATCGGACGGCAGCCGGAAGTGAAGATCCAGAAAACGATGATTCACCGATTTCAGCGATAGCGCAAACGCCAACTGAGCGTTGACCTGCCCTTTGACCTGCGCAAATCCCGTCATGGAACGAAGTGGCATGAACTGGTTCCCTTGTTGAATCGAAACTACTGCGGCGCAAATTTATTGCGGCACAACTCCGGCCCGCGGCGCGTCGGCTTCGGCAAACTGCAATTGGTAAAGCCGCCGGTACGTGCCCAACTTTTGCATCAGCTCTTCATGCGCGCCAATGTCGCCGATCGTGCCGTTTTCGAGGACCACGATGCGATCCGCGCGCCGGACGGTCGAGAGCCGGTGCGCAATCACAAACACAGTACGCCCACTCATTAGATTTTGCAGCGCCGATTGCACCAGCGACTCCGACTCGCTGTCCAGCGCCGACGTTGCCTCGTCCAGAATCAGAATCGGCGCATTCTTCAGGATCGCCCGCGCAATCGCGATGCGCTGCCGCTCCCCGCCCGAAAGCCGCACCCCGCGCTCCCCGATCATCGTGTTGTACCCTTCCGGAAGCCCGCGAATAAATTCATACGCGCGCGCCGCGCGCGCCGCTTCTTCTACCCGCTTCTGCGACACATGCGGCTGGCCGTAGGCGATATTGTTCCTCACCGTATCGTTGAACAAGACCGTCTCCTGCGTGACAATGCCGATCTGCGAGCGCAGAGATTCCAGCGTCACATCCCGCACATCGTTGTCGTCAATCAGAATCTGCCCGCTGCTGACGTCAAAGAAGCGCGGGATCAGGTGCACCAGCGTGCTCTTGCCCGCGCCGCTCGATCCCACCACCGCCAGCACCTCGCCCGCCTTAACTTCCAGATTGATGTCATGCAGCACCAGCGGCGACTCGTCTGCGTTTTCGTTGGAATAAGAAAAAGACACGTCCGCAAACCGGATCGCCCGCGCAAACTTCCCCATGCGCTTCGCTCCCGGCTTCTCGCGCACTTCATCTTCCATATCCATGAAGCGGAAAATTTCCGACGAGGCTCCCACCGCCTGCTGAAAATTGTTGTTGAACAGCGCGAACTTGCGCACCGGGTCGTAGAGCTTGAACACCGCCACGATGAAGGCCAGAAATGTTCCCGCCGTAAAAACGTGCCGGTTGATCTGGTCCCGGCCCATAAGCAGCAGCAGCGCAATGGCAATCGAGCCGAGAATGTCCATCAGCGGAGAGCTGATCGCGAACGCCGCCACCACCCGAAGATTCGCCCGGAACAGCCGTCGCGCCGCGGCGCGGAAGCGCTCCACTTCCCAATTCTCCATGCCAAACGCCTTCACAATTCGGTTGCCCGTAATCGTTTCGTGCAGAATGTTCTGGATCTCGGCCAGCTTGTCCTGTCCGCCCCGCGTCTTGCTGCGTACTTGCCGGCCGATTTTTCTCGATGAGTACAAAATCACCGGAACGAACAGCAACAGCACCCATGCCAGCTTTCCTCCCAACAAAACCACCACCGCCGCAGTAAACACAAATGTAAAAAACTGCTGCAGGAATTCCGCCAGCACGCTGGACATCGCCGATTGCACCTTCTCGATATCGTTGACCATCGTCGAGAGCAACGTGCCCGTCGTGTGTTTCGTGAAAAATGCCGCCGAACTCCGCAGGATGGCGTTATACAAATCGTCCCGCAGGTCCGTGATCATCCCAAGACCCGCGTAGTTCACGAGGTAAGTTCCGGAGTAGTCGAAGATGCCCTTCAATACCGTCGCTGCCACCAGCGCAAAGGCCACCACCGTCCATGGATTTTGAAAGTGCGACGGAACCAGTTGCTGGAGGTTGAGAAAGCGCTCGGTGCCCGGCAGCTTGAACAGCGGGATCGTTCTTCCCTGGGATCCGGGATTCAATACGCGATCAAAAATCGGGCCGATCAGCAGAACCCGCCCGGCATCGAGCAGCCCCACGAGCGCCATCAGCGCCACCGAAGCCAGAAACGGCCACCAGTAAGGCAGAACGTAGCGCAACAGGCGGGTGATGGGACGGGGCGGACGGGGCTTTGCCGCTGTTCCTTCACTCTTCGCGCCCGCCACTGTGGAGGTTGCCATGCGTGTAAGGCTCAATTCTACATGTGATTCCGGGTAGAGATTGTGTGGAAGCGGGGCTGCCCCGCTGGACCGGGGCGCCGCCCGGTCGCCACACAACTTCAGCCAACACCTACTTCGGACTGTCCCGATGCACGACCTTCACTTTGTACCCCGCTTTCTTCAGTCGCTTGCTGACATCTTCGGCAATCATCACCGAGCGGTGCTGTCCGCCCGTGCATCCGAAGCTGATGGTCAGGTAACTCTTGCCCTCGCGAATGTAGTGCGGCAACAGGTAGATCAGCAGTTCTGAGATGCGGTTGATAAACTCCCGCGTCTGCGGAAACGACCGGATGTATTTCGCGACCCGGGGATCGCTTCCCGTCAGCCCGCGAAACTCCGGCACGAAATGAGGATTGGGCAGAAAGCGCACATCAAACACCAGGTCGGCATCCTCAGGCAAGCCGTGTTTGTATCCGAAACTCACGCACGAGACCAGAATCGTCTGCGCGCTCCCCGCCTGCTGTTTGAAGCGGTCGGTCAAGTGCGCCCGCAGTTCATGAACATTGAATTTGGAAGTGTCGATGACCAGGTCGGCAATCTTGCGAATCGCCCGCAGATGCCGCCGCTCTGCCTCGAGCGATGCCCGAACCGTTGTGCCCGTCCCCAGCGGATGCGGCCGCCGCGTCTCGCTGAAGCGCCGCAGCAACGCGGCATCGCTCGCTTCCAGATAAATCACCCGCGTCGGTATCATCCGCTTCACCGACTTCAGAATCGCCGGCAGCTTCTCCAGTTGCGAACCCTCGCGCACATCCACCACCAGCGCCGTGCGCGGAATCTCTCCCGACTGCAACGCCAGTTCGGCAAAGCGCGGAATCAGCTCCACCGGCAGATTGTCCACGCAATAGTAGCCAAGATCTTCGAAGGCCTTCAGCGCCGAAGCCTTCCCCGACCCGCTCATGCCGGTAATGACGACCAGTTCCGCCGCGGCGTGCGGATCGCCCTTACGCCCGCGAGCTTTTCCCGTCGCTGGCCTTCCCGATGCGTGCGTAACCTTCTTGAGTTTGCTGCGCAGAGGCATGCCCGAAATCTTAGCATTTCAGAGCGGGTGGAAATGGAAAGTTCGCCGCGTTGTGGAGAACCGGACGCCCCGCCCGGCCGATCGGGCGAGACGGGAGCGATAACCAAGCCGTCCTTTTTGTTGTTATGATTGACTAGGTTGTGCGTCACTATATTCTCACTTCAATCCGTTGCCTTTCGTTTACTCTTTGCCTCATCCCTGCCCCCACTCACGCCGACTCCGCACGCCCTCTCAGTGCGCCCGACGTGGTTACGACGACGCCATTCATCGTCATCGGTTTCGTCGGCGGATTGGTCAGGCACGATGACATGGTCCACAGCGCGGTCCAAGTCGCTGCGCATCTCCGCCAGGATTACCCAGCGGGCGTGTATGTGGAGGTTCTTGAGAATCATCTACGGGAAAAAGCCCACGCGAAAATCGTTCGATTTGTGGACACCGATCGCAACGGTACACTGTCGGTCGAAGAGAAGCGTAACGCCCGCATCATCCTATACGGGCACAGCTGGGGAGCTTCCGAGGCCGTTACGCTGGCGCGAGAACTAGGTAGAGAAGGTATTCCGGTGTTGCTCACCGTTCAGGTGGACAGTATCTCCAAGCCCGGCGAGAATGATAAGGTCATTCCCGCTAACGTAGCCGAAGCCGCAAATTTCTATCAACTGGATGGCTTTCTCCACGGCCAACCCCAGATCCGCGCCGCCGATCCGGCACGCACCCACATCATCGGAAATTTCCGCTTCGACTACCGAGCGAATCCGATCGAATGCAAGCAGTATCCCTGGTACGACCGTCTCTTCATGAAGTCTCACACCGAAATTGAGTGCGATCCCAAGGTTTGGACTCAGGTGGAATCCTTGATCCGTTCGCGACTATCCCCGCCACACCAATAGTTGATGATGAATGCGTAACGTACTGTCCATTGTCTGGTGCGAAAAGTCTGGTGCGAAAAGAATCGGAGCCCCAAAACCGCGGAGCCCAAAAACAAGGAAGGCTACTGCAAGCCCGGGGCTTGAAATCCGCTGTCGTTCTTGGAGGACCGGGTGACGGCATCTTCTCTCGACTGATGTCGGAGCACTTGCTGGAACAGCGTCAGATCCTTTTCCACGTCACTCGGCGAAACCTTGCGGGCTGTGGCAGGTCGCAATTCCTGGCGCAGTCGCGCCTCCAAGAGTCTCGCCGCCAGTTCCGACGAGTCGGAAACGCTCAAGATGTTGGCTCGCGAAATGCCCACTTGAGCCAAATCTCCGCCAACCCGCAACTGCAGGACAGGTCGCCCGGAAGCATCGAGTTCAGGCCGGGCGCCCGCTTGCAAGCGCTCCCAGTGTTTTTCTTCGTTCAAGGAGTCTCCACCGGAACCAGTTCGGCTCAGTTCGTCCAGTCGACTCTGGTAGCGAAGACGATCATCGCGGGTCATGGGCGCATCCAACTGGCCGCCCGAATCAAGATTAAAGACAAGCGCATTTCGTGCCGGATCGAAACGGCGATGGCCAAAATACTCGACGAGCAACCCGCCACCGATGTAGGGATGCAGTGCGACCAGGGGCAGCATATATTTCTTGGCTGCCACCGCGGATTCCAATACTCCGTGGACGGGCTTGCTGCGCCGCACCGCACCCGGGACCTGCGGCAGCAGGAAACCCGAACTCTGTAACCCAGGATGTTGGCGGCTGTATTTCGCCAGCATTTTCGCGATCTGCTTGGGAGTCGTGACCCCGAGATCGCCAACCACACTGCGATGCAGCGCGTGTGGATAATAAAAATTGATTACCTCGCGCACAAAATCAGCGCAGTTTCTCTTCACGAAGTTATAGCGCTCCCGGTTTGGCTGCCCATTGAACCTGCTGATCAGCAGCGCATCTTGTTCCGGGCTGGTCTCAATCTCGAATCCGTAAATTGTCCGGTCATAAGATGCTCCGGCCAGTTCATACCAGTTTCCCTCGGGCGTTCCGCCATCGGGGCGATCGGGGGCAACCGATTCCAAGTGATCGCGACGGTATTGATCTCTGAGAAAAGCAACCAGTTTTGCGTCGGCGAACAGTGGGATGGCTTCCGGCCGGTCAACCGCATATAAGTAGGGGATGAGAGGGATCGCAATCCAATCGTATCCCGCGATACCGTCGTACCGGCTCAGGACCACGCCGGATTCGTCCACGGCGCACCGGCGTAGAACTACTGGAGACTCAGCGCAAACGTTGCTCAGATACACGGCCGCGTGGCCAGTTCCGGCAAGCGCGCCATCGTAACTATACGGCTCTTCCAGAAGCAGCGTCGCTCCAGCATGCGCGCGCGGAATGCTGCCGAGGCAAAAGACCAGAAAAGTGCACAGCCTCGCAAGTCTCCAAGAGCCTCTGGTCCGCACAGCAAATAGTCTTGCGAAAGTATGCATTTAGATTTGATGATCAGGAGCCGCATAACGCTGCCTTGGCGCTAAATGAGGGAGTAGAGCAGCGCGATTACCAAGGTCCTTACCAACAGCAGGTTTTGTGATCCGTGTCACTCTTGTCCAAATTAGGTTTTGAGCGGCGGGGGTAGAACTCTGCTACGGTTTGCGTTGCGAGACGTGAATCGTAGGGAGGGCCACCACCGCCGTGATACGAGTATCCAGCATTTTCAG